>CAZTMX010000205.1:0-5209 GCA_964614855.1 uncultured Anaerolineaceae bacterium | reverse complement strand
ACCAGCCACAATTGAAGGCATCTACGAAGAGATGCTAGGCGCGGCGGCAGCACTGCAGGTGTTTGTGGAAAACATGGATAAGTTTGACGGCTTTGTTTTTGCCTGTTATGGTAATGAAGGGTTGGTGCAGGCAGCGCGTGAAGCCACCGGCAAACCGGTGATCGGCATTACCGAAGCTTCCTATTATATGGCTTGCATGCTGGGGCGCAAATTCAGCGTGGTCACCACCGGCGACCGCTGGGAATCGCTGTTGTGGGATTCGGTCAAGCTGCACGGGTTGGAGACGCGCTGCGCCTCGATGCGCCCGACCAGCATCAACACCTCGGAGCTGGAAGAAAGTAGCGACGATGTGGTCAAATTCCACCTGATGAAGGAAGCGCGGGTGGCCCTGGAACAGGACGGCGCGGATGTGATCCTGCTGGGCTGCGCCGGGTTGACCGGTTTCGACAAGGTGATGCAGGCCGAGCTGGGGGTTCCGGTGATCGACGGCGTGGCGGCGGCGCTCAAATTTATGGAAGCGCTGATCGGATACGGTGTGGGCACCAGCAAGTACAAGGCCTACATGCCGCTGGACCCCGTGGAGCTAAAGAATATGCCGCAGGTGTTTTATCGGGCGTACCCAAAGAAATAGGGCAGTGAATTTTGGAGCATTGTATGATTGCTGATCTTTATCTCAAAAACGCACAGATCTCGGATGAATACGAAGTCTTTCACGGCGGTTTAGTCATCGATGGCGAACACATCCAACAAGTCGTGCACGGCGCGCCGGATATTGCTGCGCACGAAACCATCGATCTGGGCGGCAAGTTGCTGCTGCCGGGTCTGGTGGATGGGCATGTGCACTTCGAAGACCCCGGGATGAAGGAATGGGAGACGTACTATGCCGCCACACGTGCTGCAGCCGCCGGCGGTGTGACCAGCATCATGGATATGCCGGTGGACAGTGTGCCATCCACGATCGATGCTGCCAAGGTGAAGATCAAGCTGGATGCGGTGGCTCCAGATGCGGTGATCGATTACGGTTTTTGGGGCGGGCTGGTGGATAATAACCTGGCCGATCTGCAGAGAATGGTTGAACAGGGTGTGACCGCGCTAAAGGCCTTTCTGGTCGAGACCGGCGTGGACGATTTCAAGAATATCAACGATGATTTACTGTATGCCGGGCTGCTCTTTACGAAGGAAGCCGGTCTGCCGCTGGGCGTGCATGCCGAAAACGATTGGGTGATTCGATTTCTGACAGGGCAACTCCAGGCGCAGGGTAGGATCGACCGCCAGGCCTGGCTGGATTCACACCCACCGGAAACCGAGCTGGAAGCGATCAACCGGGCGCTATTTTGGGCAAAAGTCACAGGTGGGCGGCTGCATGTTGTGCACTGCACGCTGGCGGATGGGGTGGATGCGGTGGCGCAGGCGAAGATCGAGGGTGTGCAGGCTACGGTGGAAACGTGTCCGGTGTACCTGTTCTATGACGAAAGCGATTTTCTGCGCCTGGGACCCGTGCTCAAATCTGACCCTCCGGTGCGCTCTCGCCAGGAAGTGGAAAGGCTGTGGCAGCGGGTGCTGGCGGGGCAGGTGGATGTCATCGGCTCGGACCACTCACCCAGCACCTGGGAACTCAAAAAGGCTGGAAACGAGAATATTTGGAAAGCCTGGGGTGGATTGTCCGGCGTGCAGACCATGCTGCCGGTGCTCTTGACAGAAGGTGTGCATAGGCGCGGACTCGCGCTGCCCGAATTGGTGCGTATGACCTCGTCCGGTCCGGCGCGCCTGTTTGGCGTGTACCCGAAGAAGGGCAGCCTGCAGCCCGGTGCGGACGCTGACCTGGCCGTGGTGGATTTATATGCAGAGTGGACGCTGGAACCTGAGATGCTCTTATATCAGAATAAGTACAGCGCCTACGATGGTTTGACATTTAAGGGACGCGTGGAGCAGACCCTGGTGCGCGGACAGACTGTGTACCAGGATGGGAAAATCCTGGTTGAGTCGGGGTACGGGAAATATCTGCGGCGGGGAGAGTAAGCTGCTTTTTTTTAGAGAGGAAGGGCATTCCCTCAATAATTGGATTGGGTTAGCAAGTTTGTCGCTCTTGGATTTCACCAAAAGGGCATCGATAACGACCAGTGTAAATATTTGTCAAAAAACTGGTCGTTTTTTCTCTTGACATACTGTATATAACACAGTATAATACTAAGCATGATACAAGATAACAAATTGGGTGAGATTATCGAGAAATTCGTCCAGGAGCTGCGCCGCGGGGCGCTGACCCTGGCGGTGCTCAACCAACTGGAAGAGCAGAAATACGGCTACGAGTTGATCGAAAGCCTGGCTGGGCAAGGCCTGGTGATAGACCAGGGCACGCTCTACCCGCTGCTGCGCCGCCTGGAGGAGCAGGGGCTGCTGCAAAGCGAGTGGAATGTAGAAGGCGCCCGGCCGCGCCGCTACTATGTGCTGAGCCCGGATGGCAACAAGCTGCTGGGGCCGCTGACCAACGAGTGGTTTACGATGTCAGATATTATGCAGAAGATTTTGAAACAGACCAACCTGTCAGGAGAAGAATGATGAACGCAAATGAAATGATTGATCGTTATATTTTTGCTGTGGGGGAGCGCTTGCCGTATAAAAAGAGCCTGGATATCCAGGCAGAGCTGCGCTCGGCGATATTAGACGCGCTAGAAGACCGCGCCGGCGCCGATCCCAGCCTGGAGCAGGTTGCGGCGTTGTTGAAGGAGTACGGTTCGCCTGAAAAAGTGGCGGCATCCTACAACCCGC
Organism: uncultured Anaerolineaceae bacterium; assembly: GCA_964614855.1. Classification (GTDB taxonomy): domain Bacteria; phylum Chloroflexota; class Anaerolineae; order Anaerolineales; family UBA4823; genus CAWJHE01. The sequence goes on along the minus strand of CAZTMX010000205.1, from coordinate 2,440 downwards.
AGCGCCAGTACCTGGTCGGCCCCGAGCTTTTCCCGCTTTACCGCCTGATCCTGACCATTCTCTTCTCAGTTTGGGCAATTGGTTCGCTGGTCGGGTTGTTCCCGCTGGTTTCCGCCTTCACCGGCGCCAGCCTCGGCGAGTGGCTGTTGCAATCTATGCAGGGGTTTATCAGCATGGTCGGCGGTTTGACGATTGCCTTTGCGATCATGCAGTACTTCAATGTGCGCACCGGTGATATGGACGAGCCGTTCGATCCGTACAAATTGGAAAAAGTCGAGCAGATGGATGTGGTCAGCCGGCCGGGCAAGGCTGTTGAGCTAACTGTTGAACTGGTGTTCCTGGCGGCGCTGTTCTACGTGCCAACACACCTGGCGGATTGGTTTCCAAACGCGATCAGCATGCGCTCCCCGGCGCTGGAAGCCAACCTGGGGCTGTTCCTGCTCTCGGTAGGGTTTGGGGTGCTGGTAAACCTGGCGCTGCTGGCGACCGGGCGCTGGAACCTGGGGCTGCGTATAGCCGAAATCCTGGACGACCTGTTCTCGCTGTTCGTGATCTACCGCATCGTTTTCGGCGGTCTGCCGTTGGTAGAATTTGTTGGGGATCTCCCCGCCGAATTGGCAGTCCTGCAGCCGACCGTGCAGATGGGTTTGACTATTGCCTTCACAGTGGTGATGATCGTGATTGTGGTTGATACCGTGAAAACGGTCTACGACCTGGTCAAGCGCTACATGCTGGTGGGCGAGCCGAAGGTCAGCTTTCCGGCGGCGAAGTGAGCTTGATAACAGTGTCGGGCGTGTGAAATGCAAAAAACGCAGGTTGCCGCATAACACGCAGATGAGGTAAGAGTAAGCTTGGTGAGACCGCAGGTTACTGCACAACCCGCAGATGAGTGAGGAGTAAGATTTGAAAAACGCAGGTTGCCGCATAACACGCAGATGAGGTAGGAATTAGTTTTGATAAACCGCGGACTGGAGCCCAGCCTGCGGTTATCATTTATAATAACCAGTATGCAAAAGTATAACTTTCTCAAATATTTTCGTGAACCGGTCAACGCCCTGACACACCTGGGGACAGCGCTGGCGGCGGTTCCGGGTTTGATCGTTTTGATGATCGCCGGATGGGGCGCAACGGGGAAGGTGGTCTCGCTGGCGATTTACGGTGCCAGCCTGGTGAGCCTGTTTGCTGCCAGCGGGGTGTATCACATGACGCAGGCGGGTCCAAAGGTTATGCTGGCTTTGCGCAAGTTGGATCACTCAGCCATCTACCTGCTGATCGCCGGCACCTATACACCCATTTGTTATCATTTTTTTGACGGCTTCTGGCGTTGGGGGATGCTGGCGGTAATCTGGTCGCTGGCGCTGGTGGGTGTGCTGGTCAAGTTGTTTGTGATCAAGGCGCCGCGCTGGGTGACCGCAGGGGTGTACCTGGCGATGGGCTGGTTGTGCCTGGCTGCGGTCGGTGAGATGCTGCGCTCGATGCCGCCTGGGGCATTGGCCTGGCTTGTCGCTGGCGGGCTGGCATATACACTGGGGGCGGTTATTTACATCACGAAAAAGATGAATTTCAAACCGGGTGTATTTGGTTTTCACGAGGTGTGGCATATCTTTGTCATCCTGGGCGCGCTGGCTCACTATATCAGTGTGCTGGTGTATGTGGCGCTGGGGTGATTTTGCCTTAGCAAGAGCAGTGAACTACGGTTCTGTGTGATAGCTTTCATTATGAGGGAGCCCGTTAGGAGGCAGCTCTATGGAACGATATGATGCGATCCTGATCCCCGGCGGTGGTGTACGCGCAGGCGGAGAGCTGCCGGAATGGTCGAAACGCAGGTTTGATCGCGCACTCACATATCGCGACACCCGCTATATCATATGCCTCAGCGCCGGCACTAGCCACCGTCCGCCGCCTTTGGATGAAAAAGGCTTCCCGATCTATGAATCCGTTGCAGGCGCAAGGTATTTACTGGCGGCGGGAGTGGATGAAAGCAAGATATTGACCGAGACCTGTTCTTTTGACACAATCGGTAATGCTTATTTTTCGCGCTTGATCCATGTCCAGCCGCTTCGGCTGAAGCGGTTGTTGGTTATTACTTCGGAGTTTCATTTTCCCCGCACAAAAGAGATTTTCACCTGGGTGTACGGGTTGGAAACAGGTTATCTCGAAGTAAACCTTGATTTCGTGGCTGTCTCTGATGAAGGCTTGGATGCAGGGATGCTGGCGGCGCGCCGGGAAAAGGAAGCTGCGAGTTTAGAGAATGTTAAAGAATTGGTTCGCTCTATCCGCTCACTGGGTGAGCTGCATCAATGGTTATTCACGCAACATGAAGCATACCGGGCTGGATATCGAAACACTTCAAATATTAGTGATTTTGCCATTGATAGTTACTAACTACTGAGGTTAATCCTGGTCTTCATCAATATCGATAAATATAATTTTTACTGAA
>CAZTMX010000204.1:0-5215 GCA_964614855.1 uncultured Anaerolineaceae bacterium | reverse complement strand
CTTCTGAAACGCAGCCTGGATAGAGCCGACACCAGGTCGCTCAAACGCCACTCAAGCCGCGCAGTTTCGAAATCCAAAACAGTGATGGGCGCATCTTGGGGGTACACCAGGTTGTGCAGCCCGTAATCTCCATGTACAATCAGGCGTTTCAACCCTGCCTGGTCAAGCTGGCCGTCCATCACCTTGAGCTCGTCAAGAATGGATTGGTAATTTTCCACCAGCCAATCCAGATGGACCTGGTCGGGTTGGTGATCGTGTTTGAGCGACAGGTTGCGTAACTCTCTGGTTTTTTGCTCATGCCAGGCGTAATCTCGCACCCATTTCCCGGTGCTGCTGGAAAAACCCAGATGATGGCTGCCGGATGGAGAAAAATCGCTCAAAGCCTGGTGCAGCCTTGCCATAGTTTCACCTGCAGATGCCAACAAGGATAGGCGGTGGTCACGCTGAAGCAGGCTTTGTGAGTAACTTCGCCCTTCAACAAAACTGGTTACTGAGTAGTTGTTTCCTGTGTGGGTGACAAAGGTCTCACCGTTTTGTGTCAGGGCGAGACGCAGGCTGGGAAAATTCAGCTCAGCCAATCGCAGCAGGATGGAATTACTGTATTCAATGGTGGACACCGGCAGCTTTTTTCTGTATTGCTTGACGACTTTCTTCCCAGCCTCGGTGTGGACCAGAACGTTATGTGTGCGGCGGCTCAATGGCAGGTTCTGCGCTGGCGCAGTCATCGAGAAACTAAACTCACGAAGGATATGCTCGATTGTTGCCAGGTCGATATCCAAGGGGCGCATGCGAGAACGAATGGAACCACTCAGCCGCGACGGGCGGGGAAAACCTGGCACCCGGGGGGCAGCAGGATAAGACGTTACGGCGATTGGAAGTGTATTATCGATCTTTGTACCCTCCTGGAAACCGGAAAATAATGGTTCGGTTTCCAGTTTGCGGATCATTTCTGTCTGTGAAGACCTGGCGCCCTCAGCGCTGTTATCCAGGGTAAGCAAAGGCCAATTCTTCTCCTGAAGATAGGCAGAAACCGTATTGACTACCATTTCGGCGTTGGCAAGATACTGTCTGAGCTCTTGCGGTGTTTTATGACTGGCGTGTTTCCAAACTCCACGTTGGACGACACGCTCAAGACAGGTATCCAGTGGGGCGTGGGGGATGATCACCAAATCTGGTTTGGGTATCAGATCCAGGTACTGCCGGATACGCAGCGGGTCAGGTTCTTCAACATCCGATGCGAAAAGGTGGATTGTGCGGTGGACAAAACCATCATCAAAAAGCAGGATTTCTCTGGGCTGCGCATAGCTTACTAAAAACTCAAAATAACCAGCCAGCCGTTCAAACCAATGAATGACGCCTCTTTCAGTCACTCCAGCCGCTGCAGGGCGCGAACGCTGAAAATCCATCACCTGTTGGATGAGCTCTCTATTCTTTGCATAAAATTTTCGCCTCGATGCCAGGCTGGACAAATAGAAAACCTGCCACAGGATTTGTTGTTTTAAACTGGCAGGCACGAGCCTGGAGACCAATTTCCCGGTTTTGCTGCGAAGTGTAAAGGGTCGTGCGGCTTCAACAACTGTGTAAGGACGCCAGTTATGTGCACTTAAATGGCTCGAAAGGACAGGCAGCAAGGTGGTCTTTCCCGACCCCGGAGTGCCAAAGAATTCGATGTGCCTAAACCCGTTCATCAGATGAGATTCCATACTTCCCTTTTTATTCGCATCAATACAGTTTCCAGGGGTTCTTCCGCATTGATCTGGATTATGCGTGTGGATGGATACACAGCGGATGAGCTGTCATGGACATCAGCCCGCTCGCTTAGTTGAGAGAGAGTATGATATTTGGCTTCGATTGCTTCCGGGCGGTGATCGGGTTTGCGCTGCAAGGAGACTTGCGGGCTGACCATCAACAAGATCAAGGCATCCGGCGCCTGGAAAGAGCGATATATATTGTCTTCAGCTCGGATCATTGATTGCGCGCGGGTATCGCCCGTCATTGCCGCAATTTTTTCAATTTGTGGTCCGTCCAAGTGATCGGCATGCATGTCCGCGGCAATTGTCGAAACTGGAAAACGATCGAATATCACGATGGATCCTACGGCACTCTTTTTTACTCCGTTGCGGTACCGTTCGTACCTGTCTCTTCCAAGTGAAAGATGGTGCCAGTAAAGGACAAGCTGCCTGGCGCTGGCGAGCCAGCGGTTGAAGGCGTGACTTTCACGAAACACATGAGAAAGCAACATGTGGTTGCGGCGTAACATGCGAAAGGTCAAATAGGAAAGATCACTCATCAAACCGGGTTGTTTGCTGCCCAGGTAATAGCTGTGCACATCCAATTTCCAGGAAAGCCATCCAGCGAGCTCTTTAACCAGTGTTGATTTGCCTGCGCCGTCTACACCGATGAGCGCAATCGACAGCCCACCACCGGGTAAGGTCATACGCGATGTGGGGGATACCCTGGCAAAGGATTTTCTGCGCTGCCAGAGCTGGAGAAAATACACCGCCGCAGCCTGGAGTGGTTCGCGTCTCTGGTACTGGCTCAACGCACGGCGCAGTTTTCCACGCAAGCTGGCAAGTTTCCACCCATCGCGAGGGCTGGTCTGAATGGTGCGCAGAAAATCCAGGATGATCTCACCCGGAAGGATACCCGCCAGTGTTTCCAGGGTCTGGGTAATCTGCTCTATGCTTGTTTGAGCCAACAGCCACTCCAGCTCTTGTTTGAAGTACTTTTTTATCCCAGGCGAGCGGATGGATAAAATATCCTTGACGGCATCGCGGTCGCGGTACTTAAGCAGCACACGCATTGCCAGGACGATGATTTCCAGTTCTGGATCAGGGATGTTTACCCCGTGGACTGAATGGAACTTACCGAGAAATTCCTTTTCAAGCGGAAGGCGAAAATTCTTGATGTATTCCTCGCCAAGGATTAGCTGGTAATGCACATGCAGGTGGAATAACTTTCCACTGTCTGGATCAAAGCCCAGATAATGCTCCATGGCGGGGTAGCGCTGTCCAGCTGGAGGGGTGACAGGTTTGATATCTTGCTGAAGAAGTATCCTGCGGAAGTATTGGCTTTGCTCTCTATCCACCAGCAAGTCGAGATCTGTGCCGCCTCGCAGGCTGAGGTCCAAGCGGATGTTGCTCTTCCAGTGCACATAACGGATGCCGGTCTCATTAAGCAACTGAAATAACTGCAGGACAGATTCCAAACCAGGGGAATCCGAGTCATAGGTTAAGGGGTAGGATTCAACTTGTTGTTGGTTCATTTCTGTTGCTCATTCAGCTTGTTGGTGATAATTTGCGCAGATCTGTAGAAGCCGGTCTTGAAAAGCCGGAAACCTCGATAGAGCCAGCGGTTCCACTGGTGAATGAATATCCTTCCAGGAATTCCACCTGCTCGATCTTGCGTTGGACAGTCTCGATCCAGTCAGGTTCCCAATGCAGCATCTGGCGGGGTTGCTGGGGCGGGCTCTTGATGATGCCGCTGCAAGCATGGAGATAATCATCGCTTCCTTTCACCCCCAGGAATTCCAGAAGGGCTGCAAGCTGCGTTTCTGGTTGGGCAATAAAACTCTCATAACGGATGGGGAGAATATTCTCAACCCCGATATTTTGATAAATACCTTCCAGGTATTCGCAGCTCGTTGCATAGTGTGTAAATGCGTTTTCAAAGGACCGTTTACCCCGAACCATCATCACACTGATCGGATCGTAAGGGTTGCGGATCATATGGATAAACTTGATTTTGATATTTCCTAATATTTCCTGGAGCTGAGGATAGAGCCCCGGGTATGATCCCAACCGGCGGGTGGTTGTGCCTGAGGTGCTGTCTCCAATCACCTGGATTTCAGCGGCTTTCCCTTGCCACTGTCCCGGCACCTGCCAGGAATATCCACCCAGACGGCGGGCAGTTACCCTGCCTTTTTGCGTTTCGCGGCGGGATGCTCTGAGTAGAAGATAAAAAATCTGATTTCTTTGAAAACCTGCGGGGAGAAACCGAAGTGTATCCGCTTCATCAGCCAGGATCATATTGGAGTGCGCATCTAACAGCGACCCGATCATACTATTACCGCTTTTTGTATGGCCGATAAACAGGCAGCAGGTTTGTATATTTTGAAAAAGGCTGGCATTTGCCCGGCTTTGATAACCCGAGAGCAAATTTAGACCACTCAGGTGCAGATATTGGACTGCCTGGTTGTGCATCAAGCGTGAGCCAATCCCTTGCTTCAAGAAGCGGCGGAATTTCGCCGAATCCGTTATGGAGAGCCACAGGTTTTGTGAGTATTGCTTCATTATCTGTAGGTCTCCTGTTGTGTCGCTGGCGAGGATCCCACGAATGTAGACGCAGAATCTTGCCCATAAAACCGGGAAATTACCGTTCCCAACAAGCCCAAACAGACCCACATCAGCCCCAGTGCATACGGCACACGCATGCTTTGAAATAAGTTAAGGATCAAAAAGCCTAGCAGGAAAAGCCAGAGAATGCTGGTAAACTTCCTGCTGAAAAAGCCATCCAACGGCATGGTGTGCATAGTCCTGGCGGTCAGCGAAAACCAGTAGCCAAACGGAAAAAGAAACAACATGAAACCCAATATTCCTTGCTCAGCCAACAAGGTGAGAAAGAAATTATGTGAGGAATGATCTTTATCCGGGTTGACCAGGTCGCCCACCCGGCGGTAAAACTGGAAATCGTAGCGGTTGAAGTTTTCATACCCCCAACCAAACAGGGGTTTCGCCTGGATCATGCGCAGGCTGGCCAGGTAGGTGGGCAAACGGCTCAACGCTGAAGCTTCTGATTCTTCGGAATCCAATCGCTCACTTGCCCACTCCACCTGCCCTGCCAGAGGACCAGCAGCCAGTAGGATCACAACCGGTAGAAGTATGATGAACGTGCGCAGAGCGGATTTTGGATACAAAAAGAACAGCCCTGCCAGTACGGCACCTGTTGCTAGCCAGCCAGCGCGAGAAAATGAGATGAAAGCACCAAAGATCGATAAGAAAAAGACAGACAGGTAAAGTTTTCGAAATGGCACGCGTTCGCCTTGCAAGGCTGTATGCAAGAGCAGCAAACCGCCAAAAATCATCGCCGCAGCGAATGCGCCGTAAGACCTCAGCGTGCCTGTTGTGCGTTGGCCAGCCCATTCCAACCACTGGTTGGGAAGAACTGATGGGTAAAACCAGGCCAACAAACCAATCACCACTTGGGAGATGACCAT
>CAZTMX010000203.1:0-5253 GCA_964614855.1 uncultured Anaerolineaceae bacterium | reverse complement strand
TGGCAGTTCGCTGCCTGGGCGAAATCACACCCGAGCGAATTGAAAAACTGCGCGCGGCCGACGCGATTTTCACCAGCGAATTATCCCGGGCAGGGTTGTTGAGACTATCGCAAAAAGCGGAATATCCTCAGGATGCCTCACCAGAAAGCCTGGGGCAACTCCAGGGCTTGCACGGGACATCCCAGGCCTTTGCCGTCCTCTTACCGGTTTACAGTGTGGGCGTAATGGGCGACCAGCGCACATATCAAGAAACTATCGCACTGCGCGCAGTAACCACTGAAGATTTCATGACAGCCGATTGGGCAAGGCTGCCCTACGAGCTTTTAGCCCACGTGGCGAACCGCATCGTCAATGAAGTAGATGGGGTAAACCGCGTGGTATACGATATCACCAGCAAACCCCCTTCCACCATTGAATGGGAGTGATAGAAGGGCAATTTGTGGGAGGATCTAGCGAAATTGGGAAATCTATCACCTGGTATATAACCTAACCTTAATCATCGCGTAAAACACTCTTCGATAACCTTATGCTACAATTTTTACATGCAGCTTCATAGGGTTTTAAGTTTATTCCTGGCTCTGGCGTTATTAATATCTGCGTTACCTGCTTCTGCGCAAAGTGGATCAAACGCCAGTATCCGTTTCCCCGAATACGACAATTTCCCTGTCATAAAGTTCTTCCTGGATGTTCACAACAGCCAGGGAGAATTTGTGCGCGGTATCAGCACAGAAAACCTGACCGTACTGGAAAATGACATTTCAATTCCGGTTTCCGAAATCAACCTGCTTAAAAATGGCTCCCAATTTGTTGTTTCTATCAACCCTGGCCCGGCTTTTGCCATCAGAAACAGCCAGGCGATCTCGCGCTACGACACGATCAAAGAAGTCTTGTCAAAGTGGGCGAAAAGCCGGGTAGGATCCGATATCGATGACTTAAGCCTGGTAATCAACAAAGGACCCGAAATCAGCCATGTCAAAGATGCCGGCGCCTGGCTGGAACGGCTGAACCAAGCTGAGATCGATGCACGCGAGGCTGTCCCATCCCTGGACGGCTTATTTCGCGCCGTGACCATCGCCAACGATCCCACGCCGCGCCCAGGGATGGATCGCGTCATCCTGTTTATTACCTCACCGCTCGAAGCAAGAGAGCTCGACCCGCTAGAAAATTTGATTATGCAAGCCAACCAACAGGATGTTTCGATACATATCTTATTGGTATCTTCCACCGGCGGGTTCCAGACCGCAGGTGTAAAACGCCTGATGGATCTGGCAGCACAAACTGGCGGTTTGTTTTTCGCTTTTTCAGGGGAAGAGGCCATACCGGATCCGGAAAGTTACCTGCAGGAGTATCGCTGGATCTATGAGGTCACCTATCTTTCTGCAATAAGATCCAGTGGAGATCACCAAATTTCAGCACTCATTAAAACACCAGAGGAAAACCTGCAAACAAATCCTCATTCATTTTCCCTGGATATCCAACCCCCACAAGCTGCTTTTATTGCCCCACCCCTTACAATTATCCGCCAGCCGCTCTCAGACGAGAATCAGGAAGTCGCAACAAAATCAGCTGTCCTGGATGCCTACGAACCCGGGCAACAGGTCTTTCAGGTGATTTTCGATTTTCCAGACGGTAGAAAACGCTCCATCATCAGCTCGTCTCTCAGTGTTGATGGGGTGACCGTCTTTGAAAATAACAGCCCGCCCTTTGATACATTCTCCTGGGATCTTAGCGGGATCGACACGGACGGCACGCATGTGCTGCAGGTCCAATTGCTGGATGAATACGGCATGCAGGGCACCAGTGTTGAAATACCGGTGGATATCCGGGTGGAAAAGAGCGCGGCAAACCAGTGGGCGGGACTATTGGAAAATACACCCATCCTAATCGGGCTCGGAGTAGTCCTCTCAGGCTCAATACTCCTCCTGGTGCTGATCCTGGGCGGGAGGTTACGACCCAAGCCTGGACGCGCAATCCAGGCTGCCCAGCGAAAAGAGGATGTATTGACGCAGCCAGTTGGCAGCGCAGCAGGTTTGATGCCAGAAGCCCATCCTATGGATTGGAAAAACGCCCTGCCGTGGGGCCAACGCCACCTGACCTCCAAAGCCTATGCGCTGCTTTATCATCTGAGCGACGCCAGCATGACAACCGATCAAGCGCCTTTTGTTGTCTCAATTCCAGAACTGTTGATAGGCAGCGATGCAAATTGGGCGGGGCTGGTATTGCATGACCCCTCGGTTGAGAAACATCACGCGCGCCTGGTACGCAAATCAGACGGATGCTTCCTGCTGCAAGATGAAGGATCAATATCGGGAACCTGGATCAACTACACACCGGTTTCAAGAAGCGGTGCGGGGTTGGAACACGGGGATATCATCCATATTGGGAAAGTCGGTTTTCGCTTTAATTTGCGCACACCCACTCACGTACGCCAACCAGTGATCCTTGAGGTCAGTGGGGCAAACCTGCCAGATATCCCGGGTTTGTATGTAAAAACCGAAGAAGCTCTATCAAAGAAGTCTTCCCCTGAAATCTCACAAATAGAATAAAAAGCCTGGTGTTTCTATGGATAGGCTGCGTAGTACACTTCGTTGCCAATTGCCAGGAACAGGCTGCGCCGCGCCGGGTAGATGGCAAATGCGGTAGCCACTCGCTGCGAAAGTGTTTCTAAAGGAAGATAATATCTTTGAAAAGCCAGGCTGCGCAAGCTGAAATGATAGACTGCATGGCTGTTCGGCTCCAGAAAATATAGAGATGGATCCGGGGGTGGGCTCAACAAAACCTGTTGGAATGGATGATCGAAAACCATAGGCAGGTTTTCTCTACCAGGGCGCATATCCATGAAAACTGCATCCTTGCAGCGCACCGGCACCGAGGGCACATCCTGGGTAAAACAAAATGTAAAATTCCCATCCTCATGCAGAAGATACAGGTCTTCACGATCAGCGATCAATGCAACGGCGTTGTTAAAATCTGCTGGTTTCTCGCTTTCGCTGGCGAAATATTCCCTGGGCGCTTTATCAAATGTGCCCAGGCGGTAGATCCAGATTGTACGCGGATTCTCTTCCATCACGTATAGATCAGCCTGCTTTAGCGAAACAGCCTTCAAACCATCTGCAGCCGATGCAGGCAGCGCTAATTGCAGGACAAACACTGGTTGTCCAGGCTGGCAAAAAGCCAGGTTTCCCGCCTGGTCGACCCCCAAAACGGTGCCTTTTGGCTCATAGACAGGGGACCAGGGGATGATATCGATGAATTTTCCTACGCTGCTTGCCCCTGCAGAAACCGGACCACATTGGAAGGATGCGTCGATCTTGTAACCTTCCGTTGTGGGTTGTGCCCGAAAAACCTTACCGCTGTTCCCATCCAATAAATACAGGTCATCTAGTGAGACAACCATGCGGGTGATATTGACATCCGCACGTAAGCCGCCAACAATGGCGGGTTGGTAATTTAACCTCTTGATTTGATCGATCCCATCCAGTGAAGCATTTGCCTGGGCACGCAAAGCCTTGGTTTCATTGGTAACCTGAAAACGCTCCGCCCGGTCTAGCAACGCCAAAACAGAGACCCATTGGGTTCGCTGTTCCAAAGCCCTTTCACTTTGTACCGCACGCACAGCAGTTTCCTGCGCCTGTGAATAGAAGAGATCAAACTGAACCGTATTGCCCAGGCGGAAATAAGCTACGCTGGCGATTGTAACCACCACAACCGGCACAATAACCGCGATGGAAGCCATGATCGTCGATGGGACTGCACGAAATACATCCTGGGGGAAGATACGCCCCAAGAATGAACCCAGCAAACCCACCCCGCGCCGCACGCCCGTTTTTAAACTCTTGCCAGCAGTTGCTCCAGAACTTGCTCTGGAAGGTTTCAATCCTGGTTCTGGTTCCAGTCCTTTTACCACCGGTGCCGCTTCTTGTAATGAAAAACTACTTTCGACAGCCTGTGGTTCCGGTTCTTGAGCCAGGGGGATGGGCGCCGGCATTGGCTGCGAGGCCTGCGCAGGTTTTTGACCTGGCAGGGGTTGCGAAAGCGTTCCCGGCTGTATAGCTGGCATCGGTTGCGAGGCTACACCTGGCGTTTCTGATAGAGGTACAGCCTGACGGTTTTGCAGCAGGTGGATTTTTCCCTTCCCCGGGCGCATCTGGATACCCAGGAGATTGATATCCGATGTCGATTGATTGGTCAGGCGGCGGCGGATACTCTCTGGACCTTGAACATGCAACGCGCTTAATGACTGAGGGCTCCAGGTAGGATCAGCCAATCCAGCCAGCAAAATGGTTCTATTGGCCTGATAATTGAACTGGGTAAAAAATATCTCTACAGCCCGCGCCAAACCCAGACCCTGGATTGACGACGCCTGATCCACCAGGAGCTCTGCGCCATTTTCTGTCACTAATATGCTGTGCAGCGGACCCGATTGTGCCAGGTATACCTGGTCTGCACGCAGGACAAGCTGTGCAAGCAAACCCGCGCCCTGGCGTCCTGTCGCTGCTCCCTTGCGATTTTCCTCTATCAGGATCTTGTTCAACTCCTCGGCTGCTGCTCGCATCGCTGAGGTAACACTGCCCTGCGAAGCATAAAACACCCTGGATAGCTCAGCCAGGATTTCGTTCTGCCTGGTAGATGACAACTGCAAATTCCCTGCCATTGCCAGGTACAGCACCAGGCGATCGGACATGCGGCTGCGGGCGGCGCGTTTAGGCGGGTCAGCCGCCAGCACCCCGATAAGATCGGGATATTCCTGGCCTGCATAGCGTGCAATGGGTAGTAGATGAATATCGAAGGAAGTGGACATAGGCGTGTCTCTCTGGATGAAAACTCCTGGCTGACATTATACTGGTAAAATGAGACTTAATCGATGGGTGGGGCTCGTTCTCGCGCCCAAGAAATGGAACAGGAGGTTTATGCGTCTCAACATCATTAACACACTGGCAGGCTTTGAAGCGCTTTCTAAAGAATGGAATGATCTATTAGCATGCTGCAGTGCAAGTCACGTGCCGTTTCTACGCCATGAGTATCTATTTGGCTGGTGGCAGACACTGGGCGGCGGAGAATGGTCCAATGGAGAGCTAATGATTGTTACCGCTCGACAGGATGATGACCGGTTGGCGGGAATTGCCCCTTTATTTATCACCAAAGGACAGGATGAAAAAGAGAAAATCATGTTGCTGGGCAGCATTGAAATATCAGATTACCTGGATTTGATCGCCTCGCCCGCCGATTTGCCAAAATTCGTCGAAGCGCTGT
>CAZTMX010000202.1:0-5287 GCA_964614855.1 uncultured Anaerolineaceae bacterium | reverse complement strand
CTGCAAACTCGTACTGCGCGCGGAAAATCAATCCTCGAGACAAAATCTGCAGATAACGTAATTAGCCTGAGTGTTCCGCTCGAAACCCCCCGGCCCGGAGAAGGTAAACCTGTGGAGAAGCGCAAACGCAGTGCAAAACCTGCCGCTAAACCTGCCGCAAAAGCTGCAGTAGAACCCGCCGCTAAAGCTGCCGCAAAACCTGCAGCGAAATCTTCCGCAAAAGCCGCTGCAAAACCTGGCGCAGAACCTGACGCAAAAGCAGCGCCACGCGCAAAGAAAGCGCCTACAGCAAAAACAACACCCCAGGCTGCGCCGGTGAAAAAACCGCGCAAACCCAGGGGTGTTTAGAAGAGAAACAAGATAAAGTATTTCTAGAGGCCTGGTGATGACAAACCAGGAATTTACTGCAGGTTTTGTGACTTTCGAATCACTTGCATCACCGCTTGCTGGTTGGGCAACAGGACCATGGCGCCTTCAGGTGTAATCCAATCGTACACCTGCTTGGGGCCAATGTAATACTGTTTGATTGCGCGCGATTCGGCTAAGCGCGCAGCAAAAGGCAGGTAAGAGAGCATATCGCCCAACCCCAAGTCGGTGGTTACGCTGTCTTTGTAAAGATCATACAATTCGGGCGCACGTTTGACCGCGTCCATGGATAGCATTTTCTCAAAAATGGCTTGCAAGACCTCTTGTTGGCGGCGGTTGCGGGCAAAATCGTTGCTGGTCTTCCTGGAGCGTACATACCACAGCACGGTGTCCGCATCCATGTGAACCATGCCTGCAGGGATATTTACCCAATAGCCGGCGCGGTAATCGGAGAGCGGCTGTCCCACATTTACGTCCAAACCACCTAACCCATCCACGATGCCCTTAAAGGAAGAAAAATTGATCAAGACATAATAATCCGGTTTGACACCGAAATTATGTTTGAAGGTATTGGACAACATCTTGTACCCGCCGTAAACCCAGGCTGTGTTGATGCGGTTCGATCCCCATCCTGGCAAAGTCACATACAAATCGCGTGGGAAAGAGGTCATATTGACCCTGTTGGATTCAGGATTGAATGTGACCAATATAATCGTATCGGTGCGGAACAGATTTGAGCCCGGACGTTTGTCGGCTCCCAGCAGTAAGATATTCACCAACTTTCCTTGCGGTTGCTCCAGGGTTTGTTCTGGCTGACCTTCAGGAGGCAGGGTGATTTGGGGTGTCGGTGTCGCTGTCTCTGTTGGCGGGACGATGATAATTTCGGTGGGTTGGACTTCCGGGGTTGGAGGCAATGGTTGAAAAGGCGTGGGAGTAGGCGTGGCATCTTCCGCCGGCAGGACGTAGGTTGGACTGGGTGTGGCAGTCGCCTGGTTCAATGCAACTGGGATACTCATTGCTGCCTGCGGCATACAACCTGCCAGAAGCGCTAGGATCATTATCAGCCATAAGTAGTATTGGATATGTTTGTTCATTGGTTTATCACACTGGCGATTTGTGCTGATTTGTGTGGGGGCTGAGATGGCTCAAACACATTTGGAAGGACAGAGACCTCAGTTGGTTCTGGAGTTATTATAGATTCTGGCGTTTCTATTGGCAGCGTCTGGGTGCTTGTCGCGATTGGCGCCGTGGCGGTGGCTGTGGGCAGCAAAACCGGTGTCTGCGTTGGGCTTTGGGTTGCTGTCCCGGTAGACCAGGGCAATACCGGTGGGACTTGAGTTGAATACGGAGTAAAAGGAAGATAGATTGTATCCCCCGGCAAGAGAGGTGCATTTTCCCTCAGGCAGTTCGCTTCCAGCAATTCGGTTAAGTTGATGCCTGTGGCAAAGCTTAACGATCTCAGGGTATCACCGGAACGTACCATAAAGGCTACCCAGCCTGCAGGATATCTGCAATCCACTGCAGGGCGAGCTGGAGTGGCTGTTGGCGGCGCAGTTATTTGTGTGGGTAAACTTCCACCAGATAAGACCGGCGTTGGTGTTTGCATTTCCGTGCCAGCTGCACCGGTTGGGGCAGGAAATCTGTTGGCTGTCGCGCCGCCTTCCACAAGCGAGAGTAAAGCTGCGCCCATCAGGATGGTTCCTGACATGAGAGCCATCAGAACCGCAAACAGGATTTGTCCTCGCTCAGACACTTCCTGTCGCCTTTCTCGAAGACCGTGGATCGGGTTGCATTTCCGTAGGGATTAACACGCTGTAGACAGTCCCATGACCAGGTTCATTATCTATCCAGATACTCCCACCCAGGGTGCTGGCAAGGGCTTTTAAGACCAGAAAATCCAATCCATTCTTTCCCAGTTTTTCTAACTGGTTTCGATGATTACCAGGTGGGTTAAACCTGGAAGAAACATCACTAAGATCGATCCCACCGCCGCTATCGGTCACCTGGACCAGGACAAAATCAGGGCTGCCTTCAATACGTTCTACGGCTGCCTGGACGTGGACTGTACCTCCATCCGGGGATACATCGGCAGCATTTTGGATAATCGTCTTCAGAATTTTTTCTAAAGTTGGAAAATCTGTGGCGATCATCATAGGAGAAGCTGGAAGTTTTTTGCTGATAACAATCTTCCTGGCAGCTATTCGTGTATTGACTTCGCCAACGATGCGAGCAAGAAGATTATTTATATTTACTTCTGATATCGTCAAATTCTCCACTCTGGTTTCGGGGGATATCGTCTGGGATAAATCGCTAACCAGCCGGGTTAACCTTTCAGTGGAAATCTTGATCCTTTCAAGCCGTTTACGCTGACTTTCATTGAGATATGCACCTTCTTTGATCAAGGTTTCAGCGTTACTGGTTACCGATTGGATCGGTTGGCGGATATCTTGCAGGATATTATCAATTCGCTCAATATCCTGCGCAAACGATTGTATTTGGGATGCATTCTCCTGCATGTTCGCCAGCCTTTGTTCGGCTTCTGCCAAACCTGCCCTCAGATGGTCAATTTCCTCTAGCGCAATCCGCAAATCTAAGTTCGTGGTTTGAGGGATTGCGATTGCTGTTGTTTGACCAGGTCCTACTGCCAGGTTGTGTTGCAGGATATAGGCCACAAATGTTATCAGATCGAGCAATGCAGCATATTGCCTTGCGCTCAAATTTGTCAGGGATTCCGAAAAAAGGAGCAGAATCCCGTGGTCGGTTGCCTCTCCAAGCGTTCGTAATGGGGTATAGAGAATATCCTTGATCACTTCAAGATTGAAAACTTCGGCAAGCGCCAGGGAATCCAGTGAATTTGCATTGACAGGCAAGCGGTCTGTGATTCCATTTTCCAGGGCAGCGAAAACAAGCGGTACATCTTCAATATCAATTGAAACTTTGGTTGATTCTTGGCCGGTTTCCGGTTCTAAGCCAGTTTGGAAGATGATATTTTCATCCTGGCTTGATTTGAATACCAGCAAGCAACTTTCAGCTTGCGCCAACCTTGCCAGGGTGGATAAAATCCGGTTAG
Organism: uncultured Anaerolineaceae bacterium; assembly: GCA_964614855.1. GTDB lineage: Bacteria > Chloroflexota > Anaerolineae > Anaerolineales > UBA4823 > CAWJHE01. The sequence continues at coordinate 1,851 of CAZTMX010000202.1, read as the reverse complement.
CATTGTGTATGGATGGCTCCATCTGAGCCAATTCAGAAAGCGCTTGCCAGGTATCAGAATTCACATATTGTGCCGGCGCGTCAGGGTCTAACTGAATTTCTGACTGGTAATAATACTGAGCAACTTCAAGGGGTCTCTCGTGATGCAAACGGTGTGATAAAAGAAAAAGGAGAGGATATGCTGCCAGTTGTGCAGCCCTTACCGCTCCAGAATACGCACCCAAATTGATCGGAAAGATCATATGATAGACCGGCCCCAAGGCCAGCATAAAGAACATCACCATTCCCATTAACCAGCCATCAGGCCGCCGTAAGGCGATCAAAACAGCGCCTGCACCCAGATAGATAATAGCTGTCAGGTTAATGAGATAATCCGCCCAAGAATGGTTGTAAGCAAGCACAGGGTATTGGAAACGCCACCAGTAAACTGAGTAGACCATTCCAGCGATGATCAGAACAGCAAATATACTTGTGGCTGCATCCCAGCGGGGGGTCTTTTCCGGAAATAGCCAGAGCCAGATGATGATCACCAGGCTGAGCAGCATCACAATCCTGTCAACCGGGGGCAGCCAGAAATCACCTTCTATCAAACCCTGCCAGGCAAAACCGGATATCACAAATTGGGCTAGCTGGAGAAGCAACAAACCGACCAGGCCTGCAACCAATCTACCAGGGCGAGTATCCTCAACGACATGATCGCCGCGCAACAGGAATACCATCTGCAGAGCGCCGAGAATGGAAAATGCCAGCACCAGGTGGTAAGCCAGGTTGCCGGGAGGTAATGTGAGCAAATCAAAGATTTGTTGCAGCATCGACATAATGACCTGAATGGACTGTCCTAAATTATAGCATGCGAGTAAAAAGCTGGCATTTTCTTCTTTGATTGCATCACGGTTGAGCTCGCCAAGCGTTCGCTTCTAGCATGCTTCGCTGTCGTGCTAAACAACAGGCAGTTAAGGACCCCCTCCCTGGAATGCAACCTCTGTGCCAGATCCATCTAACGCATTATTATAGATTATTTTTCTTTTTATAGATCAATTTCATTTGGAAAAATGGTTGACAAAAACAGATTTCAAGGTAAAATAACGTCCGCATGCCGAAGTGGCGGAATTGGCAGACGCGCTACGTTCAGGGCGTAGTGGGCATACGCTCGTGAGGGTTCAAATCCCTCCTTCGGCACACAGGTTCCCCATCCTGGCTGGTACAAAACGTGCAGCAATGATGGGGAATTTTTGTATTTAGGCCTTGCGCCAAACCACAGCTTGGTGTAAGATGAAGGATATACGCAATAAAACGATCGAGCCCAGGAGATAGGCATGAAATACGGCGTTCTAATCTTCACTCTCGTGGTGCTGGCTTTCCTGGTGATGGATTTTAATTCCCGCACCACTGAGTTAAACACACTGATCACTTCCCGTGAGGAAATCAGCCAATTGGTGTTAGATAAACAACAAACCCGAGATGCCCTGGCAACACAGATCGCATATGCCACATCACCCGCCGCTGCTGCCGAATGGGCTTACCAGAACCATATGGCACGCCCTGGGGACCAGATGGTGGTGCCGGTGCAGGTCTCACCGGTAACCCCAACCCCTACGCTTCAGCCAGTAGTAACTGTCACGCAAACCAGCAATCTTGACAGCTGGAAACTGCTGATTTTTGGTCCATAAACGCTAAGATATTGCCTGCCATCTTGCCTTGACCGTTTGCAATTGGCGTGTTACAATGTCCGCCGCTCAAAAAACAGAATAACGATGCGGGGTGGAGCAGTGGCAGCTCGTCGGGCTCATAACCCGAAGGTCAGTGGTTCGAATCCACTCCCCGCTACTAAAGTCAAACCAGAGTCCGTCGG
>CAZTMX010000201.1:0-5336 GCA_964614855.1 uncultured Anaerolineaceae bacterium | reverse complement strand
AAGATAGTCCGTGCGGACATCTGTTATGTTGCCCTGTGGGACGAAGCAGGTGGGATGATTCACTTTCCATATACATATGGCGAGGATCTTGCGCCGATTGACTACGGCGAAGGATTGACCAGCAGGGTATTGCAGACCAACCAGCCGCTTCGCATCAACGAACATCTGGATGACCATTTACTAGAAATCGGCGCAAAAACCATCGGCAAACCCGTTCTTTCTTACCTGGGGGTGCCTATCCTTGCTGGCGGCAAGGCTGTGGGGGTTCTCAGCGTGCAAAACGCTTCCAGAGAAGGCATGTTCGACCAGGCTGACGAAAGCTTGTTGCGAACCATCGCCATCACTCTTGGGCAGGCTATGCAAAACGCCAGGTTGTATGCGGAAGCGCAGAAAGCGCGTACAGCTGCGGAGCAAGCTAACCGTGCTAAGACAGTTTTCCTGGCAAACATGAACCACGAACTGCGCACACCGCTGAATGCCATCATCGGTTTTACACGCATCGTACGCCGGAAAAGCGAGGGTGCGCTGCCGGATAAGCAGCTGGAAAATCTTGACAAAGTACTGGTGAGCTCAGAAAACCTTCTTTCCATGATCAACACCATGCTGGATATTGCCAAGATCGAAGCCGGACGCATGGACGTGACGCCCACGAACTTCCGCATCGCAGCCCTTTTCGATGTTTGCTGCAGCACAGCACAACCCCTGCTCAAACCTGAGGTTATTTTAGAAAAGGTCGTTGACGACAGAGTCCCGGTGATCTTTTCCGATCAAGAAAAGATACAGCAAATTGTACTCAACCTGCTAAGCAATGCAGCCAAGTTCACCCACAGCGGTAAGATCACTCTGACCGCAGGTTGGGACGGCCTTGACAAACTTCTGATCTCGGTCAAAGATACTGGGATCGGGATGAACGCCGAAGCGCTGACGCGCGTCTTTGGCGAATTCCAGCAAGCCGATAGCAGCACCACGCGCCAATACGGCGGTACTGGTTTGGGGCTATCGATCAGCCTGAACCTGGCACGCCTGCTGGGCGGTGACCTGACCGCCGAAAGCGAGCTGGGAAAAGGCTCGACATTTCTCCTGACCCTACCGTTGAATTACAAAGGCAAACCCGTTCTGGAGGCAGCCACATGACAAAAGGGAAAATCCTGATCGTTGATGACGAGCCTTTCAACCTGGATTACCTGGAACAAGAACTAGAAGATGCAGACTATGAAACACTGACAGCCGAGAGCGGCGCACAGGCGCTGGAGATTGTGAGTGCAGAAAAGCCCGATCTGATCCTGCTGGATATTATGATGCCGGGGATGGACGGCTTTGCGGTATTAGAGCGCCTGAAATCAAATCCGGAGACACGCGACATCCCGGTGATTGTGATTTCCGCCAGCAGCAGCCTGCAGTATGTAGTCAAGGGCATCGAGCTGGGCGCAGAGGATTACCTGCCCAAACCCTTCGAGCCCACCTTGCTGCACGCCCGGCTGAGCTCCAGCCTGGAGCGAAAACGGCTGCTCTCGCTGCAGCAAATGTATCTCAAAGGGTTGGAACATGAGTTGGAAATCGGGCGCCAGATCCAGCAGAGCTTCCTACCTGCGGAATTGCCAGAAATAGAAGGCTGGGAGATTGCCGCATATTTCAAAGCTGCGCGGGAAGTAGCTGGCGATTATTACGATGCATTTACCACACCCGAAGGATACCTGGTGTGCCTGGTGGGTGATGTCTGCGGTAAGGGTGTGGGGGCGGCGCTGTACATGGCCCTCTTCAGGAGTTTGATCCGGGTAAGCGTTGCAGGCGGCGATTTTAGTGGTGAGCAGGAATTCCAGCCAATAAAACCTGATCTCAGTTCGGGTGAAGCCGGCAACCTACCAACAGATGCTTTTAGCCGCTGCGCACAGCATCTGCAGCAGGCGGTAGGCTTTGTCAACTGCTATGTGACCGAAACACACGGTGACGAAGGCCTGTTTAGCACGCTGTTTATTTGCCTTGTTGAGCCAGGCGGCGCCAGGCTGGTGTACCTGAACTGCGGCAACGAACCTGCGCTGTGGCTCAAGGCCAGCGGCAGCCTGCAATTGCTGGCAAGAACCAGCGCAGTCATCGGTATCTTGCCGGACCTGGAGGTGCACAGACAAGAGATTACCCTGAAAACCGGCGAGCTTTTGTGCATTTTTACCGACGGTGTGACGGATGCACAGAACCTGGAGCAGGAATTCTTTGGGCGCACAAGGATTGAGGAGACGCTGGGTGAATACTCGAACCTGGCCAGTCACCCCGGACAGCCAGTCGGGCAACAACCCAGCGACAACGGGGGAGCCAGAAATGTGTCTATAGCAAAAGGTGTCCTGGAGATGGTTGAGAAACGTCTTTCCGAATTTAGCGGGGCAGCGGATCCATTTGACGATGTCACCCTTTTCGTCGTGCGCAGGCGATAATTATCTCTTGTTATCGATGTTCCAACTGCGGCGGCTCAGCGCCGGCGGTCTTTTTGCGAAGTGGTGAGACCGATCAAACGGGAGACTACCATCGCCACGTACCCCACACCCATAAACTGTTCGAGCATCGCCAGAGCGCGTGCCGGGGGGCTTTTGGGGGTGATATCGCTCAGCCCGGTTGCTGAAAGATTTGTAAAGCTGAGGAAAAGCAGCTCCAAAAAGGTCAGCGGTTGGCCAGGATTGTTTGCGTTGACAAAACTATCCGGTACCCAGACCTGGCAGACCGTGTAGAAGTAGGCAAAACCCCACGCCAGCAATGTAAAGGTTGCACCGGCAGCGAAGAGCTCATCCACGGTCACCTGATAATCCGCCAGCATATAGGCGATCATACTGCCGGCTGCATAGATATACAAAACCCCTTCCAGCAAAGACGACAACGCCACCAGGTCATCATCGGCGTGGATCACGGTGACTACGGTCAAGACAAAGGCTGGGATCGCCAGCGCCCAGGCGATCCAGTTGATGGCCGGGCTGCGCGTGACCACCCACACCACCAGGATCAACACCAGGGTGCCAAAAGAGCTGATGATAGCACGTTCGCTGTGCCTGCCGGCAAACACGGCATAAAGGAACAATAGAATTAGTTGGGCAGCCAGTAAAAAGGCGGATGGGTGATGCGTAGATAGAAAATTCTTCAGGCGTGTGTTTGTAGTTTCATTTTTCATAAGGGAATAATTCCGTTTTGCTCAATCGCCCACAGAAAAGCCGTTGTCGGCGATCACCTGGCGGTACCAATATGCGCTATCCTTGAAAATCCTTTGCTGTGTCTGGTAATCCACCCAGATCAAGCCAAAGCGCATGGTATACCCTTTCGCCCACTCAAAATTGTCAATAATTGACCAGGCAAAGTATCCAGCCAAAGGGACACCTGCCTGCAAGGCGCGGTGCGCTTGGATCAGATGGTCGCGCAGGAACTGGATACGGCGCGTATCGCTTACCCGGCCGGACGCATCAGGGGCATCTCCGTAGGCTGCGCCGTTTTCTGTGATAATGAGCCGGGGGATCTGGTATTCAAAGTGCAGCCGGCAAAGGAGATTGTACAGCGAAAGAGGATGTACTTCCCAATCCATGTCCGTCCATTCCGATTCCTGTGCCAGGAAATTGGTCTGCGGCAGGTTTTGCGCTTCTGGGATATCCGCACGGTGAACGCTGCGATTGTAGTAGTTTACGCCCAGGAAATCCAGCGGAGCCGCGATTGCATCCAGGTCGCCTGGTTGGATCAAGTCCGCTGGCAGGTATCCTTTGCTGCTGTACTCATGAACCATATCTGCAGGGTAATGGCGTCCATAGAGTGGATCCAGGAACCAGCGGTTGTAGAACCCATCGTACCTGCGTGCAGCGTGATAATCGGCGCTGCTGGGTGAGGCCGGCTCACTGGGCGAGAAATTTAGAACGATGCCCGCCTGGCAGCCGGGGCTGTTGCTGCGGATTTGCGGGATCGCCCAACCGTGCGCCAGCAGGAGATGGTGAGAGGCTTTTACCGCGGCCGGCCAATCGTACAATCCTGGAGCGTGCTCGCCGAGGGCATAGCTGAGGTAACTGGCACACCAGGGTTCGTTATGCGTCGCCCAGTGGGTCACCCGGTCGCCCAGGGCGCGAGTGAAACCGTCCGTGTATTCCACAAAAGCCTCAGCTGTGGAGCGCACCGCCCAGCCGCCCTCATCCTGCAGAGTCTGCGGCAAGTCCCAGTGGTAGAGGGTCATATAGGGCATGATGCCTGCTTCGAGCAGCGTATCCGCCAACCGCCGGTAGAAATCCAGACCCTTCTGATTCACTCGACCGCGCCCTTGTGGCAAGATGCGAGGCCAAGATACAGTCAGGCTGTACACATCCAGCCCGATTTCTTTCATCAGCGCTATATCTTCTGGGTAGCGGTGGTAGTGATCACAGGCGACATCACCGTTTGAACCATCTTCGATACGCCCGGGTTGGCGTGTGAAGCTGTCCCAAACGGATAGGCCGCGACCGTCTTCATCCCAGGCACCTTCGATCTGATAAGCGGATGTAGATGCCCCCCACAAGAAGTTTTCAGGAAAGGTGTAAATTGGCATAGGTGAGTTGTTTGAAAGAAAAAATGTAGTCGCAGTTAGATTGATTGGTTGGTTTCAATGGTGAGAAATGTTTTCTGACATATAATTATAAGCAGGATTGACCAGCTGCGCCAGTATTGGAATTTCGATGTGGTTCAAACCGATTATTAAACATTCTTCAGGAGGTTCGATTGTCTGCTTATCATCTTTCAAATATACCCTGGGAAGAGCGGGCTGAAGATTGCCAGGATGTGGTCTGGCGCTACAGTGCAAACCCCACCATCCCGCGCGACCTGATCCCTTCTGCCGTTTGCAAATTCAACAGCGCGGTGGCGCCTTACACCAGCGGTTTTGCCGGGGTGTTTCGTTGCGACAATAAAAAACGCGAGATGAACCTCCACCGCGGTTTCAGTGCTGACGGTATCCAATCGTGAAAAATTTCTGGGATTTTTTTAACCACGGAGACACGGAGAACACTGAGAAAAGCAGGAAGTAATGGATGGTTTGGTTGCGGGTCCAACTTGCCAATCCATGGTTTAGATCTTAAGGTTTTCTTTCCCAAGAATGGAGTATCATAATAGGCATCAGCCATTTAAATACCGGCTCCAAGCAGCTTTTTTATGAGGAGAAGCGATGGATAACCACAAACCTCAATCGAACCGCACACTGGCAATTGTCTTGATCATCATGTATTTGATTTCTATCATTGGGTTCATCTACTTACAAATTCAAGAAGACATGGCTGGCCGGGATATATGGATGATTCTGGTCAATGCGCTAATTGTCTCCATCCCGCTTGTGTTGGTCTTTGGGGCGATCT
>CAZTMX010000200.1:0-5349 GCA_964614855.1 uncultured Anaerolineaceae bacterium | reverse complement strand
GCGTCGCTGACGGCGAAAAATGGGGATGCCAGAAACTCCGCCGGGCGCGGGTGCAACTTTGCCGTGCGCAAAATGCCGCAGCAATCGCCGCAGCAGCAGCACAGGTAATTGGGATCGCGAGTATTGCCGGGCTGTACTACCAGGCCGGCTTTATCCGCCAGCCTGAGCACACCCAGGGCTTCTTCTTTGCTGATGGCCCGCCCGCGCTGGTGGCGCAGCAAAGTATCCGCCGCACCGTCCATCGAAAGACACACCTCCAGCGGCTTGCCGCAGCCTTCGCCCAGCAGGTTCTTCTCCTGGCGGCAGATGCACGGCTGGACGGCAAAGCGCTCGTGCGAGCGCACCACTTGTTCGGCGCTTTCATAGGTCATCACCGAGGATGGCGCTTGCAGGCTTTCGTTTACCGGGATGGTGCGCAATTGCGCCGCTGCCTTCCACGACTGCGGGTCAAACAGGTACGGCAGGTAAGCGTCCACATCGCGCACCAGGTCTTCGTTCAGCCGGTTTACCTGGAATTCCCAGATGCCGACCACAAACTGGGCGGCTGCATAGCGCATACTCGCTGGCTTGCCATCTGTATCCAGGGCGGCCGGGCTATCCATGATCAACCCCTTGGCAGCCATTTGTTCCAACATAAAGGCGGCGGTGCCGGGGGACAGACCGGCACGGTGGGCGATCACGGCTGCGCTCTCTGGGATCAGTGTCAGGTGCACTGCCAGCGCAGCTTCTTCGGGTGTGAAAAGCCGGCGTAGGATGCGCAGCTCCAGCCCGTCAGGTGTGGGCGGAAAGCCAGCAGGCAGTTGGTCGAGATGCTGCGCCAGGCGCTGGTAGATTTCGTCGCTCATAAGGGTTCTCCAAGTTACATAAACTTATCTATACGCAAAAACCGGGTGGAGAGCTGGCTGCGAATAAGTTCTCGCAAACAGCCGCCCCCCACCCGGTGCAAATACGCACTAAAACCCTACTTTGCGATCAACGGCAGGTAAAGGAATTTGTCCACAACATTCAGTGTCACCGGCACGATGAGATCAGGATACGGTGTGTTGCTGACAATGCGCAGATATGCCTGGCTGCTGCCGGACGCTCCTGCGTTCATATCCGCACTCACCGCCAGCTGCGTGCTGCCCGTTGCAGGTACGTTGCCGGGTGACGGCGCGGCGCTCAGCCATTCCACAGCCCAATCGCACACACCACTCTCGCCGGATTCCGCCACATACACCTTGTTCATCGTCTGGTCAACAGCCCACAGGTTGCCATCACAATCCAATTCCAGACCTGCCTGGTCGTAGTCGGCAAACACATTTGACGCGCCGTCCAGCAGATCGAAACCACCCAGGATGTTGTATGCATCGAGCGTATCCACCACATACACATCATAGGTATCCACATCGATCATCCGGCTGGTCAGCACAAACAAATGCCCGCTGGCTGGATTGAACGCCAGGCCGGAGGTACTCAAACCAAGCGCAGTGGAATCAAGCAGCGTGCCGTCCGGGGCAAAGTGGTTGAGGATGCCATCGTTCCAGGAGCCGGAGTAGTAAGTATTGGTCAGCGGGTCAAAGGCCAGGCCGCGCTGGCTGGAGCCAAAGGCTGGGCAGATCTTTCCACCGGTGGCTGCTTTTGTCATTGGATCCATTTCATAGACACAGTTATCCCCACCAACATTGACCTGCCACAGCGTGTGCGTGAAGGGGTTGTAGGTCATATCCGCCGCCCACAGGCTGATCCAGGTAGCGGTGTCTATGGTATCGCCGGTGGCCGCGCCGCTGGTCTCGAAGCGGTAATCCAGATCATCCCCGCCTTCGTAAGCGATATTCCCCAGCCACAGGTCTGCTGCATCCAGGTTGTACCCGATGCCCCAGGTGGCTGCCAGCCCGGTATCCCACGAATTGAGCAGATCGCCGGCGCCATCCAGCGCAGCCACACCCAGCGGTGTGGTATCGATGCGCAGTTTTGAGGCATCACGATCCATCAGGTTTTTTGGTCCGATATGGCGCGTATTCGGGGCAAACGGACCCAATGGCTGCGGTTCCACCCAGACACCGGGCAGGGCGAAGATTTCGTAGCCCGCCGCTGCGCCGCCTGTGTTCAGCAAGTTGAGCGGCAGAGTTTCCACGGGGTTAACGATCGAGGTGGTAAATACCAGGCTGTCAGGGGTTGCGTCAAGCAGACCGGCATCCAGGTGGAAATCCTGGCGTACTGTGCCGGAAGCCGGCGGAACGACCGTCACACTGGCAGGCTGGTAACGGTAGGCGCTGGCTGTCAGTTGTGCATCCAGCGGGCTGGCGCCGATAATGTAAAGTGGATCCGGTTGTGCAGGATCCAGCGAGTTTTCCAACCACTGCGCTTGTTTCAAGCTGTCGTTAGCCACCGCGGCGTCACCGATACCTGCGCCGGTGTTGGCATCGTATACTGAGCCAACGACCAGAAAACCGTCCTCAAGAGGTGTGCAGTCTGAATCGATGCTGACATCGTCAATTTGTGCATAATAATCCCACGCATTGGGTTTATTGTTGTAATATCGCCAGCGCAATTGGAAAGTTTCGGCGATATAAGGCTCAAGATCAACAGCCACTGTCTCTCCCACCGCGCGATACCAGGCGCCGTGATTTTCTTCCCAGTGCAGGATATTTTGCCAGCTGGTGCCGCCATTAGTGCTGATATCCAGGTCAAGACTTTCATCGCCTAAGTAAATCTGGAAATTCGCCTTGTAAACCAGGTTATAGTTCTGCAGACTTGCGCTTTGGATAGGCGGTGTGATCAACTCAGTGTCATAGGCATAATCTGGGAACAGATCGCTGTTGGCTTCTGCGGCTGTTCCTGCGCCGCCGGTGTAATTTTCACCGCTGAAGTCAGCGCTGCTGCCCCACACCACCGGGCTGCCGGTCTCATTATTCTCCACCGTCCAACCGCTCAGCGGCCAGTTGTCGAAACTCTCGTAAAAAGTGGGCTCTCGCAGCACATAACCGGGCGCAGTGCAGGTGATCATGTCCGCTTGGGGTGTGAAATCCAGAGTCATGTCCGCGCTCACGGTAATGGAAGCGGTTTCCTGGCTGTAACCCCCGCTCACAACTTTAACGGTGAATTCGTAGGTGTCAGCCACCATATCGAGGCTGTAGGCGCCGGTAACCGGGTCGGTGAAGACCGGTCCGAAAGGATAACCAAAGATATCCAGGCGCGCATACAGCGGCCAGCCTGTGCCTGCGTCCTTGACCACGCCAGATACTTTATAAGTCTGTCCAGGCTGCAAAACAAAATCCTGGACCGTGACAGCGCTAGCGGTGATCTCCACACCAGTGACCGTCAAATCATCATAACCGTACATGCCGGCGGTGACATCATAAATGCCCTCGGGGATTTCCAGGGTGTACTCGCCGTTCGCATTAGTCACAGTGACATACACGCCGCCCGCAGTGACAGACGCTCCCTCCAACGGTGTTACGCCATCGCTCACCGTGCCGGTAAGGAAGCCAGTAGGCAGGCTGGTGCAGGAGGGGAACCTGAACGAGCCGATGCGGGTCTGCCAGGCAGCGGTTGTGGGTACAGCCATGTACTCCTGGGTGTACCAGAAGGTACAGCCGTCCAGCGGATCGACCGCCATCATGCTGTAATCGCCCCAGCGGCTGGCTGAATGCGTCTGGTAACCGCTGCCTGCGATCAGGCTGGCTTCGCCCTGTGGCATCAACCCGGCCGGATCGGTGGATAAGCGCCCGGTGTAGCGGATGGATGGATAGGTCTGCTCGCTGGAAACCGAATAGCCCAACCCGATATTGCCGGAGTCATCCATGGCGATGCTGCCCATCCAGCGGTTATCGCTATCGGGGGCGTATACGCCTTCCTGGTAAAGCTTCCAGCCGCTGCCGTTATCGCGCAGCTCAAACCAGTGCACGCCGGCCCAATCGCTGCCGTTCACATCCACGGTGTGGTTGGTGAGCAGCACCTGGTAATCGCCAAAATCTCGGAATTGCAGGCGGTACATCAGCCGGTCCGAGATCGCATCCAGCCCCACGGTAGTCACCGGCTGCGGGATACAGCTGGCATTGAAGTTACACATGTCGGGGTCCTGGTTGGACGTGGTGACCATATAGTTGGGGTCGTAGCTGGTATTGAGACCAAAGGTGGTGGTCAACGGGTTGGCCCAATCGGTGCGGAACTCCCAGATGCGCAGCGTGTCGTTGGGGTCGCCGAGCCAGCTGCTGTCATCCCATTCCATAAAGTAATTCGGTGTTCCAGCCGTAGGCGCAGCGCCGTCCAGATCCGACGGCAGCATACCACCGTAATCCTCTGTTACCAGACCGAGATCAAGATAAATCATCTGGGCCGGTTTGCCCTGCAGCATGGCCTCACGCTGGAACACAGCCACGCCGGCGCCGCCCCAGGAAAAATTGCGCCCGTCAAACTGGTTTACCGTCATGTAATACCCATCCGGCCAGACGCCGAACTTGGGGTAGTCATTCATCATGGTGGTGCTGGTGAGGAAATCGTACAGGTACCAGGCGCCGGTGGGATCAGCCGTTGCTGAAACGGCGATGCACTGGTGGAAGTTATCCGGGAAACCCAGGGCAAACTGGCTCATCATCCAGCGTTTTGCCAGCGGGTCAAACAGGGTGATCGGATCGCCGTCGTTATTCATATCGCAGATCGTGCCCGTGCCGCTCCAGAGCGTGTTGCCGGCGGCTGGGCCGTAAAGCGAAATCGGGGCTGCCGGGTCGCTCACATCCCAGATTTGAAAGCTCAGGTTGACCCACTGCACGTAGTACTTTTTGCCAGTCAGCGGGTCGTAACCGATATCGCCCTGTGTATCAGGCGGCAAGACACCATTGACATTATTGACCCCTTCAAAATTGGCGATGGGCAGGGGCATGGCGCCGCCGATAGCCTCCGTCTGTGCGATCGAAGTATCCGAGCCGCCACTTGTTTCCTGCCTGGTTTTTGGGATCACCAGGCGCTCTTGCAGGGTTTTGAGCACGCTAGGAGCATCCGGGTCAACGGCTTTTGGCGCCAGCGTGCGCAGATCCTGGCTTTGCCCGACAAAGGAGGCTTGCACCACACGCATACCGGGCGGCTGCGGGGCGACTTCTTGATCTGAGGGGGAAGCGAAGGAAGAACTCCCCAAGAAGAATGGGCTGGCAAGCAACGCCAGCAACGTCAAAAGACTTGCAAAACGCCAGATTTTTGAATTCATTGAAATCCTCTCCTGATCTTTCCTGAACGCGCCTGAATTTTGATCATCCCACTGCTGATAATTTTTTATTTTATCACCACAGTGAGCACTTCGTTGAAAGATTAATAATTAAAGAAAGCCTCGGGGATCAAAACAAGCGATCACCCGAGGCTCTTGTACACAAA
>CAZTMX010000199.1:0-5358 GCA_964614855.1 uncultured Anaerolineaceae bacterium | reverse complement strand
GACCGCGGCTGGAAAGAGCCGCGCTGCGTCACCGCCTGCCCGACCGAGGCGCTGACTTTTGTGGATGGGGACCTCTCTGAGGATTTGGATGACCGCTACGAGACCTTGAAACCGGAAGAGAACACACGGCCCACGGTGATCTACATGGGATTGCCCATGCCTTATATCGCCGGTGAGGTGTGCTCACCAGTGGAAGATGTTTGCCTGGAAGATGTGCTGGTAGAAGCCGTGGCTGTCTCCACCGGTGATGTGGTATCCGTCTTTAGCGATAACTACGGTGATTTTTGGCTGCACGGACTGGAAGAAGGGGAGTACCAGGTCAGCTTTGAGAAGGAGGGCTACTATCCCAAGATGTTCAATAGGATCAGGCTCACCGATGCGCTGAATTTGGGGGAGGTGAAGCTGTATAAGAAAGCAAAGTAAGGCGTGAAAGAACAAAGCCCCTCGCAACATTGCGAGGGGCTGATCATTATAATTTCGATCATGCTGCCATGCCCAATCAGTGTTTACACTGATGGGGGAAAGACTCTAATCCAGATAATAGGCTGTCGCGGCAACTTGCCGAGGGTATACTTACCTGGCAGCTTTTTTATACGCAATTTCCTTTTTGATTCTATACCGGTTTTTTCTAATACCATTTGATGGTCTGAGACAGCCACTTAGAATGATATTCATGAAGGATCTTGAGTCTGTCCTGCGCGAAATCATGGCTGGCTGGGATATCCCCGGCCTGGCGGTCGGGCTTGTTCGCGGTGGCGAGATGATTTACGCAAAGGGTTTCGGCGTCCAGAGCCTGGAAACCCAGGCGCCCGTGACGCTGGACACGGTTTTTTGCGTGCAGTCCGTTTCCAAGTGCCTTGTTGCCACTGCAGTTATGCAAATGGTGGAGCGAGAAATTTTAGAGCTCGATGCGCCCCTCGTCCAATATTTGCCTTATTTTCGCATAGATGATGAGCGTTACCGCCAAATCACTATCCGGCAAATGCTGAGCCATACCTCAGGCATGCCGGATATCGAAGAGACCGATTACGTACAGTTAGTGACCCATCCCGAAACTGACGATGGGGCAGCCGAACGCTTTGTACGCAGCTTGAGGGCTCTCAAATTAATCGCCGACCCGGGCGAGCGCTTTAGCTACAGCAATATCGCATACAATGTGCTGGGGGATCTACTGCGGCAAATTGCCGAGGCGAAAGTCACGGGCAAATCGTTTGAGCAGGTGATGAAGGAGCAAATCCTGATCCCGGCCGGTATGCCAAACAGCTCATTCTTGCTATCGGATATCCCTGCCACTCGACTGGCGATGCCACATCTGCGCTCGCCTGAGATGAAGGTCAATCCTACCTATCCCTATCACCGGGCAGACGCTCCTGCCAGTTTTATGCACACCACGGTGAAGGATCTGTGTCAATGGGCGATCGTTAGTCTGAAGCGGGGCGTCCATCACGAAGGGCGCATTCTTTCTCCAGAAACCTATGATCTTATGTGGACAGCTGTTGCCGAGCGGGGGCGCACACGGCCGAGTATTTACGAAGAGATGGGGCTTGGGTGGACGCTTGGACATATTGGTGATGCAAAAACCGTGTCTCATGGGGGCGCTGGGTTTGGCGGCACTGCCTTTTTCCTGCTCATGCCTGAGATGGATCGTGGGGCGGTTGTTTTATGCAACGAGGAATCGAATGCCCACTTCCAGGTGGTGCGCTCCCTGGCGAATGTGCTGCTCGACCAACAGCCGCAAGCGAATAAGGTCTCATGGATGGTACCGGTCAGCCGGGCGTTGGCTCAGGGCGGCATCGAAGGTGCCGGCAATTTTGGTGCCGGCAATTGTGCCGGCAGCATGATTGCCGCATACGCTCTCTATCAGGAGATCAAAACCAGGGATGATTTGTATTATTTCTTTGAATCAGACCTGGACGATCTTGCGCTACAGCTATTCACAGCCAACCAGATTGACCTGGCCATCGATGTTCTAGGCTTGAATATTCAAATTTTTCCATCACACGTAGATTCGTATCTAAACCAGGCAAAGCTGTACCTTAAAAAAGGCGAAATCTCACCAGCGAAACAAGCTGTTTCTGCTGCTTTGCACATCGATCCTGAGCGCGAGGATGCGATCAAGCTGCTAGAAAAAATTCAGGCTGCCGGCCGGTAATACGTTTCCCCTGCACAGGATTTACAGAAAATCACCCCATCACTTACCACTTCCCGCTCGTTGCTGATCTCTTCGCCACAAATAGAGCAATGCACACGCAGACCCGGCAGGCTGACGATTTTTTCCACCGGTGTGAGCAATTGCACCGGCCGGAAAATAAGCAGCTCCTCTTCTGGCATGATTTTATACGCCTCCAGCATGGCGAAATAGTGGTTTTTCTCTTCGGGTAGATAATCACAAGCCAACTGGCGCACATCCGGCCCGGGAGAGATGCGAACCGCCTTGCCGCTTGTCGTATCCACGAAAGTTGCAGCAATTTTTCCGAAATCCTCTACCCTCAAAGTCCGGTGGCCCAGGGTGCACCGCGTGGCAACTTCTACCCCATCCGCAAAACAGCCATCGCTTTCGATGATCACCAGCATCTTTTTATCAGGAACCGGGACTTGAAAACCCAGGTATTTTGCTCCCGCCAGTCCGATACGCACTCCCAACACCTGGCGCGGGCAGAGATGGCTGTGACGCTTGTTCGATTCCTGGCACAAACTTTCAACATTTTCCATAGTTCTCCTTTCCAATTCCGCTCCTGGTGTGGAGCTTCAGGTGGTTGGTTAGTTTCCTTCCCAGCCAGTACCGGTTACGGTCGTTTGACCTGTCTGCCGTGGATGAACGGTCTCTTTAGGCGAGCAGGTTCGGAGTTAAGGATTATCAATTCATTATATCAAATACATTTTATTTAACCAGAAAACTTGTGCAGGTTTTATGCTTAGATGCGTCTATTTGTCCTGCTCAGCCTTTTTCAGAGTAAAATTACCATTGAATAAGCCATGACAATCTACACTTCCTCTTTCAACGGCATCACCCTGAAAACCGGCGACTTGATCTGCACAGCCGACGGCAAACCCGATATCCTCCCCGGTCAATTCTGGCGATTGATCGGCAGGCTGCTGCCGGGGGTGGTCGATCATGTGATCATCTACATCGGCCCGCGCGGCCGCTGCATCGAATCGGGCGCCCTGGGGGTGATCTCTTTTTCCATGCCGGGGAAGCTCTGGCAGAGTGAAAAAAGGGTGGTGGAGCGCGGTTTGTTAATAGATGAATTTTATGGCGTGGTTTTCCCCCTGGAAAGTGCGGGTCTTTCAGAATACGAAGAGAGAAGAGTGCGCGAACAGGTGGCGGCTTATTGCATGGCACAACTTGGTAAACCGTATAACCTGAATTTCCTGGACTCGGAGCGAGAAGATGCATTCTACTGCAGCCAGCTCGCCTACAAGGCTTACCAGCCGCACGGTATTAACCTCAATACCGGCAGCTCTTTGTCCGGTCTGCCGGGCTCGGAAAAAATCGTCTTTCCGCAGGAAATCTGGGCTGGCTTTCCGCACCAGCACTGATGGGTTTGCTGAGTTAGGAAAATGCCCAATATAGTTTCAAGAAGCCAGGGCTGGTGTACTTCCCTCACACGGTCGGCTTGCAATCTGGAAAAACTGTCATGCATTTACCGTACTACCGGACAAGAGGCGGGATAATTCACATTCGGCGTGTTCCCGTGTCCCCTTGAGAGACAACTGCCATTCGTCGATCAGCAGGCTTTTCGCACGCTTCAATATTTCCTGGTCTTTGTAATTGAGTTTGTGAGTGCGGGCATAATGCACCAGGTCTCGCACGATGCAAACCACCTCCGCAAGCGATTGGTATTTCATGCGCTCGGATAACTCATTCTGGCGAATATATTGTTGCACCGGCAAGGTTTTTGCCTGTCCTTGAAGCAACTGTAGGTATTCGGAGAATTCCTGCGGGCTTGCAGGCAAGCGCATCGAATTTTCACCACGCTCATTTACCGGCACCCAGAGGGTTAGCCTATCTGCAGCGAGAACGTAATACTGGCAGATTTCGCCTGCCAGCGATTTTTCCTCTATGCCAACAATTTCACCAAGCCCATAGTTCCAGTGAACCACCTGGTCGTGAAGCTTGAATTTCATGGGTTTATTCCTTTACATTCCGTGGATAGAACCTAATTATATCACGACATCTTGTAAACTGTAAGAATGGTGGTAAAATTGAAGATTTTAATTCATAAGATTTAGAAAATCATCTTTGAGATCATCCTCTGTAACCCCTTTGCTTAATATAATATATCGGTAAATTACTGTCGGTAATTTACTGTCGGTAATTTACCGTCGGTAATTTACCGAATGGATTGATTTCAAACCCTTCTTTCCCATTTGTCCATCTTCCACTCCGATACAGTTGTCTCGGACTCAACTACCCTGGCTTTTTCAAGCAGCACATGGTAAGTCTGCAAGGCACGTTCCGCAGTCTCATCCAACAGATCCGCCCAACTGGCGGAACCTCGCAGGTCAACCGGGTCCGGGTTGCTGCTGGCGACCATCCCCAGGTACTGCAGCGCTGCCCAGCGCACATACTGAACCAGCAGGTGGATATGCCGCAGCGGCAAAGTGCAAGCATCCGTATCAGCGCTCAAGGCATCATGATCGCCGTGATAATCGATGGCGATCAGATCGTCCGCGCTGAAGGGATTGCGTGAGATGATCAGCAGGCTCGGCTCGCCTTCTTCCTGGCGCTTCCAGATATCATAGAAACCGTCCTCCTGCCAGAAATCAGGGTGTTTGTGTGAGCGGTGCGAAAAGTACTGCGGCAATTGATTCGGTAGACTTGTGCCGTATGGCGTATATTGCACCGTCAGCACGCCGTGAAAATCGGCAGGCAGATCATAGTAATACGTCCCAGGCGCCAACTCGATCGCCAGGGTCTTCTTGCGTGGGAAATGCACCGAATAATCGCTGATGGCTTCGTTAATCCAAAGATCAATCTGGTCGTCGCTAAAAGAATATGCCAACGGGTCGGTGTCCCCCAGACGCTGGCGGCACTGTAAGCGAATAGCGGCAAGCGTTGCAGCAGTCATGTCACCCTCCAATCGAATGGATGCCTCTCCTGCAAACCATCCCGGCGGACCGTTGCAGGAGAGGCACCCTATGGCTCTTCCTCCTACCCCTCGGTGTAGGTCAGCACCACGCACACCCCGGCCATGTGACTGAGGTGGTCTGTGATCGTGATCACCACCACACCCCCGTCAGCGATCACCGGGAACTGCGAACCGGCAAAACCGGTGCGTCCCACCTCGGCTGGCGTGGACGAGACACCGAAATTGGTCGCCGCCAGGTAGGCATCGTCATCGGAAGCGGTGCCGA
>CAZTMX010000198.1:0-5394 GCA_964614855.1 uncultured Anaerolineaceae bacterium | reverse complement strand
GACCTGGCGACCACCATGGCAATTGGTATCATTGCTGTCTTTGCCATGCAAAACAACCAGGCAGTTTTCCTGGATGTGGCGCTTATCCTGGCCTTGCTTTCTTTCCTGAGCACGGTGGCATTTGCTTACTACATCGAAAGGAGGTCATAGCAATGACAGAGTGGATCGTTGCCCTTTTGATGATCACAGGCGCACTGTTAATTTTTATTGCCAGCCTGGGGTTATTGAGAATGCCGGACCTATTCTTGAGAATGTCAGCCACATCTAAAGCCGCCACTCTCGGGGTAGGATTAATCTTACTGGCTACTGCAATTCACATTTTTGATTTTGAGGTCACGGTTCGAGTTTTGTCAATCATTGCTTTTTTCACCCTGACTGTCCCAGTTGCATCGCACATGATTGGCAGGGCGGCCTATTTTGACGGCGTTAAGTTGTGGGAGAAAACGACGATTGACGAGTTGCGCGGGCATTATTACCTGCCAACCCATGAGCTACAAAGCTCACCGCTAAGCGCAGTGGATTACGATCAAATTCAGGTGGATGAACAAGACGACTTTCTATAGAAAGCATCATCGATCCTTCTGCAGGTGATTGTTAATTTGCTTCCCTTCCAAAACTTGAAACAGATGTGCTATAATTAGCGATTGTCTATTTGTTGATCGAAATTCATTCATTGGGAAGAAGACCCCTATGTCGCAAAATATTATTCGCGTTGTCGGGGCGCGGGAACACAACCTCAAGAATATCACCGTTGAGATACCGCGCGATAAATTGGTGGTGATCACCGGTCTTTCCGGTTCGGGGAAGTCCTCGCTGGCGTTCGACACGATCTTTGCCGAAGGACAGCGGCGCTATGTTGAGTCGCTCTCAGCCTACGCTCGCCAGTTCCTGGGGCAGATGAATAAGCCGGATGTGGATTATATTGAAGGTCTGTCACCTGCAGTCTCCATTGATCAAAAGGGCGCTTCAAACAACCCGCGATCGACGGTAGGTACGGTTACCGAAGTGTACGATTACCTGCGTTTGCTTTATGCGCGCGCGGGCATCCCGCATTGCCCGGTGTGTGGGCGTGATGTTCAACGCCAGTCGGCGCAGGAAATTGTGGATGCGGTAGAAGCACTGCCCGATGGGGCGCGCTTGCTGGTGCTTGCGCCGCTGGTGCGCAGCCGTAAGGGAACACACCAGGCTGTCCTTGAGGAAATTCGTAAGGCTGGTTTTGTCCGCGCCAGGGTAGATGGGGTGGTGTCCTCGCTGGACGAAGACATCGTGATGGACCGCTACAAAATTCACACTGTAGAAGCGGTGGTAGACCGCCTGGTGATCCAGCATTTTGCTGGTGAGGAAGAAGCACAATCCGCTCGCTCACGCCTGACTGATTCGATTGAGACCGCATTAAAATTTGGCGATGGTTACATTACCCTGCATTGGCTAAACCCTCCTGCGCAAGCAGCCCTGGAGCCGGAAGAAAGAACTGTCACACAAGATGGTGCGATAACAGGAGATGTTGCCAGCCAGGCGCATTTTATTGGCAACCCATCTGAAGGCCGTGATCTGCATTTCTCCGAACACCTGGCCTGTGCTGAACACGGGTCGGTTTTACCGGAAATCGAGCCGCGTACTTTCTCTTTCAATACACCACACGGCGCTTGCCCGGACTGCCAGGGGCTGGGCGGCAGGCTGGAGATCAACCCGGATCTGCTCATCCCTGATAAAGACCTCTCGTTGAATGACGGCGCAATCGTTGCTTCAGAGTGGCGCGGCCCGCGTGAAGAGGGCGGCTATTATTGGCAGTCGTTGGAGGCAGCAGCAAAGCATTTCAAAATCAACCTGGACGCACCGGTGAGCCAACTTAGCCAGGAACAAATGGACCTGATCCTTTATGGCACCAAAGGGCAGGAGGTCACCATCCATTACCACAACAAGGACGGCCGCCAGTCCACCTTCCGTATGGCTTTCGAAGGCGTGGTGAACAACCTGCACCGCCGCTACAATGAGACCGGCTCGGAGTACACGCGCGAGCGTATTGCTGAATTTATGACTGAGCAAGTTTGCCAGACCTGTGGTGGAGCGCGCCTGCGCAGCGAAGCCCTGGCGGTGACGGTGGATGGGTTCAATATTGTCGAAGTCAGCCAGTGGCCTGTCTTGCGCACACTAGCCTGGGTGCAGCGCTTGTCGGATGCCGAGACACCGCTCACCAGCCGGCAGCAGACAATCGCCGAGCGGATTTTGAAGGAAATCCGGGCGCGCCTGGGTTTCCTGGTGGATGTGGGGTTGGATTACCTCACGCTGCAGCGCGCAGCCGCCTCTTTGTCTGGCGGCGAAGCACAGCGCATCCGCCTGGCGACGCAGATCGGCTCTCGCCTGATGGGTGTGCTATACGTATTGGACGAGCCGTCCATTGGATTACACCCGCGCGACAACTCCCGCCTGTTAAATACACTCAAAGGGCTGCGCGACCTGGGGAATACCGTCCTGGTTGTGGAACATGACAACGATACCATCCTGAATGCAGATTGGATTTTGGACCTGGGCCCCTTTGCCGGTGAACACGGCGGCAGGGTGGTGGCTGAGGGTATGGTAGAAGATATCCTCAAAGCTCCCGAATCATTGACCGGAGCGTATCTTTCGGGCAGATTGAGCGTACCCATCCCTGATAAACGCCGCCCGAGCAACGGCAAAGCCCTGCGCATTGTGGGGGCGCGCGAAAACAATCTAAAGAACCTGGATGTCAGCATCCCCCTGGGGCAGCTGGTGTGTATCACCGGCGTCTCGGGTTCGGGAAAATCCACCCTGATGGTGGATATCCTGTACAAGGAATTGGCGCACAAGCTGAACCGCGCCCGCACCCAACCCGGGGCTCACGACCGCATCGAAGGGCTGGAATACCTGGACAAGATCATCGACATCGACCAATCGCCCATTGGGCGCTCGCCGCGCTCCAACCCGGCGACCTACACTGGTTTGTTTGACCATATCCGCACCCTGTTCTCCGAAATGCCGGAGAGCAAAGTGCGCGGGTACAAACCAGGGCGTTTCTCCTTCAATGTACACGGTGGTCGCTGCGAGGCCTGCCAGGGGCAGGGGCAGCTGCGTATTGAAATGCAATTCCTGCCGGATGTGTATGTACCCTGCGATGTGTGCCACGGGTCGCGCTTTAATCGCGAGACCTTGCAGGTGCGTTTCAAGGACCTGAATATTGCCGAAATCCTGGATTTGACGGTGGACCATGCGCTGGAGCTGTTTTCTGCCTTCAATACTATGACCAGCCGCCTGCAGACCCTGCAGGAAGTTGGTCTGGGTTATGTACGCCTGGGGCAACCCGCGACCACGCTTTCGGGTGGGGAGGCGCAGCGGGTGAAGCTGGCAAAGGAGCTCTCACGGCGCGCAACCGGTCGCACCCTGTATGTGTTAGATGAGCCTTCGGTGGGTTTGCACGCGGCTGATGTGCATAAGCTGATCGAGGTGCTGCAGCGGCTGGTGGATGCAGGCAACAGCGTGGTGATCATCGAGCACAACCTGGATATCATCAAAGTAGCAGATCACCTGATCGACCTTGGGCCTGAAGGCGGCGACCGCGGCGGTGAGCTGATCGCCCAGGGCACACCGGAGCAGGTGTGCGCCACAGATGAGTCTTACACCGGTCAGTTCTTACGACCGTATGTGTGTGAGAGATAAAAAAATAGGCCGCCCGGAATGGGCGGCTTTTTACATGCTGGGGGGATTTAACGGTTGGAGCGTGTGGCTTATTTCAGCGCATCCAACTCGGCTTGCAGCGCCTGGCGGATAGGGCCGTATTCGAGCCCGTTTACGCTGCAGAAATCTTTGATCACCTGGCAAGCATTTTCCGGCATCGAAACACCCATGACTGTTTCAATAGTTTCCTTGGAAAGCCCCCAAACCAGCAGGTCTGAAAAAGATGTCTTGCCTTTGATCAGGCGCTCGTTGGTGGTGGGCTGCTCGCATTCGCCCGCAAGCGCTTCGGTATCGTCTTGTTCTGTCGTGTCTGGCTCGATGGATGAAACAGCTGCCGGTTCGGCTGCAATGACATGCGTTTCCAGGTAGGCTTCCTGGGCGCTGTTCAGGTCGCGCTCGCGCAGAATCTGAGCTGCCGGTTCAGGCAGGTAGATTTCTTCAGCCAGGTCGAAGGGCAGCCCCTGATAAAACGCCACAAACAGACGCACGGAGGATGTACCAATTTCCAGCGGGCTGCCGGCGTACATCGCCTCCAGGGTTTTTACCTGGAAATCCGCCGGGCTGTTGGTTTCGATCCCAAAAGCCTGTGCCAATAAAGCAGCCGGCACGCCAAAATTTCTTTCTACATCGCCAAAGGTATAAGAGCCTCGGATATCCGCCGGGTTGGTTCGACCTGCGAAAGCGCCGCCGGAAAAAACCGCAGCATTCTTCCTACCTTTGGTCTGCCACCAGCCCATGGCACTGGAAAAGAAAATCGAGCCGAACATCAGGGCGACCAACAAAGCCGCCAGGGTCTTTGATTTCAGGGTCATTTTGCACCTCGCATTAGAGGGCGTTGGATTTTTTGTTTACTCATTTTGCCCCCCTTGTGGAAAACGATACGGTGTCCTTCACCGGGCATACGGCTTCTGAGGTGCATTCCAGGCAGGAGATGCACTGGTGATCGCGCACCACGGTCAGACTGTCCACCGGGATGTTCATCGGGCAAAGGATGGAGCAGGCGCCGTCCGCTTTGCAGGTGTCGCAATTGCGTCGGATTTTGAAGACGCTGAACAGGTTGCTGATCCCCAGCAGCGCGCCGTATGGACAGGCATATTTGCACCACGGGCGCTCGACAAAAAAGGACAGACCCAGGGTGATACCTAGGATGGCCAACCCGGCAACCGTCGCCTCCCCGTTCCAAAAGTTGAACAGGGAGAAATACGGATCGTACTCGGCAAAGATCAGTTTGCCGGTCACGGCGGTCATATACAGCACCCAGGCCAGCACGCCGTAGCGCAGGTAGCGCAGCCACCTGTCCAGTTTGACCGGGACGAAATGGTTGAAACGCCGCTTGAAAACCTTGCGACCGAATTTGCTCACAAACTCCTGGATGGTGCCCAACGGGCAAATCCAGCCGCAAAACGCAGGCCCAAACAGGACCGCCAGCAAAAAGACGGTGATCATCAGAACAAAGGAGCTTTGGTGGATCTTTTGCACAAAGCTGCCAACCGTGAAGAACTGGTAGATGGACACCACCCCACCGAAAGGGCAGACTGCATGCAGGCTGGCGTTTGCCACCAGCGGGATGCCGCCGCCATTTTCTGAAAGGTAGTGGTTGACCGCGATCAAGGCGATCAGGATAAAGAAGAACCACTGCACCACCTTGCGGATCCAGATACTGCGCGGGCGGAACAGGCGGATGCGCTTGCCAAACACTTT
>CAZTMX010000197.1:0-5488 GCA_964614855.1 uncultured Anaerolineaceae bacterium | reverse complement strand
ACATCACGCTCCTTGAGCCCTTTTGCGCGTGCAGTCACCACGTACTCCTGGCGCAAGGTCTCCAACATGGAAGAGCGTGTCACCCTCAAGTAGGTGGCGATAGAGATCATTGATAGCACCGTCACCGGCAGGATCAGGTGGCGCAGCGCATCCAGAAAGACATCCACCCGTCCGTTCAATAATGCATCGATGGTGATCAGGGATGTGTAGGAGCGGAATGAATCTGCCAGGACAACGTTATTCGCCCAGTCGGACAGGCGCCCCGGTGGAAACCAGCCCAATTGGGCATAGAAAAACATCAATGCCAGCAAGGCAAAGACAAAACTGGGTAGGGAGTGACCCAATATAGCCAGCACACGGGCAGCCTGGTCGATAAACTTGTTGTGGTTCACCGCTGCCAGGATCCCCAGGAAAACTCCAATTGCGATAATCGGCAGGATGGTATACAAAGCCAGTTCAACCGTTGCTGGGAAACGCCGTTTGAGTACCTCAATCACAGGCAATGAGGCACTGCGTGAATAACCAAACTCGCCCCGCAGGATCCCGCCAACTTTTGATCCAGTGATTGTGTCTTCACGCCCCATCAGCCAGTGCCAGTACTGCACCAGGATCGGGTCATCCAACCCGTAGCGGCGGATGATCGATGCCATCTGGTTTTCGTTTTTGGGGATATCGCGCACATACAGGGCTGAGCGCTCTTCGGGGCTGAGGAACTGCAGCATGCCAAAGATCAAGGCTGTCACCCCAAATAGAATGACCGGTAAGATCAAAATTCTACGGATGATATAGTTAACCATACTGGCGTCACCTCCAACCAAAAGATAGACAATAATGTCAAAAAAATAATTGCTTTGGGGATAGAGACACGCCGAAGCGTGTCTCTATTATATTTCTCATCTTGGTTGGCAGGTTTTTCACGATTTACCGCATCAAACCTGCCAACCGGTAATACAGAAAACTTACTTCTTGGACAGCGAGTAGAAATATGTTCCGGGGAAGACACGGTTGTAGAACCAGCCTTCAACCCAGCGCTGCTGGTAGCGGCGGCCGTTGACAAAGTACAGCAGGATGGTTGGGATTTCTTCGTAGTAGGCCTTGTTGAACTCAGCGTAGATCTCGTCACGCTTAGCGGGATCGCTTTCCAACACACCAGCGTTGATGTATTCTGCAAATACATCCCTGGATTCCTGCGGTAGGCTCTGGCGGTTCGCAAAGGTCGTCAAAGCATACGGACCCACCCAGTTGTGCGGGTCATCGATGTCTTCCACCCAGCCACTGGTGGACATAGGCAGCTTCTGTGCGCGGAAATTGCGCAGGTAGGTTGGCCACGGTAAACCGGTAACCTCGATCACGAAGTTTTCATTCAACGCAGCGAGCTCGGTCTGCATAATCTGGCCGATGGTCTGGCGAGCGGTGTTGCCGGTGTTGTAGGCCAGGGTGAAGCGGAAGCCAGTATCCCAGACGCTCTTACCGTCGAATTCAGCCAGCTTCAGCTCTGCTTCGCACATGGCGGGGTCATAGACGTAGTGCGGTGTATCTTCACGATAACCGGGTTGTCCGGGGAGCATGACTGCCAGCGAGCGAGTACCTTCGCCCAGGAGGACATCTTCCAGGTAGGCATCGTAGTTGAAGCAGGATGCAAACGCCTTGCGGACATGCACGTTGCTGAAGAAGTCAGGCGGGACGCCATTGCCGTCCAGCGCACCGCTGCCGACGAAGTTGTTACCACCTTCCATATTGACGGCGTAGTTCATGAAGATATCGGTGCGGTTACCGGTGGCATAGCCGCGGATCAGCTCAAGCGGCTGGTCGGGGGTCTCAGTGGGTACGCAGTCCTCGTCAGTTAGTTGGCAAACCTGGCCGGTCAGCATATCCATCTGCGGCCAGTCAGCGGAAGAACCTACTGCCACAGTATCAGCGTCACCAGCCTGCAGCATAGCATAGCGAGTGGAGAATTCGGTTACGTTCTTGATGAGGATGGTCTTTATGGCCGGAGCGCCGGTCGGGCCGCCTTCCCACAGGGGTTCGGTGACCCAGTAGTCTTCATTGGCGACCAAAACGATTTCCTCGCCGGGTACCCAGCGGTCCAGTTTGTAAGGACCAGTGCCATTGGCGGTGGAGCCAATCGGCAGGGCATTCAACTCTTCGGCGGATTTGGCATAGAAGTTCTGCCAGGTGGCGCAATCGCCATCCCAGGCGCCGCTTTCCACTGCCCAATCCTTATCTAGAGCTGCACCCCACTGCTGTGCCAGGGTGGCGATAAAGGGTGCCCAAGGCTGAGCCAGGGTGAAGGTTACAGTGCCGGCTGCATCGTCAGCAACGATCAGCGAAGTCACTTTTTCGCAGACTTCCAGGAGCTTGGCAGGATCTTCAGCAGCCATACCTTCTGGATCGCCAGCTACATCGGGGTTCACCAGCTCGCCCACATCGCTGACGCCGACGCCCAGGAAGGGTTCGGTGAACAGCCACTGCGGGGAGTCATAGCCGCCCTGCAGCAGGCCACGTTGGATGGAGTAGGCGATGTCGGAGGGGGTCAGGTCAGCCCCATTGTGGAATTTAATGCCTTCGCGGACATTGAAAGTGTACACCAGACCGTCTGCGCTGATACCGCCATTTTCAAGCGTGGGGACTTCCTTGGCAAGCACGGGCACAAAGGCGTTCGGGTTTTCCTTCTGGAAGTAGATCAGGGTATCATATACGTTCTGGATGATACCACCACCGGCGGTCTCGTAGTCCAACGCCGGATCCAGGGTATCGGGATCACCGAAGGTAACGGTGATGTAGGTGGTTGGATCGGCTGACTTGAATTCCTTAGCCACAACCGGTTCGGGGGTGGCAGTTACAACCACTGTCTGGCCTTCCACCTGCACCTCGACTGTCTTGACAGTCTCGACGGTGACGGTTTCAACAATTGTTGCGGGGGTCGGGGTCGCGCATGCGCCCAACACCATGCTTGCTACGATAAGCAGCGAAGCCAATACAAATAGATTTTTACGCATGTTTCTTCTCCTCGAGAAAAAATGTGTTTCTGAACAGGTTGATACGATATTTGGCGTGCTGTCTAACGGGTATTCTGATCACATCACCTCCTTCCACGTTTCTCAAACCTTAAGTACCACAATGCCTTCCAGGACAAAAACTGCTATTCATGATGCGCTAATGGCTTTTGTGCCAGCTACACCATATGACAGGCAACCCAGTGGTCCGGACCTACTTCACGCCACACGGGTACCTGTTCAGCACAAATCTTCTCCGCTAAAGGACAGCGGGTTCTGAAGCGGCAGCCCGAAGGCGGGTTGACCGGACTGGGCACATCACCTTCCAGGATGATACGCTGGCGCTTCTCTTCTACAAAGGGATCCGGCACCGGCACTGCCGAGAGCAATGCCTGGGTATAAGGATGCACCGGGTGGTGATACAACTCATTTCTCTGCGCCGCTTCAGCCAGGATGCCCAGGTACATGACTGCCACCCGGTCGCTGATATGGCGCACCATCGAAAGATCATGCGCAATAAATAGATAAGTCAAACCCAGCTTGGCCTGCAAATCTTCCAACAGGTTGATTACCTGCGCCTGGATAGAGACATCCAGGGCGGAAATGGGCTCATCACAGACAATAAAATCCGGTTCAAGCGCCAGGGCGCGCGCAATACCGATACGCTGGCGCTGTCCACCAGAGAATTCATGCGGGTAGCGCGAGGCAAAACCGGGGTTCAAGCGCACCGTATCCAGCAGTTGATCCACTTTTTCATCTATTTGTTTATTTTTGGCCATATCATGCACCAAAAGCGGCTCGCCAACGATTTCACGGATGGTCATACGCGGGTTCAGGCTGGCGTATGGATCCTGGAAAATCATCTGCATTTCGGTGCGCATACGGCGTAAATCTTCGCCTTTTAATGTCGTCAGATCGGTGTCACGAAAATACACCTTGCCGGATGTCGGCCGGTAAAGTTGTAAAATGGTTCGACCAGCAGTGGACTTTCCGCAGCCCGATTCCCCCACCAGGCCAAAGGTCTCCCCTTTACGGATGTCAAAAGAAATGCCATCTACGGCATGCACCACACCCACCTGCCGTTGGAACACCCCCGCCAGGATGGGGAAGTGCTTCACCAAATTATCAACACGGAGGATGGTTTCTTTATCAGACATTGCGCGCTCTCCCTTCTTTGACATTCCACCAACAGGCTGCTTTGTGATTCACATCGATATCAAACAAGGGTGGGTTTTCCTCACAGCGCTCAAATGCATATTTGCAGCGGGGCCTGAATGGGCAGGCAACCGGTTTTTCCAAAAGAAGAGGCGGCAGACCAGGAATATCTGTCAACCGGGTGCGTTCATCACTATCCAGGCGAGGCAGGCTTTGCAGCAAGCCCAGGGTGTAGGGGTGGCTGGGGTTCGTATAAAGGTCTTTTACATATGCTTCTTCGATAATGTAACCAGCGTACATCACAATTACTCGCTGTGCCATTCCAGCCACAACCCCCAGGTCGTGGGTGATCCAGATCACCGACATACCAATTTCATCTCGCAGTTTCTTTACCAGGTCGATGATTTGTGCTTGGATGGTCACATCCAAAGCCGTTGTCGGTTCGTCAGCGATCAGAATCTGCGGGTTACACGCCAGCGCCATGGCGATCATCACACGTTGGCGCATGCCGCCGGAAAACTGGTGCGGGTATTGACCCAGGCGTTTTTCGGCTTCGGGAATGCCAACCAGCTGCAACAATTCGACAACGCGTTCTTCCGCTTCCTTTTTATTCATCCCCAGGTGCAGCATCAGCGGTTCCGAAACCTGGCGGCTGATTGTTAAAACCGGGTTGAGCGATGTCATCGGGTCCTGAAAGATCATGCCAATTTGTGCGCCGCGCACATGACGGATCTCTTCGCTGGATAAGTGCAGCAGGTCTTGACCGTGAAATGTGGCTCGACCATTTGCAATTTGCCCGGGCGGGCGAGGGATCAGTTGGAGAACGGAAAGCATGGTCACGCTCTTGCCGCAACCGCTTTCACCAACCACCCCCAGGGTTTCGCCTTCTCCCAACTCAAAACTGACGCCGTTCACGGCATAAACAGTTCCCTCTGGGGTGTTAAAGCGTGTAACCAGGTCTTCAACTTTCAGTATCGGTGGACGTCCATTACCTGGGTTCATTGATCATTTTTCTCCTCAAGGGCTGGAGTATTGAATTAATTGCTCTAAAGATTAAAACTTCTCATAAAACGGTGAGTTATTATAACAAAAAAGGCACCCATCTCCAATATAATCCAAACAATTGCAGGCACACTTTATCACTATCAATATACTATTGATCAGATCAATAGGTTCAAATAATCTCCCCCCTATATTCTTTTAATTTGTTTAAAAACCCAATATATCTAAGCCAATCGTTCGTTTCCATGATCCCTGGCCAAAAGGTATAAAAGGGATTCGTGCTCCAACAAAGATTATATGTATTAATCCTGTGCCTGTCAATTATGCCTTTTATC
>CAZTMX010000196.1:0-5489 GCA_964614855.1 uncultured Anaerolineaceae bacterium | reverse complement strand
GTGTGCCTTGCCGGTGCCAGTTGACAAATGGTGCGGCCTCCTGGGGTGGAGGGGTGTATTCAATCACCGACATCCCAGTAGGCGTAACCTATCTGCCGTTGGTGATGAAAAATTAAACAGGGCGCACCGGCTTATTGGATGGCACAAGTCCATTTATAATTGCATTGGGGCTGTCTTAGCTTTTTACGGACAGCCCCATTTACGTACTGTGCCAGGTTGCTGTGTAGGAAGTCAAATGATCCGGCAGCGCGATACCAGGGTCATCCATTACCCACTCCCCCATCAATCCCAGCTCTCGAGCAGTTAGCTCGAAGTGGCACATGGCGATGCCCATATCCAGGCGCTGCATGTCAGCCTGGGTAAAGATACGGTTTAAAAGCGACTCGCGATATCCTGGCGTGCGCTGCAGATAAAAATGCCAGCGGTCGCCTTGCCGCAGCAGGCGCCAGGGCTGGTTGTTGGAAGCGGATGGCGCCATGCGCACCATTTCCAACGGCAGCGCGTACTCTCTAGCCGCCGAGCGCGACAGGTGCACACCAAAACGCTCCGCAAAGAAAAGTTGATCGTGAGGCCGCCTGCGATCACCGTTAGCTCCCCTGCGAATGAGGCGGTCTACCGTGCGAGGAGCGGCAGCACAATATCCCACGGAGACAACTGCTGGGATTAGCTCGCCAGGCTGCAGAACAGTCTTCTGCGCAAAGCTGCTTTTGCTAAACGTGCCGCCCAGCCAGCAGGTTCCCAGACCGAGATCGACAGCACACAGCACAAGCTTCTCCATCAGCCAGCCGAAATCTTCCAGTTTCTGCTCCCCATCCAGGGTCGCCCCCACCAGAAAGCCAGTAGCCCCTTTGATAAAACCATAAGTGCCGAGCTGCCGCAACTGCTTGCTGTCATCCTCTGCGGCAGCCAATAGCTGGAAGC
This sequence comes from uncultured Anaerolineaceae bacterium, assembly GCA_964614855.1. Classification (GTDB taxonomy): domain Bacteria; phylum Chloroflexota; class Anaerolineae; order Anaerolineales; family UBA4823; genus CAWJHE01. Next base: position 4,568 of record CAZTMX010000196.1, on the reverse strand, counting down.
GCGCTTTCCCTCCAAAGGGACCTGGGCTTAATCCAGCAGCATAATCGGACACACGGCTCTGCAAATCGCGCTCGATCGGACGCTCTAAATACGTACGGCAGGAAAAACGCTGGCGGATGATCTCAACAATTGGTTTAGAGAAGGTCTGCATGGTTTTGCTTTCAAAGAAGTCATTATAACAGCCGCGCAGGTTTACCGTCGCGCAGTCTTGACAAGAACATTTGTTCTAGTTATAATGTAACTGGAGATACCCGGTGTACCTGATGAGAGGGCAATCGATACCCATGCACAAGAAATGCAAACCGTTCACGATACGACAGCGCCGCTTTGCCGCAAGCGTGCCCGCACGCATCTGGAAACTGGCGAGGGAGCGGACCTTTTCACAGGCATCCCACCTGGGGGGAGTTTTCCACAGCGCCGCCTGCCCGCGCTCATTTTTGGGGGTACCCCCAGGGCACCGCCATCGCCACCCCACCCACCGCAAGCCGGGCACAACCCCGGCGCGCACACGACACATCTGGAGACCATCATGACCAACATCCTGCCATCTGCCAGCTTTCTGCCGGGCGCCCTGCCGCCCTTCACGCCTATCCTGAGCGCGCTGATCGCCGACCCGCGCCTGCCCAACAATATCTTCCGCAGCTATATGCGCCTGTATGCTGCCGCCTGGACGTTTGCCTACCAGCGCACCCCAGACCTGGATTTTTCAACCCAGCTTCTACCGCTGCTGGGCATCAGCCGTTCGCAAGCCCGCCAGCACCTGCAAATGCTGCGTACCGCCGGGTTGATCAACTGGAGCAGCGACGGCAGCCAGCGCTATGTGATCCATTTTTCCGGCGCGCCGGACTCTGTTGGTGTTGATGTTAATTCTAATCATAAATTTTTAAAGATTAATATACATCAACAACAACATACACTATCCCAAAAACCAGAGGCCAGCACAGCAACCCCAGAAACGGCGCCAGATGACCCCAATTACGAGCGTGCGCTGCACTACCTGCAGCGCGCCGGCGTCTGGTCAGTCTCCGCCCAGAACGCGGCGCGCAAAATTGCCGCCAACATAGCCCGGCCTGAAAAGCACCTGCCTGGGCTGGGTGATGTGCTGGGCTGGATCGCTTACTGCTTTGCCGACCGCGAGAAAAACCGCATCACAAACCCGCCGGCGGCGCTGGCAGCTAACCTGAACGCCGGGCGCTGTTGCCCGGAGAATTATCTCCCGCCGCTTATCTGCGCCAACTGCCATTACTCCGAAGGCTACTGCGAATGCGAGGGGGAGCCTGAATATGGTTATCCGCCGGAATTCCTGGAGCGCGCCCTGCGCGTGCGCTCGGGTTACGAACTGCCCTATGCCGACCGCTGGGGGGTTTGCATTTACTGCTGCGCTTCGCCCTGCCAGTGCGAAGAGGCAGAAGACGGCGAGTAGAAAGGCAGCTCTGGTATGTCGCTGTGGCGCCGCTTGCTTGAGTACCTGGGAATTCGCCCGCCGCCGAAGGAGGACGGCTTTGAACTGGATGCCGTGCTGGTGAAAGACCTGCACTCCCTGGCACAGCTTGTGCAGCTGCGTCCGGGCGAGCTTGCCAGCAGCCTGCTCAGCAGCGGGCTGGCGCTGCACGAACAGAAACAGCGCGCCGCAGCGATCTGGGATGATCTCTCGCCGCGCGAACAGCATGTGGCGGCGCTGGCCTGCCTGGGGTACAGCAACCGGGAGATCAGCGCTCGCCTGGTGATCACCGTGGAGACGGTGAAAACACACATGAGCAACGCCCTGCACAAGTACGGCGTACACAACCGCAGCGAGCTGCGCCAGGTTCTGGAGGGCTGGGATTTTTGTGAATGGGAGAGAGAGGACGCGTAAAACCTGCTGCGTCGCGGGGAACAGTGCGAGGGCCGCGCTAGTTGTGTGCTTTGCCGGGCAAGTCTTCGATCCCCAGGTGTGAAAGCACAATTTCCAGCGGCCAATGCCGGTGCTCGCCAAAGGCTTTTTGCGCATCGCCCAGAGCACGCAGTTTCTCCGCCTTGTGTTTCACCAGCAGCCCCCCGACAGATAGCCCACCCAGGTATTCCGACACACCGTGAACGCTGCCGTCACTGTTTTGCAGGGCTTCCTGCACATACAGGTTCAAATATTTACGGTAAAGTTGAACATCCATAATAAAAAATCCTATATAAATGGTTAGTTCTCACCACGGAGACACGGAGATTGTATTTCTGCAAAATCATTATCTATGCGCATATAAGTACCCGATATCCGCATGGACTGCATTGGGTGTCACCGATACAGAAAAGCCGTGTGCGGTCAGCAGGGCGACCAGGTCCAGGTGGGTAAAAGACGTGATGTTGTCGTGATACTCCATCACCAGCCGCTGCACGCGTCCCAATGCTTCCGCCTTGGCGTTGAGCAGGATATCGTATTCGGCGCCTTCGCAATCCATTTTTAGCAGATCGCAGCGTTGGATGCCGTTCTGCACAAAGACTTCGTTGAGCGCCAGGCTGGTCACCTGTTGGGTGCGCCCGTTGGTCTCAGCAGGGTTGGCTGCCGGTAGTCCTTCACACCCCGGCTGGCGACTGGTGATCTGCAGCGGCTCCCCGCCCGAAAGATCAAGCAGCAGCGCACCGGTCTGTCCCACCGCCTGCTGAAAGATCTGCACATTGCAGATCTTGTTGGCTGCCAGGTTCCGCTCCAACAGTTTGTAGGACTCGGCAAACGGCTCGTAGGCATACACCCGGTTGCCCGAAAATTCATGGGCAGCGCGGATGCAAAAATCACCCAACCCAGCGCCGATATCCACCACGGTCCAGCCATCTTGCAGAGCCGCACCGTAGACTTCGTAGAACCTGTCCAGGTGCGTCTCTTTCAGACACCAAACATCCATCGGGCCGCGTACGGTAAACATCAGCCCCGAGCGCCGCAATCGCACCTGTTTCAACCCTGGCCCAGCCAGGCCTGTAAAGATACGCAGGATTAACAGCGGGTTCTCAAACTCGCTAAGCAATTGATAAATTGAAGCCAGGTAATAGCTGTATTTATTCAAGAGATAGAAATTTTGCCCTTTCTCTTCGTGATCAGCAATCGATTTCAAACCTACACCATGCTCAATTCTGAAGTATACCCTGTTTTGTGAAGGGATTGGGTTTTAACCGGTTTATGCCGCGCTTGGATTTTGGTATATAATAGTCGCAACAACCGTTTCAATCCCATTATTAGGAGGATATATTCATGGCAAAACTTGAGGAAATTGAAGGCATTGGTCCTGCTTACGCAGAAAAATTACGCGCGGCAGGTATCGCCAGCATGGAGGCATTGCTGAAGGCGGGCGCTACCCCCAAAGGCCGCAAAGAACTCGCTGAAAAGGCCGATATCACAGGCAAGTTAATCCTGGAATGGGTCAACCATGTTGATCTTTTCCGCATCAAAGGCGTTGCATCCGAGTATTCTGATCTGCTGGAAGAAGCAGGTGTGGATACCATTCCCGAGCTGGCACAGCGCCGCCCGGATAACCTGCACGCCAAGCTGGTCGAAGTTAACGCCGTCAAAGAGCTGGTGCGCCAACTGCCCAGTTTGAAGATGGTCGAGGGTTGGGTGGAACAGGCAAAGAGCCTGCCGCGCATCATCGAATACTAGAATTATCCCGTTAGAAACAAAGGTAAACACCAGATACACCTTGGGTGGAACTTCAAGGTTGTATCTGGTGTTGTTTTTTACATAATTACTTGTTCCCCAGGACAATTATTTCTTCCCATTCTGAGCAAGGGCTGTTTTACGATTTAGAGCGGGCTGACCTGGCTGGCGAGGTGAAGTGCAAGAATGGATGTGCATACCACGAGAATCAGGGCTAATAATAAGTAAACCGCCTGTTTCTTCAGCAATCTTGCGGCTCGCAATTTGTCTTCAGCACAGCGTTCTTCTTGTTCGGCCAGCTTTTGCAAGGCATCGAGCTCTCTCTGGCGCAAGTCGTTCCGTTCAAATATCTCACAATCATTTGTATCAATAGAAGCTGCCAGGAAATCCCTCTCCAGCAGATTGATTTCCTTCCCGTGTGAGAGCGCCCAGACCCTGGCCTGTGCCAGGCGCAGACCACGGTATAGCAAATCGCTATCCTGTGATGCTGCCTGCCAGGCTTGAGCAGCTTCAGTGAGACATTGGCGCAGATGCAAATCCTTGCGACCATCCTCGATCCATTGGCGTAACGTCGGCCACTCCCGGATTAATGCTTCGTGGGCCACCTCAACAGAATCCTGGTCTATAGTGATCAACCTGGCTTCCGCAAGGGCATTCAGCACCGCTCTGGTTGAATCTGACTGTGCGGGGTCAATAATCAATTCCGAAATGGCTGCCCTTCGCCGCGTATCGCTCCCATCTGCATCCACGCTCAAAGCGGTCAGTCGTAAAAAGATGCCGCGAGCAATCTCTCGCTGTGAATGAGTTAGTTTGTCGCAGAAAACAGCTTCAGCTGTCTCGGCGATGGCTCCGCGCACCCCACCAGAGGCTGCATAACCGTTGAATGTCAGCGTTCGCCCTCGTCTCTTTTCCCAGGTTTCCAGCAGCGCATGCGACAGGAGGGGCATCG
>CAZTMX010000195.1:2878-5497 GCA_964614855.1 uncultured Anaerolineaceae bacterium | reverse complement strand
TGCGTGCCGGGGATCACCGATTCCACCACCGTCACGGTGCGCAGGGAATGCAGACCCAGCTTGCCCAGTACCACCCACGCCACGGGCGCGCCAAACAGATCCAAAGTCATATCCAGCACATCCAACAAGAGCACAACCACCAGCGGCGTGGCGCGCAAAGTGGTCAGGTAATCTGCGCCTTCGGGCAGGCGGATGCGCTTGATGCGCCAGAGGACCCAGGCCAGCAGAATAGCCGAAAGCAGCAGCCCGCCGGCGAACAACCCGCCCAGCAGATACACCAGTATCCTGGTTTCATTGGGGATGGTTTCGATCATTCAAAGCTCCTTTTTTGGCGGTTGATCCCGCTGGCACAAACCTGGCAGGTGATTGCCGGGTGTCCTGCTTGCCTGTCAGCCTTTTCGGCAAGTTACTTCTCTCCCACATAGGCGATGGCTTCGATCTCGATCAAAACGCCCACCAGGGTGCTGCCCACGGTGGTGCGCGCCGGTTTGGGGTCGGGGAAGTATCCCGCATACACCTGGTTGAAGCGCGGGAACAGGCTCAAATCTGTCAGGTGAACGGTGGTCTTGACCACATCCGCCAGGCTGGCGCCCTCTGCTTGCAGCACAGCCTGGATATTCTCCAGGGCGCGGGCGGTCTGTTCCTCGATCGTCTTTCCGACCACCTGCCCGGTAAGCGGGTCAAGCGGCATGTGCCCGGCGACAAAAATAAAATCCCCCGCGCGAATGCCTTGAGAATAGGCGCCCTGAGGCGTTACAGAAGCCGGCGTACGGATTTCTTTTTTTGGCATGAGCATTATTCCTTCCGTGTTGTAGTCTTATTCGTTGACGCTGCACGGTGCGCGGCAGGGATTGCTGCCTGGGAGCACAGGCGGTATCAACAGCTATATGCTATCACATATTATATTTGCGTATATCGCTCATCCCTATAGAAATTTGGCCTCGCAGCCCGGTGCTATAAATGGTATCATCAGCCCCGGCAACTATCTTAACCTTCAAGGTGTTTCAATGAAGAATTACGGTCTTTCGGCTATCAGCGAATTTATGGGGGATCACATTGTCTACCGCAACCTGTCACCAGTCGATGCACGCCTGCCGGGTTTGCGTACCCTGGCTGCGCAGTTAGGCCTGGCAGAGGGGGGCATCCCGCGCAAAACCCAGCCGGAGTATGCACGTGTCATCTCATTTCTTTTGCAGCGCGCCCAGGAGTTGCGCGGGGTCGCTGCTCCGATCCAAACTTTGATTTTTATTGGCGACACACGCCTTTTAGATGGCACGGCCTTCATTAACCTTTGCCAATCAGGCGGCTGGAAGGGGGCGGCTTTTATCGGCTCGGAGAACAAAGAGCCTGCAGCCGTCCTGCTGGAAAGCCAACCGGGCGGCGAGCAGATGTTCCTGTCCAATCGCTGGGCTGCGCTGCCGGATTTCGACCGCTTCTGCCGGGAGAACAGGCTGCCCGGGGATGAAACGACTGCAGTGGTGATCGATATGGATAAGACCTCGCTGGGAGCGCGCGGCCGCAATGCACATACTATCGACCGGGCGCGGGTCAAGGCGGTGCAGCATACCGTGGCTGACCTGCTGGGACAGGCATTTGACCCCCAGCAATTCCAGCAGGCTTACGACCTGTTCAACCAGGTCGAATTCCACCCCTTTACGGCAGACAACCAGGATTACCTGGCATACATCTGCTTGATGCTGGGCGCAGGGGTGGGTAAGCTGCAGAGCCTGGCTACCCAGGTGCGTGAACGCAAGCTGAACACTTTTGATGAATATATCGCCATGGTGGAGCAGCAGAAAAATGCACTGCCGCTTCAGCTGGCGGCGATCCACGAGGATATCTATCGTTGGGTAAAAGCGGGCGACCCTACACCTTTCAAGGCGTTTCGGCGTAATGAATACCGCCTGACCGTGGCAGCCATGGGGTACATGAGCGCTGACACCCCGGTGGAGCAGTTGCTGCGGGATGAAATCCTGCTTACCCAAGAAGTGCGCGCTGCAGCGTTAACCTGGAAAGAGCGCGGTGCGCTGATCTTCGGTCTTTCAGATAAACCTGATGAAGCTTCTAACCCCACACCCGAGCTGGCTGAAAAAGGGTACCTTCCGCTGCACCGGACATTGACCCACGCCGTGGGAAGCGTGTAAAGAAAAAGGGCTGCCCGTTTATTTGGACAGCCCTTTTCTACTTATTCGGTAGGGGGTTCCTGGGGGGTGATCACTGCGCCTGGACCAAGCGGTTCTTCGGGCACAACAAACAGCATCACAATATAGACGATTAATCCAGGTCCGCCAAAAATAGCGGTGATGACAAACAGCAGCCTGATCAGGGTCGGGTCCAGGTTGAGATACTGGGCCAGCCCGCCGCATACACCGCTGATCATACGTTCGCTGCGCGAACGATACAGTCGTTTCGTTTCCACGTTCATAATCTTTTCTCCTAAACTGATATCAAATGATTCTATGACTCTCTACGCAAATATAGCAGCCAAGTTGCAAAAACAGACCGCTTTGTGTGGGTGAAATTTTTCAAGCATTGAATTGGTAAATTTATTATAACAAGGCCCTATACATTTGCAATGCTTTCTTCTAAGGCATGGTAATCCGCCGGCAGCACCAGGGG
>CAZTMX010000195.1:0-2778 GCA_964614855.1 uncultured Anaerolineaceae bacterium | reverse complement strand
GACCGGGATCAGGGGGGTGTTTCCCTCCAGGAGGGTAATCGTTTCTGTATGTGCGGGTAAATCTAAGAATTGCCCGTAGCGCGCCAAAATGCCGTTGTAATGGGTCATGTTCTGCTCGATTGTTTATAGGATAATGTTGAATGATACCACACTCATCCAGACAACTTCTGGATGCGCTCCTGTGCCAGCGCCGCATAGCCGGGGTCGATTTCATAGCCCACGAAGCGCCTGCCGGTTTTCAAGGCTGCCAGGGCGGTTTGTCCGCTGCCCATAAAGGGGTCCAGCACCACCTCTCCGCTAAAGGTGTACAGCTCAATCAGGCGCCTGGGCAGCTCCATGGGAAATGGGGCGGGGTGACCGACCCGGCGCGCCGATTCGGCAGGGAAAGTCCACACGCTCTTGCTGCATTCCAGGAAATCTTCTTTGTTGATGGTGGCGGCCCGCTTGTGCGGGTTTTGCCTCTTGAAATCGCCCTTGGAAAATACCAGGATATATTCGTGGACATCGCGCAGGGTGGGGTTTGCTGCCGAGAGCCAGCTTCCCCAGGCAGTTGATCCGCTGGCGCTGGCGGCTTTGTTCCAGATGATCTCACCGCGCATCAAAAAGCCTGCATCCAGCATCATCTTTGCGATATAGGCATTCAGCGGTAGATAAGGTTTGCGCCCCAGGTTGGCGATATTAATGCAAGCCCTGCCTCCAGGAACCAGCACGCGCTGTACTTCCCCCATCACCGTTTTGATAAAATCCAGGTATTCTTCCAGCGACAGGTCTTCATCGTATTCCTTGCCTACATTATAGGGGGGTGAGGTGACCATCAAATGGATACAGGAAGGGGGCAGGTGTGACATGTCTTGCGCCGAGGCGCAGTAGATGCGGTCCAGCTGCTCTGGTGCCAAGGGCGTTTCTTCATAGGCTGTCTGCTTTGCCGGCTGCGTTTGCGCATACAAGCGGCTCTGGTAGAACGGGGAAGAATCGTGGCTGGAGCGCCCTGGGGATCCAAAGGAGCTGGTGCGTGTGGCAGGTTTTCGGGTTCGTTTTTCACCCATGGTGGCTCTCCAGAGCCTTTGCGTGCGGCTCTTTGAAATCTGCGCCGATGGTGAGGCGCGGCATTAGTGCCAGCCTGGTGCAGCGGTTATATCCAGATCGGTAAACATGTGCAGCGCGTTTGCTCCGCCTTCACCCAGGATTTCCGTCTGGATCGTCGCAAACTCCCATTCTGTGCGCTTGCGCGCCGCCTCCACAGCAAATGGAAAAAGCGGGCCGCGCTGCGGTGTATCCAGGTTCATGCGCGTATGAGAATCGGCGGGCAGCAGGCGTTGCATCAACAACCCCAATAAGGGGATATAGCTCAGAATTTCCCAGGGCAGGTAAATACGCCCCGAAATCAACCCCGGGTGGAGCAGCAGCTCTTGATCGAGCGGCTCAATTGTCTCCACCTGCGGGGCGGAGACGAGCTGTTGCTGCCTTTCAAACCACAACCGGACATAATTGCTGTGAGCGTAAAAATCCTGTGCTCCGTGCGTCAGCCTTCCAAAAGCCTGCCAGGCCGGCTCTGGTGTTTGCGCCTTAAGCGCCTGGTGGATCAACTGGCGCTGCAGCCGGATATACGCCGTGCCTTGCAAAAAATTGTTGTCATCGAAGTGGTATTCCGGGTGCCCAATCTGCCCGCGCAAGCTGTCCTGCCCCAGGTTGGCGGCTGTGATGACCGCCAGGGCGGGCTGGCTGAAGTTTTTACGCAATGCAAGGTCGGTGATCTGGACGTGGTAGATTGCTTGCATGGACGGCTCCTGGGACTATCTGTCAGGGTTCTACTGTGATCAGAGACCTGATTTTTTCGAAGGTCACATCGCCGATCCCTGGCACATCCAGGATAGCCTGTATGCTTTCAAAGAGACCGTTTGCCTCCCGGTAGCGAATGATCGCTTCGGCGGTGACCGGACCGATGCCGGGCAAGGTATCCAGTTCATCCATGGTTGCTGTGTTGATATTGATGAGCGTACCCGGATTTACAGTGATCGACCGCTCGCCTGCTGCTTGTTGGCTTACTGGATCAGCGATTTCCTGTCCTTGTTCAGGCACGGTGATCCTGGCGCCGTCCTGCAGCGGTTCCGCCAGGTTAATCGCATCCGTGTTCGCGGCAGGTAGGATATCTCCGGCTGCCTGGATGGCATCCAACACTCGGCTGCCAGCCGGCAGCAGGTACACCCCGGGTTTGGACACTGCGCCGGTTACATGCACCGCCAGCGGACCAGGGGTGGGTGCGGGCTGCAGGAGTATCGCTTCGCCGCCGGGCTGGCTGGTTGCCAGGAAAATGATCCCGGCGCCCAAAAAACCGCAAAGTACAGCGAAAACGATTTTCCACCAATCGCTCATGGTGATGGTTCAAGCCTCAAGCTCAACCCCAGCCTTTGCTTTGGCGCATCGACGTGCAATACACGCACCTGGACCTTTTGGCCTTCGGTTAATTTTGTTTGCAAGTCATTGGGCTCCTGACCCGGACAGATTTCTGAAATATGGATCAGACCGTCCAGACCTTCTTCCAACCTGGCAAAAGCGCCAAACTGGACGATGCTGGTCACCACGGCTTCGATGATTTGCCCTGGATAATAGCGCTCTTCAGCGGTCAGCCAGGGGTTGGGTTTCAGGCGTTTCAGGCTCAGGGCGATGCGAGCGCGCTCCTGATCCACGTTAATCACGTACACTTCCACCTGTTGCCCTAACGCAACCACGTCGGAAGGATGGTGGACGCGTCCCCAGGAAATCTCTGATACATGCACC
>CAZTMX010000194.1:0-5526 GCA_964614855.1 uncultured Anaerolineaceae bacterium | reverse complement strand
CCCAAGTGTATATCGCTTATTTGAAGAGTTATTACATCTCTCCAGAGATCACAATGGATATTAGCCCCATCATTTAGCGAAAAAGAGACATAATATTCACCACCGCGAAGAAGTACATTTTTTAATGTCACCCTTAAAACTGAATATTCAGTGTGTGTTTCTAAAGTCTGCATGTCATTGATATTCGAAAGAAAAATTATCGGTTGTGCGTACACATCTTTTACGGATATACCTGCAACAATCGGTTTTGAAAATGATTTGAAGCGCATACAAAAAACAATATCGTCGTGGTGATTAAACAGATATTTTTCCGTTCCTTGATTGTCTTCCAGCCAAACAGATTGGATCTCGTAAGGTCCAACAAAATTTCTTTCAAATTGATCGCTGTTGATTACTTTTTCCCCATACGACACTTTGCTGTGCAAATAATATTCAATAATCTCTGAGGTGGCTCCAGATCTGTCGATTTCTCCATTGCTAAGTAAAATTGATTTCTCACAGAGCTCAGAAATGCTTTTCATATTATGGCTGACGAACAATACAGTCCGTCCTTTGCCTGCCACCTCACCCATCTTTCCCAGACATTTCTTCTGAAACTCGGCATCGCCTACTGCCAGCACTTCGTCCACAATCAAAATCTCCGGTTCCAGGTGCGCCGCCACGGCAAAAGCCAGGCGTACATACATGCCGCTGGAGTAGCGCTTGACCGGGGTGTCGATAAATTTCTCAACGCCGGAAAAATCGACAATTTCATCAAACTTGCGCTCGATCTCCTCACGCTTCATGCCCAGGATGGCGCCGTTCAGAAAGACATTCTCCCGCCCGGTCAATTCCGGGTGGAAGCCGGTGCCTACCTCCAGCAAGCTGGCGATGCGACCTTTGACGCGTACCTCGCCGCTGGTGGGTGCGGTGACGCGCGAAAGGATCTTGAGCAGGGTGCTTTTTCCTGCGCCGTTGCGCCCGATGATGCCCAGCACCTCGCCCTGGAGGACATCAAAGTAAATGTCCTTTAACGCCCAGATGCGCTCACCGATGCGGTCCGACAGGTCTTCCTGCCCGATACGCAGATAGGGGTCGGGTTGTTTGCGCACTCGCGCCCACCAGCGGTTGAGGTCTTCGCTGATGGTGCGGCTGCCGATCACACCCAGGCGGTAGGATTTAGATAAATTTGAAACTTGGATAACTGGACTCATTGCTTAACCAATGGAAATACACCTTCCAATGTCGCACTTTGCCCTAAGTTCATGATAGAAGGCGGAAGGTTTGCATTGGGTGGTAGAAGCAGCAGATGACAGCGACCGCGGTTGGCAATTTTTTCGGGTGATGTCAATAGATTTTTCTCTTTCAAATACCAGGCGCGGTAGTTTGCCCGACTGCACCAATCCAGGACAGCCTGGGCATTCTCTCTCATGGATAACTCTGGGTTAGAGTGCATCTCAACCATAAAGCGGGTGGTTTGCAGCTTTGCCAACTCGCTGGCTCCCTGTAACACCAGGCGCTCTGCTCCTTCTGTATCGATCTTTATTAAATCGGGTTGAATTCCGTAATCACGAACCATTTGGTCAATTGTCGTTGTAACTACTTTCACCTTTTTCCCCTGGCTGGAAGCGGTGACAGCATGCCCGGCGTACATACTTGAGGCCGCACCGCCCATAATGCTGTAGAAGTCAACCAGTTGGTCTGATTGGTCAGAAACAAAAGCACAGACAAAGCGCGCTTTATGGCTCAGACCGTTGTGGACCAGGTTGAAGGCGGCTTTCGATAAGGCGTCAGGATCGGGGTCCACCAGGATGATCTGCTGCACATCTCCGGAGTGCAGCATCAGAAGGGCAGCCTGTCCGATATTGCTTCCAATATCAAAAACAAACTTTGCTTCTTGCGATAGCGCCATCATCCAGGCATCGTCATAATCCGGTGTGGGACGCAGGGTACCTTTGATCAGATGGTAGGTTTTCCCAAGGAGTTTATACGTTCCCGCTTCGGTAAAGGTAAGGCCCCTGGTGTGGTTTAGGTATTGCAATAAGCGAATACGGATTGATTTCATAAGTCTATTCCCGTATCAAGAATTATCCCTTTCTCACTTTTCACCCAGATGCTCATGCCCAATATGCAGGCAGAGGGGGGATTGTTTGCGCAGACTTGCCCATAAGCGATTAAGGTTTTCGGTCGGCATGTCGGCTGAGGATTGGTCCCGGACGACAGGAATTAAATATGAATTTTGCGAGAGTAACCTGCTCGTCCATATATTCAACCTATCAGGGAAGAAGTCCTTTTCTTAGCTCGTCAGATCTGTCATTTATTACTTTTTCGTAATACTCGACCACAGGAGTGAGCTCTTCCTTGCTCATCGCTCCATCATGGATCAGGTTGCTGGCAATGATCCCATGCACCGTGGATGTTGTCGCTTCCAAATAGCTTGTGTTAACCAGGCTGTCTTCGATCATGCAGTCAAAGCGCATCCCCAGGCTTGGATGCTCCGGCAATCTCCAGTCCGTGTCCCGTGCCAGGTCTGTGATCATCTGTTTTGTATCCCATGGGACATAATTTGTCAGGTTGATGGTTTGAAAAGGTTTTTTTGGCGCTCCGCGCAATATATTCTTAATTGGCGGCGTATAGAACTCAAGCTTCATGCGGTACAAATAATACTGGGAGGCCAGGAGATAAAACAGCATTTTGGGGAGGTTGAGCAGACCTGCGCCGGAGATGCCTCGCACCAGAGCTCCTACCTTGGCTTGACGCGGGACGCGCAAGGATAATTCGTATTTGTTGGAGTGGCTGATGTAGAATTTGATCCCCTCAGCCACGCCGGTTTTTACGATGCTGGCTGGTAGTATGTAATGGCAGAATGTGCACACCCCCCAATAGGACTTTGTGCTTGAAAATGCCTTGACCACTGCCCCCACAAAGCGTTTGTCCCAACCCCGGCTGCTTTTATACACACGCAGCTCCAGGTTTAAATCCCTGGCAAGCGCTTCAAGGTTTTCTCGGGCATGGCCGTAGAAGAAACCGTGATCGTAATGCACCAGTAATGCATTCAACCCCATTATTTTTCCCACGATATACGCCATATAGGAGCTGTCCAAACCTCCAGAGACGCCAATAATGCAGTCATATTTGCCGGTATGCTCCTGCTTGATCCGTTCCGCTACGGCCATCAGCTCATCATATTTAATGCCATTTTCCTGGCTGGACTGCTTGTTTTGCGCTGCAGAACGGCACCATTGACACTGGCCGCTTTCGTCAATATCCGCGTTTGGGAATTGAGAGGAAGTAAAACAGGTATTGCAGATTGTCATGTTTTGTCTCATGTGGTTTCTTGATTAACCTCTCCCCACTCATACCGTATCCATAAAGGTCTGCTCTACCCGGTTGAACAAGAGCACACCCAGCAGAAGCACAACCAGCATGGCGCCAAAGCTGTACAGCAGGTGCCCGGGGTCCAGGCTGCCGGCGCCCAGGAAGGCATAGCGAAAGGCTTCGATGATGGGCGTGATGGGGTTGAGCTGGATCAGCGCCCGGTAACCCTCGGGGATGGCTGAGAGCGGGTAGATGACGGGCGTGGCGTACATCCACAACTGCACGCCGAACCCCACCAGGTAGCGCAGGTCGCGGTAGCGGGTGGTGAGCGAGCTGACGATGATGCCGAACCCCAGGCCAAACCCGGCCATCATCAGCAGCAGCAGCGGCAGCAGCAGCACATACAGACCCGGCTGCACCGCCGCCCCGCTGAGCCAAAAATAGCCCAGGAAGACCAGGAACAGCGCAAACTGGATGCTGAAGGTGATCAGGTTCGAGATCAGGATGCTGAGCGGGACGGCCAGGCGCGGGAAATACACCTTGCCAAACAGCCCGGCGTTGCTGATAAAGGTGGTGGAGGTTTTGTTCAGACAGTCGGCAAAGTAGCTCCAGATGACCGTGCCCGACATGTAGAACAGGAAGGAGGGCAGCCCGTCGGTGGGCAGCCGGGCGATATTGCCGAAGATGACGGTGAAGACCAGCGTGGTGAGCACCGGCTGGATCAGGTACCACAGCGGGCCGAGGATGGTCTGTTTGTACACCGAGACGAAATCGCGGCGCACAAACAGGAGCACCAGGTCGCGGTAGCGCCAGAGCTCATCCAGGCGCAGGTCCCACCAGCTGCGCTGCGGGCGGATGACCAGGTCCCATTCCTGGTCGGGGGTGTGGGTGGAGGGGGGTGTGGTTTGCATTTTTTGGATGGGTGGGTTTTCTTCTTTGTGCTGTGCGGGTCTGGGATGCTGGGCAGCCATAAGATGCTGGGCGTCCCGGGGCGGCTTTGCAGCCTTTAGATGCTGTGCAGCCCTGAGATACTTCGCAGCCCTGAGCTGCTGTGCCTCCCGGGGCGGCTGCGCAGCCTTTAGCCGCCGGTTTTTTGTGCTGCGGGGAGTAGCGCCGGGGCAGTCAGCCAGTCGTTGAGGGCGTTTTCGTTTTGGGCGGCGGCGTCGATTTCGGGGCTGCGGCGCAGCATGCCCCACACCTGGCCGCCGTAGCGCGCCAGCAGCTGGCCCAGCCGCAGCAGGTACATGGGGTAGACGCGCGGCGAGCCGGGCGGCAGGTTGTAGCGGCTGCGTACATAATCTTGCGGCGGGAAGGCGGCGTTGGCGGCGGCGCGCAGCTTGCGCGCCAGGGGTTTGTGATCCAGCATCCCGGCCAGGTCGCTGTGCAGGGCGCTGGAGGGCGGGTCGAGCAGGCGGCTGCGCGCCAGGTGTGCGAGCTGCGGGGTGAAACCGGCGGGCTGCAGGGTATCCAGCAGGTGCGGGGGCAGCGGCAGGTGCAGCAGATCGCCCGCCAGGTACAGGCTGAGGAAGCTGCATTTTTCGGCGCGCCACTGGCGGCTGCGGGTAACCACGGCCTCCCAATCCAGCTGCGGGCCGCAGCGCTGGAGCAGGGCGACAAAATCGTACAGGTGGCGCAGGCTGAGGCGGAAGTTGTGCGATTGGAAGTGCAGCGCCAGGTGCAGCAGCAGGTCCTCGGGGCAGAGCACCAGGGCGGGCTGTCCGGCGAGCACGGCGGGTTGGCTGCGCTGCCAGATGCCGGCGGGTTCGGGGATGGTGGCGCCGCCGGGCTGCGAGAGCGTCCAGTGCAGCTCTACGGCGTGGGCGCCGGGTTTGCTGAGCGGGGGCAGGTGATGGTGCTGCTGGGCCAGGCGTTCGGTGCTGCCGCTGCGCTCGGCGCGGTAGCCCAGATCCGCCAACGCCTGGCGTGCGGCGGCCAGGTCGCGGCGCTGGATGAGCAGGTCTACATCGCCGATGGGGCGCAGGTGCAGGCCTTCGTACACCAGCTCGGCCAGGTGCAGCCCTTTGAGCACGACCGCCTGGATGCCGGCCTGGTGCAGCGCTTGCAGGATGCCGCCCACCTGGTGCGCCAGCAGCAGGTTGAGGCTGGCGGTGTACAGGGTGGATTGGTGCAGGGCGGCGGCGATATCGGCGGGCGGGGTGAGGCCGCGCTGGCGCAGCCGCCATTCGAGCAGGGGGGCGACGTGGTGGCTGCGGGCTTGCTGCAGCATGA
>CAZTMX010000193.1:0-5587 GCA_964614855.1 uncultured Anaerolineaceae bacterium | reverse complement strand
ATCCAACGTGTCTTTTTCTGTTCCATCACCCACCACCTTGTTTTGCATAAATAAATTGTTGATCCAACAATTATAACGGATATTATTTATCTTGTATATCCGATATTTCAATCATATTCATAAAAAAATACCTGAAAATTCCTATATTTATCCCCTGCTCCGCTTCGCTATGTTTCCTCAATTCCCTGTAGATTTTTTCACAAAATTATGCTACCATACTAACGAGTAAAAATCACCCTGAAACCATTTTTGCTCCACCCTTAACCAACCAAATAACTGCAATCTTTTCACCTGGACCTTCGTATTCAATAGTGCGCCTTCTGTTTATCTTGCATCCATAATCACCCAAGGAGCTTTGTATGAGCAAACGTGTGGCTATCCTTACCGGCGGCGGTGATGTACCTGGTCTCAACATGTGTCTGAAGAGCCTGGTCTACCGCCTGGTCGACCTGGGCTACGAGCCCATCGGTGTGCGCAAAGGCTGGGAAGGCCTGATCCGCTATGACCCGCTCAAACCCGCCACTTATAGCGAGAATTTCATCGAGCTGACCAAAAACATGGTGCGCCCGATCGACCGCTCGCCCGGTTCCTTCTTGCATTCCTCCCGCCTGGACCCGCGCCGCACTCCTGCGCAATTCCTTCCCGAGCGCCTGCGCACCAGCGCGCCATCCCAGGACAGCACAGCCCACATGCTGGATGTGATCAAACGCCTGGATTACCGCGCCTTGATCGTTATCGGCGACGACGATATGCTGCAGTACGCCGTGGAGCTGAGCAGCCAGGGCGCGCCTGTCATCGCCATCCCCAAGACGATCTATAACAATATTACCGGTACGGATTACAGCCTGGGTTTTAGCACCGGGCTGGCGCGCGGCGTTTCTTTCATCCACGAGCTGCGTGCCCTGGCCGGCTCGCGCGAGCAGGCAATCGTGGTCGAGAGCTTTGCCGCTCACTCCGGCTACAGCGCCCTGCTGCTGGGCATCCTGGCAGGGGTGGACCGCGTGGTCATCCCCGAAGCGCCCTATGATCCGCTGATCCTGGCTACCCTGGTGCGCCAGGACAAGCGCGAAAACCCCGCCAATTATGCCGTGGTGTTGGTGACCGACGGCGCGCTGCCGGACCCGGAGGCCATGACGATCCTGCAAGTGCCGCCAGCGCTGGCTGGCCCAGGACGCGGTACACCCAGCGCCCTCTCCAGCGGTGAGATGGTGGCGGCCTGGCTGACCCAGCCTACCGGTGAAGAGGCCTTTGTACAGCAGCTCACCTACCTGCTGCGCACCGGCGAACCTGACGGACAGGACCTGCTGGGCGCCATGAACTTCGCCTTTCTAGCAGCCGAGCTGGCGCATGTGGGCAAATTTGGACGCATGACCGCCTTTGTACGCCAGCATATGTGGACGGACGTGGAGCTCAACGCCGCCAACACTGCCACACGCCAGGTGGATCTGGAAGGCATGTACGATGCAGATACTTACAAGCCCCGTCTTGAACTAATCTGGTCGATGGCCAATAAGTAACGGCTTATTAAAATATCTATACGCAATCTGTGCGGCTGAGGCCGCCTTTTTCCCTTGCTGGAGTTTGTATGAACTTTTCTCAAGAAAGCTTAGAAACACCTACTTCGCCTGGCGAACCCCAAGACCAGACGCCCACTGCGGAGCTACCCGCAAGCGCATCCTCCACTGAGTTGCCTCCGCCGTCGTACAAAGCCGCTGCCCAATCGGACTCTGCTGTCGCTGCCGGATTGAATGCCTCCCCTACTAGCAACGGCGAACCCCTCGTCCAGGTGATCGACCTTGTCAAGAGCTTCCCGGTGGGCAACGATGAGATCACCGTGCTCAAGGGCATCTCCTTCGAAGTCAAGGCAGGCGAATTTGTATCCATCGTCGGGCCATCAGGTAACGGCAAATCGACCTTGCTGAATATGATCACCGGCATCGACCGGCCCACTTCTGGCCAGGTGATCGTCACGGGCGAACCGGTGCACAAACTGAGCGAGAACAAGCTGGCAGCCTGGCGCGGCCAGCATGTGGGCATTGTCTTTCAATTCTTCCAAATGCTGCCTTCGCTCAGCCTACTGCAAAATGTAATCCTGCCCATGGACCTGGCGCGCAAGTACAGCCTGCGCCAACGCCGCGAGCGCGCCCTGCACCTGCTAGAAATCGTCGGGCTGAGCGACCAGGTGAACAAGCTGCCGGGGATGGTCTCCGGCGGGCAGCAGCAGCGCGCTGCCATCGCCCGCGCCCTGGCAAACGATCCGCTGCTGGTGGTAGCCGATGAACCCACCGGCAACCTGGACACCCGTTCCTCCGCCGATGTCTTCGACCTCTTCCAAAGCCTGGTAGAACAAGGCAAAACCCTGCTGATGGTCACCCACGATAAGGAGCTGGCGCGGCGTGTGCCGCGCATCGTGGAGATCATCGACGGGCGCATCACACGCGACGAGTTCTCCGGCGGCGCGCAGTGGACCGGGTTCTAAAGGACGGCAGACATGGGTGTTCTTTGGTCTAAAATCCTGCGGGATATCTGGCATCACAAAGCTCGCACGTTGCAAATCGTGGGGATTATCAGCATTGGCGCAGCAGCCATCGGTATGATCCTGGGTACGCGCAACCTGATCATCCCCGGTATGACGGATATCTGGAGCGAGAGCTCGCCTGCGATGATTAATATCTTTGTCGGTCCAGCCGTCAACGAAGACGAGCTGCGTGTGCTGGGACGCGACCCCGAAGTGGCGGTCATCGAAGGCACAAACACAACCTCCATCGAGTGGCGGCTCAATGCAACTGACGATTGGAAACCCGCCTCGCTGTACGCGCGCCGGGTATACGAAAGCCAGCAGCTCAATAAGCTCGAATTGATCTCCGGACGCTGGCCGCACGGCAAGATCATGTCCGTGGACCAGGATTCTGATGCCTCCCACGGCATCCCGCTGGACGGCGAGGTACAAATCCGCATCAACGATCGTGAAGAAACGATTCCCATCGGCGGCGAAGTGTATAACAACCTGTTGCAACCGGCCTTCCTGGGCGGTAACGCCAACTTCTATACCGATCAAGAGAATTACGAGCGCCTAGTGGGCAACGCCGATTATTCTATGATCCTGGTTTCTGCCCAGGCCTGGGACGAAAAAGCCGTGACCATCCTGGCGGATCGCTTGCAAGACAAGCTGGAGAAGATGGGGCTCGGCACCGGGCGTCTGATCACCGACCCGAACGAACATATCTTCCAGAGCCAGATGGATGGGTTGTTTTTGCTGCTCAGCGTGATGAGCTTGCTCTCGCTGGGACTGGGGCTGCTGCTGGTGTACAACACTATGAACGCGGTTATCTCCGCCCAAATCAGCCAGATCGGTGTGTTAAAAGCTGTTGGCGCCCGCACAGGTCAGGTTTTCCGCCTTTTCCTGACGGGAACCTTCATCTACGGTATGTTAGCGCTTTTACTGGCGCTGCCGGTGGGCATCACCGGCGCCTATGCCGTCTCCTACTGGCTGATATCCACTTTCGGCGCCACGTTTGACGGGTTTGAAATCTCCCCACCTGCCGTTTTGGCGATGGTGCTGATCGCCCTGGTCGCACCGCTGCTGGCGTCCATATTCCCGATCATCAGCGGTTCGCGCATCACAGTGCGTGAAGCCATCAGCACCTACGGGCTGAGCCATAAACCAGGTCTGATCGAACGCGTGGGGGCGCGTCTCAAAGCGCTGTCGCGCATGCTGCTGCTCACCATCAGCAACACATTTCGCAATAAAGGGCGCGTGGCACTGACGCAAATCGCACTGGTGATGAGTGGGCTGATCTTTATGATGGTCATCAGCACACGCGATTCAATCGTCTACATGGTGAACGATGTGATCTTCGACATCCTGGGCGCAGATATCACCTTTATGCTGGAACGCCCCGAGCGCATCGATGTGCTCACCGATCTGCTCAAAGCCCATCCCGAAGTGACGGATGTGGAGCTGTGGGCGCTGGCAAACACCACCATGCGTCCCACCGGGCAGCCCGCTACGGAAGATGATGAGAGCTCCCTCGTTTTCGGTCTGCCGCTGCCCACGCGCATGTACGGCTACCAGTTGCGGCAGGGGCGCTGGCTGGAGCCTGGGGATATGTACGCCATCACGCTCAGCACCCGCCTGGCGGAAGATGTGGGCGTGGGGGTTGGCGATTGGGTGACGCTCAAGTATGCCGAGAAGATGGAACAGAAGTGGCAGGTGGTGGGTCTGTTTTACGACCCCATCCTTACCAATGCCTCCGCCGTCCCAGACCACCTGCTGCTGCAGGATATTCACTTACCGGGGCGCGCTTTCACCGCCTGGGTGAACGTGCGCAGCCAGGATACTGCTGGCCAGATCGCCACCGCCAAAGCGCTGCGCCAATACCTGAAGGATAATCATGTCCAGGTCAGCTCGCAGCACGGCATCTTTGGCATTGGCGGCGATTCCACTGCGGAAACGGCGCAAGTGCTGGTCTCACAATTCAATTTTGTGGTAGTATTACTAGGTTTAATGGCGATCATTATCGCCCTGGTGGGCAGTATCGCCCTGAGCGGCACACTTTCATTGAGCGTAACAGAGCGCACGCGCGAAATCGGCGTGATGCGTGCCATCGGCGCCTCCTCCTGGGATATCTCCCGCTTGTTTATCGGCGAAGGGTTGATCCTGGGATGGCTGAGCTGGCTGATTGCGCTGCCGCTGAGTATGCCCGCCGGAAAGCTGATGCTGACCGCCGTGAGCCAGGCTTTTGGTCAAGATTACCTGTACCACTACACGCCAACCGGAGCGATCCTCTGGTTGGGGATCATTACCATTTTATCCATCCTGGCAAGCTGGATGCCCGCTCGCAGTGCCACGCGCATCAGCGTGCGCGAGAGCCTCGCATACCAATAACGATGCTCAGCCACCTTGGCGAGGAGCCTCGCTTACCAATAACGATGCTCAGCCACCTTGGCGAGGAGCCTCGCATATCAATGAGTTTCCTCAGCCATCTTGACGAGGAGCCTCGCATACCAATAACCGAGGTCAGCCATCTACGTGACGAGCCTTGCTTACCAATAATAATTACGGAGAGTACGATATGAAGCGCCAAATCATCATTTTTTCCATTATGGTCATCAGCATGCTGACAGCCGCGGCTTGCGGCGGTTTGCCCGGTGCATCCAGCGCCGCTGCCCCCACCCCTCTGCCCACCGTCATCGTGGACATGTCCACCGTGGCAGAAGGTCGTGTGGTACCCAATGACGATGTTACCGTCTCCTTCCTGGCCTCCGGGCAGGTGGAAGAAATCCTGGTAGAGAAAGACGACGTGGTCAAAGCCGGACAGGTGCTGGCGCGGCTTGGAACGCGGGAAGAGATCGAAAGCGCCCTGGCAAGATCCAGAGTCGAGCTGATCGCAGCCCAGCAGGCGCGTAAAACCCTGGATGAGAATGTCAGCGTACAGCGCGCCGCCCTCACGCGCGAGATATCTGCGCTGAACAAACGCCAGCGGGATGCGCAATACAACCTGGACAACTACACCGTCCCCAGCTATCTGAAAGACCTGGAGCCCTGGGAAGGCGTGGTTAAGATGAAAGCCATCCTGGATGAAGC
>CAZTMX010000192.1:0-5597 GCA_964614855.1 uncultured Anaerolineaceae bacterium | reverse complement strand
TGATCTAAAAGGTTATCGACAACCCGTTCAACAATGCTGCAATATATCCTGCTCAACCATGTTGCTCAACCATGTTGCTCTCCATGGTGCTCAACCATATTGCTCATCCATGGTGCTCAAAAAATCTAAACCAATAGCACTCAAGAACGTGTTTAAGGATAACCGCAAATGAAAAGCGGGTCAATAGGCGCGCATTTCCAGGTCAATTAAGGTTTTGTGAGAAGAACACCGCTGCTTGACAGCACTCAATCGAAGGACTAAAATCAGCCTTCAGTCAAGCACAATAGGAAGTGCAATTTGGACCATAAGAAGAATCTCTCTATCCTTTTCTTTACGCTTATCGTGATCATGCTTGGTTTTGGCATGGTCATCCCCATCTTGCCCTTCCTGGTGAAGAGCTTTGGCGCCAGCGGGATCGCCATGGGCGCATTGATGGCTTCGTATGCCCTGATGCAATTCCTGTTCGCACCTATTTGGGGAAGTCTATCTGACCGTTATGGTCGCAAACCGATCCTGATGATCGGTGTGCTCGGAAATGCAATCGCCCAATTATTATTTGGTCTGTCCACACAATTATGGATGCTGTTTGTAGCTCGCATCCTGGCAGGCATCCTGTCCTCAGCAACAATGCCAACCGCTATGGCGTATATCAGCGACAGCACCAGCCACAAAGAGCGCGGCGGTGGGATGGGTTTGCTGGGTGCGGCGATGGGCATCGGGATGGTCATCGGACCCGGCCTGGCGGGTTGGCTGGCAACGCGCTCGCTTTCGACGCCATTTTTCCTGGCATCCTTCCTCTCTACTATCGCTTTGATCCTGGTGTGGCGAATATTGCCCGAAAGCCTGCCGACAACCGAAAGGACCAAAGAGTACAAAATTCACGGCCCGCAACTTGGGGCGATGGCGCAGGCGTTACTTGGACCGATCGGGTTTCTTTTCAGTATGGCTTTCATGCTCAATTTTGGCATGACAAACTTTGAAAGCATCTTCGGTTTGTATGCCAGCGACCGTTTTAACTACGGTGCAAAAGAAGTGGGCATTTTGCTGACCGTGGTGGGCTTGCTTTCTGCTGCCATCCAGGGTGCATTGACCGGTCCGGCGACCAGGCGCTGGGGCGAAGAAAAAGTGATCAAGACTGCCTTATTAGGGACGGCAATAGGCTTTCCACTGATGCTGGTCGCAGAGAGTTATCCGACCATCTTGCTTACGCTTTCCTTTTTCGTCATTTCAAACTCCATGCTCAGCCCATCTGTTTCTTCGTTAATATCCAAAAGAACTGCGGGTGGGCAGGGAAGCGCCATGGGGATTACCAATGCATTTATGAGCCTGGGAAGGGCAACAGGACCGGTGATAGCCGGATTACTTTTCGATATCAACCTGCACCTGCCCTATCTATTTGGCGGGATCGTCATGGCAATTGGCTTTTTCTTCAGCCTGGTAAAGCTCAAATCAGCCAAGGGTGATGTTTTTTAAGCGCAAGCTGTTACTCACCACAAATACGCTGCTCAAAGCCATGGCGGCTGCTGCCAGCATGGGGTTGAGCAGTCCAACGGCGGCTGCCGGGATCAGGATCACGTTGTAAAAGAATGCCCAGAACAGGTTCTGTTTGATCGTTTTGAGCGTATGGCGTGAAAGCTTGATGGCACGGGCGACACCCTGCAATTCACCAGAAATCAAGATTACCGGGGCAGCAGCCAATGCGACATCGGTCCCACTGCCAATGGCGATGCCAACCTCCGCCTGCGCCAGGGCAGGTGCGTCGTTGATCCCATCTCCCACCATCGCCACAATCTTGCCCTGTTTTTGCAGCTCCTTCACCTGCGCTGCCTTGTCTCCTGGAAGCACCTCCGCCAGCACATGCTCCACACCCACCTGGCTTGCGATGGCTGCAGCCGTCTGGCGATTATCGCCCGTGAGCATAAGCACATCTAAACCCATGTTTTGCAGGTCTTTTACCGCGCTGGCAGCCCCCGCTTTCACCGTATCTGCCACCCCCAGCACTCCCTGTACTTTCTGATCCACGCTGACCAGGATCGCAGTTTTTGCTTCACTCTGCAACTGATCCACGAACGGCATCATTCCGTCCAGCGCCACATTTCTCTCACCCATCAAACGCAGGCTGCCGACCAGGATGGACTGCCCGGCTACCTGAGCTTCTACGCCGTGCCCGGCCAGTGCTGAGAATGCAGATGGCATTTCAAGCACGAGTGAGCGTGCCTTGGCCTCTGCCACAACGGCTTCTGCCAGGGGATGCTCGCTGCCCTGTTCAACGGAGGCAGCCACCCGTAGGAGCTGATCTTCTTTAATCCCATCTACTGCCTGGATATCTGTCAGTGCGGGTCGGCCGGTGGTGATCGTACCGGTCTTATCCAACACCACAGTGTCAATCTTGCCGGCCCGTTCAAGCGATTCGCTTGATTTAAACAGGATACCCATTTCAGCCGCCTTCCCGGTTCCAACCATCACCGCCGTGGGTGTAGCCAGCCCCATGGCACACGGGCAGGCAATCACCAGCACAGCAACCATGTGGATCAGGGCGCGGGTAAAGCTGCTGATATTAGAATCCGCTGGAAGTGGCACCAGAAAAAACCAGACCAGGAATGTCAACAATGCCAGGCCTATGACTGCAGGCACAAATACCGCCGAAACTTGGTCAGCCAGTTTCTGGATTGGTGCTTTACTGCCCTGGGCTTCTTCCACCAGGCGGATGATCTGCGCCAGGGCGGTTTCCTTTCCCACCCGTGTGGCTTCGAATCGCAGCAAACCCATTTTATTCAACGAAGCACCGATGACCGTATCCCCCTGTCGCTTCTCCACCGGCAGCGATTCTCCGGTCAACATTGATTCGTCCACCGCAGAGCTGCCTTCAATCACCACGCCGTCCACCGGTATTTTCTCCCCAGGACGGACAATCACCAGGTCGCCCACCAGCACTTCATCGACCGGCACTTCCATTTCTTCGCCATTACGCACAACCCGGGCACTCCTGGCGCGCAAACCCATCAACTTTTTGATGGCCTCGCTGGTACGCCCTTTGGCGCGCGCTTCCAGGAATTTTCCCAGCCGGATCAGTGTGATGATCACAGCTGCAGTTTCAAAATAGACATGCCCTTCCAGCCAACCGAAAACGATCGGCAGCGAATAAAAATATGCCGCCGAAGAGCCCATGGCGATCAACACATCCATGTTGGCTGAGCCGTTTCGCAATGCTTTGAATGCCCCGACATAATATTGCCAACCCACGTAAAATTGCACCGGTGTTGCCAGGGCAAACATGAGCCAGTTGCGCCAGGGGGCGTGGGCGATCCACATGGGCAGCAAACCCAGGTCATGCGCCATGGAAAACAAAAAAAGCGGGATGGTGAATACCAGGCCGGTAACCAGTAACCTGCGCTGTTGGTTGATTTCTGCAGCACGCGCCAAGGCCTCTGCGTCCTCGGTGTCCGCGCTGCTGTCCACCGCTTCAAAACCACTGGCGGTGATCGCGCTGCGAATCTCTTGCTGGCTGACCAGGGTGGGGATATATTTCAGGCGCGCCCGCTCACTCGCAAAGTTCACCTGCACCTGTGTCACCCCTTCCAGGGAGCGCAGCGCTTTTTCCAGCCGGCGCGCATCGTTGTCATCGCTCAGCCTGCGGATTGCCAGGTCAGCTGTACCTTCTGCCACGCCGTAGCCAGCTCGTTCAACCCGGCTAACCAGGTCTTTCAGACCGGTCAGCGTAGGGTCAAAAGTGACTAACGCCCTCTCGGAAGAAAGGTTCACCACCGCCTCCTGAACGCCGTTTACTTTCTTGAGATTGCGTTCCACAGTGGACACGCAATTGGCGCAGGTCATCCCGGTAATGGGAAGCTGAACCTGAGTTTGCCCAGCCATACTTGTCTCCTATCCGGCAGGGTAATTGATCTCAGCTAATAACGCCATGATTCTTTCCTCGTTTGCAGGCGTATCAAAAGAAATCACTGCCTGTTTTGTATCAACGTCAGCCTTTACACTGACCACACCTTCCAAATCGGACACTTCGGTTTCAATGGTGCGCACACAGTGATGGCAAGAAATATTGGGGATAGTATAAGTAACGGTATGCATAGCTTTTCTCCTGATCAAGCTAAAATAGTTCTGTTGTTTCTTCCAACATCCAAAAAAGGACATGAATACCCAACACATGTCCACATATCGGAGTAATTTTATCCAATTATATCATAAAAATTATAATTTTTGGAGGACTACTTCAAGGCTGCATCGAGCGCCAGGACCAGCTCACTGATCTTGACATAACCCTTCCAGTTTGACAGGACACGCCCATTTGCATCCAGCAAGAAGAAGTGCGGTTGCAGTTTGTATCCCAGGTGCTTGCGCAAGCTCGCCGTGCGCGGGTCATCCACATCCAGGTAGATAAAATTGATCCTGGTCTTGTAACGATCTTCCAGGCCTTGGATCAATGGTGCAATCGCCTGGGAAGCCCCGCTCCAAAAGGTAAAGAACATCACCAGTTGGGGCTTTCCGGATGCCAGTTTTACCTTTGTCGGGTCGCTGGCGCGCAATTTTGAGCGCACCCAGGGCGGCAGCGGGATGGGTGTTCGGGTGGCAGTCGGAGATGGGGTAAAGGTAGGTGTGGGGGTCGCAGTGGGTGTTGGCGAAGGACCGGGTGTTAAAGATGCCGTAGGGGTTAGCAAATCTGCAGAGGGTGGGCTGGCCGTGACTGTACCCATGGGATACGGCGATGTATCAGTCGATCCCGGATAAGGGTACGCATCTTGCCCTCCTGGGGACGGGCTGGCAGTCGTCATGCCGGGATATGGGTCATACACCGGGAAGTCGGGGTATGGATAGGCCGGGATGGTCGCTGTGGCTGCACTCTGGCTGGGCGTCGTTGAGGTGGGTTGACCTGTGGAGCTGGCAGTGAGTGACGGTGTGGGGGTGTTTGTATTAATCACCCCAAAGGTCTGTGTTGCAGTACTGGTCGGCTGGAGGGTAGCATCCACCTGTGAAGCTGGATAGGTTTGGTCAGGCACAGTCTCTTGAGTGGATGCAGCATCAGATGCAGGGTAGGCGCTTGGAGCTGCTGCGTCCGGGTATGTGCCTGGTTGTCCGCTGGAAGATTCAGCGCCAGGGTAAGCCGCATCCGGGTAAGCGTCAAGGTCGCTGGTGGAAGGGTAAGCTGCCGGAGGTGCCGGGGCCGGGTATGCCGGCGCCGGGGAGGAGAGACCGGGGTAAGTCGCATTCGGGTAAGCTGCACCTGGGTAGGTGTTGAGGTCGTTTGGAGATGGATAAGCCGCTGCCGGGTAAGCCGGAGCCGGGTAAGCACTCCCCGCATTTGCACCAAATTGGCCTGCACCAGCGCCATTGGAGCCAGATGGCGAAGCGGTTGCTAACGGTTTTTCACCAGAAGTTCCCGGCGCAGAGCTTCCAAACGGAAATTCGCACCCGCTCAACACGAATACCATCACAACCAGCAACCAGCGCTGCCAGCCCGGTGAGAGAATCAAAAAGGAATTTCTATTCTTGCCCAATTGAGGCCTGTGTGACATTGTAGAATCCAATTATCCGTTGACCATCATAACAAATCCTAAGGCTTTGTCAAGGCGGGGATCATTGGC
>CAZTMX010000191.1:0-5660 GCA_964614855.1 uncultured Anaerolineaceae bacterium | reverse complement strand
GACCATGACCAACATGACCTTTTCCGGGAATCGCGGCGGTGATGGTGGGGCTATCTTTACCGAAGATAACACGGTCGTGACCAACGTGACCTTTGTGGGAAACGAGGCTACTTATGGCGCCGCGATCTATGTAGGTGATCTTTTCATTGAGATAACCGTCACGAACAGCACCTTCAAGGATAATATCGGTACTGCGGCGGGCATCCATTATGGGGGCATCCAAGATGGGGAAATCACGCTGACCATTAACAACAGCATCCTGGCGAATGGAGAGGAGGGCAGTAGCAGCAATTGTAGTATGAACCTCTGGACCCCCATTCAGGGCAGCCACAACCTGGCTGACGATTTCACATGCAACGGTATTCCATGGAATATTGACATCGACGAATCGTGGTATCCATATCTGCCTCCTGAAGAACAATACCCTCACACCTCCTTACTCGGCGAGTTGGGAGACAACGGCGGCAACACACAGACGGTTTCGCTGCTCGAAGGCAGCCCGGCCATTGATGCCGGGGATGACAGCCTCTGCCCCGCCGCCGAACAGCGCGGTGTGAACCGCCCGCAGGGCGCCGCCTGCGACATTGGAGCCTACGAACTCGAGGAGGCCGTTGTCCCCAGCGACTATGTCATCAGCGGCGTGGTGTACGATGACTTGAACGGGAACGGCAGTCGCGATGCAGGTGAGGTGGGCATCGAACAGGCTCCTGTCATTCTCGCCCTGAACCTGGATCAGATCCCCTTCAATTACCTCACCGCTTGGTCAACGGCGGACGGCAGCTTCCAGTTCAACCTCACCCCTCCTGCTGGCGGCTTCCCCGCTGGCTTTAGCGTGTCTGTTTTTGTTGAGCCGGTTACGGGGTACAAAATCACCCAGATGCCGGCGCCGTTCGCTGCCCTGACGGGAAATTTGACCGGCATGGATATCGGCGTCTACACTATTGTTCTGACCCCTACCCCGGCAGGTTTCCCGGACGGCGTGCAGGGCGTCAATTACAACCAGACGATTGCCGTCACCGGTGGGGACGCGCCCTATCACTTTACGCCATCATCTTGGCCCCTTCCGGCTGGCCTTTCCTATGCTTTCGATGAGCAACTGGGCACGATCACCTTGTCCGGAACACCTGCAGAGACCGGGGAATTCCTGGCACATGTAGATTTCACCGATGCGAACGGCGCCTTTGCGCAGGTCCATGAGTATTTCACAATCCATCCACGAATGCAATTCAGCCCGGCAACCCTGCCGAACGGCAGCCTGGGAACCGCCTATAACCAGGCGATCACCGTGAGCGGTGGCGTGCCTCCGTATGCCTTTGTCATGGGCAGCGAGGAGTGGATACCAGCCGGTATGACCCTGGACATCAGCAGCGGTAGCATCGTCATCTCGGGCACTCCGTCTGAAGCAGGCCAGGTATTGCTGGATGTCTATGTGTCTGACCAGAGCGGCACCACAGTCGAAGTCCAGCGTGCATTCTGGATCAAGACCGATCCATCCCTGTCTCTCACTACCTCCCTCAACCCCTCGCTGGAAGGCCAGCCGGTGACCTTCAGCCTCGGCTCAACCGCAACGGTTGCGGATTGGCCCGCCCCCTGGGGACAGGTCACCTTCAAGGCTGATGGGATGGTGATTCCGGGCTGTGATGGGCTTTGGCTGGAATTCAATCCGAGCACAGAAGAGCCTGCTCCAAACCCGGTGACC
The DNA here is from genome assembly GCA_964614855.1 of uncultured Anaerolineaceae bacterium. Lineage (GTDB taxonomy): Bacteria > Chloroflexota > Anaerolineae > Anaerolineales > UBA4823 > CAWJHE01. Next base: position 3,961 of record CAZTMX010000191.1, on the reverse strand, counting down.
TGCACGACATCCACGCTTGCCGTGGGTTCGCACACGGTTACTGCAGAATTAACCGCCCTTTATGGGCCTTACACAAGCGGTAGTGCTACATTGCTGGGCGGCCAGACAGTCAATGCCGATGTCGCTGTTTACCAGACAGTTGGATTTACCGCACCTCTTGACCTTAGCGGTGTACTTAACACTGCGAAGGCCGGGCAGATGATCCCGCTTAAGTGGCGGCTACTGGATGCTGCCGGTAACCCGGTGACGAACCTGGATCCTGCCAGCGTCGTACTGATTGTAAGCGCCTATGCCTGCCAGGCCGGTATCCCCACAGACGCGATTGAAACTTACACCTCAGGCACCACCCTGCTGCAAAACCTGGGGAATGGCTATTACCAGCTCAACTGGAAGACCGAGAAATCCTATGCCAACACGTGTAAAAAGATCATCTTGAAATTAGACAATTGGACCAGCGATGGATTAACTGCCTTGTTCCAGTTCAGATAATAAAGCCGGATAGAAAGATACAAAGAATTAGCGGGCACGGAGATGGGGTGCGGGAACACCGCTCAACCCGTCTCCGTGTCTTTGAAACGGTTGGATGGTTCCCTGGGGATGCCAATTTAACAATTGTGCTGGTGATAACCAGGGTCGAGCTTGCGCACTTCATCCAAGTATATAGCCTGCTATACCCTTATCTCAATCTTACAGCTCGGGCTTGGTACCATCCCATCGTCTCGTGCCAGACCTTCAAGCCGGCGACCGTGAGTTTTCATCACAAGCGCCGGAGTACGGCTTCTGCACACTTATGGGATCAAGACATAACCAAATGTTTCATAGATGGCTTTGCCGATCGCCTGGAATTTTTCAATTGGAAACGACCTGCTTCGCCCCGATTGTATTGCCTTATTGAATGCGTTAGTTATTCATGTAATAGTCATCATAATCCTTGTTTTACTTTATAATGTTCTCCTGCCCATTATGAAATGCATTCGGAAGATTGTCCATCCCGGCAGAGCGAAGATGTTCTGAAGATACTCTATTCGCTCCTTAATATAGGATATGTTTAGTCGATTGGCGCTTATTATTACTTCTGATCTGAAAGCGATGAGCCGCGAAAGGGTGTAATCAAATGACGATAGTTCACCTGATATGGTTAGCATTGGGGCTGGTTGTGCTATGGTTTCTCTTCAAGCCCATAAAGACCGGCGAGCTGCATTCTTCACCACAGCCGGTCGCCAGTTACGAAGATGCCCTGGAACGGCTAGAAACCAATGCAAGGGTGGAAGCTGGATACGCCCAGCTGGATGTGTGTAAAACCAAATTACTAACCCACGGTTCGCAAACCGATCATGTGATTGTGCTTATGCATGGGTATACCAACTGTCCAGCACAATTTGCCAGGCTGGGAGAACGATTTTTCGATGCTGGTTACAACGTCCTGATCCCGTGTATGCCGTTTCACGGCAGAGAAAACCGGCTTTCAAACGATCTGCGCTATCTAACAGCAGAAAACATGGCGGCATACGGCGATTGGGCGGTCGATATCGCCCAGGGATTGGGCAAGAAAGTTACAATCCTGGGTTTCTCCGGTGGAGGTACCGTCGTCACCTGGCTGGTGCAGAACCGCGTGGATATTCACAGCGCTATATCGTTGTCAGCCTTTTTAGGACTGAATTTCCTGCCAGGTTTTTTGACGCGGCCTTTTATCAACTTTTTCCTGGCGGTGCCGAACTTTTTTGTCTGGTGGGATCCTCGCACCAGGGAGAAAAACCCTTATAGCGTTTACTATGCATATCCCCGCTATTCTCTCCGGACTCTGGTCCAGATGCTGCGATTGGCGACAGCGGTCAAGGAACAGGCTTTGCGAGAACCGCCAAAAACCAAACGTATCTTAATGGTGATCAATGATTTTGATCCAGGCATAAGCAACCGGATGATTGAAAATTTACTGAGTATATGGAAAAGGTCAGATGGATCGCTGGTTCAATCTTATCGCTTCGATAAAAGCATGAAGATGCTGCATGATTTTATCACCCCAGAGACGCCTGGGGTCCCCATCGAGCAGGTCTATCAAAGATTGTTTCAACAAGTTGTGCTGCTCGACGGGTCCGCCCCTGTAAAAACTGAGAAGGAATTGGGTTAATCATGTACGAAATCAACACCTCTGGCATCTGGGCATATGTTGACACTCTGCTTCGCCTGGTCGGTGGGGGCTTGCGCCTGGACCAGGACGCCTTCAGGCAGGTATACCTGGTAAGCGGAGGTAACCGTGGTTTGCTGCTTTGGATTGTTATAGTGGCAGGTCTTTCATTGATGATCGGGCAGAGTGTGGTGCTGTTTGCAAACCGCGTCTCGAAGGGACGTTTTGCTGTCAGCCTGCTGCTTGGAGCGGTTAAATTCGCCCTGGATGTATTGGTGATTATCCTGTCGGTATGGGTCATGGTTAATATTTTGGGAGAAAAATCCTGGGAAATCGGAGGGATAGCCCGGGCGATTGCATTGGCCAGCGCGCCGTATTGGCTCAGTGTGCTTTTCTTAATCCCATACTTGGGGTTAATTCTGGAGCGGGTGGTCAAAATCTATGTTTTTATGGCGTTAGTGATTGCCCTGCAGGCTGTCTTTGAGGTGCCTTTCTTAGATGCTATCCTGGCTGCCCTGATATCGCTGGGTATTTCATATACCATTTCGCTGCTTCTGGGGCGTTTGCTTACCCCGATCAACGATCGAATAACACGCACCTTGTTTGGTGAGTTGGAATTCTCTAGCACAAGAGACATCTACGAGCAGTTTGCCAAACGTGAGCAGTAGATAGGATGAGGTAATCCATGGGATGGTTATTAGAACAACTGCTTTTTTTGCTTGGCATCGGGGTTCTGCTATTGCTAGTAGCCGGCGTCCTGGCACCCTTGGAATCGCTCGGCTGGTGGGCAGGATGGAGCGGCAAACCTCGTGATCTGAAGGAAATGAAACCGAAAGACGCAGGCAAACCCGGTAAGCAAGGTGCTACTGGGGAAAAACCGGCTGTGTTGTCTGAAGCGGATTATTACATCGTGTATTTATCCGGCATCGGCTTGGCTTCCGCCGACGGCCTGGCTCCTGATGAGACCGACTTTATCAGCCAACTTCAGCGAGATTTACCAACTGCAAGGGTCATTACGGATGTCTTCCCATACTCAGTAAACAACAATCCTCTCACCGGGGAGCGCGCCCTGAGCCCGCTTTGGCGAAAAGTCCGCCAGTTGCAGGAGGCTAATCCTGACAATTTGGTTTCGATGCTGCTGATCAATATACGCAATCTGTTTCAGGTAGCTGTATCTGCCGACCCTCGTTACGGCCCGATATATTCAATTGGGGTTGCAGATGAAATTGCGCGCAGCCTGGCCAGGCATGGTTACCAGCCGAATACAGAACCTGGCATTGAAAATGAGAAACCGGTCTACTTGATTGGTTTTAGCGGTGGGGGGCAGGTAGCGGTTGGTGTGGCGCCCTATTTAGCGCCAATTATCAATGCTCCGATCGTTGTTTTATCCATCGGAGGTGTAATTTCTGATGATCCGGGCATTAAATATGTCCACCTGCTGACCCACTTCTATGGAGAAAAGGATTCTTTACAAAAAATCGGAAAGGTTTTATGGAGCGGCCGGTGGCCCATATTGAAATGGTCGGATTGGAACCAAACTTTGGCTCAGGGCAGGATACGGTTTGTAGATCTAGGCCCTATGGCCCATAATTCGCATGGCGGTTATTATGATATTCGGGTACGGCTGCCTGACGGGCGAAATTTCTGTGAGGCTACTTCAGCCTCTGTCAAAAAAGCAATATATGAAAATGCTGGACGCACAAATAACTAATGAGGCAGAGGGTTTGTTTCAATAAAGCTGATACGCTTTAATCGCGAAATCGCCCAGCACTTTCCTGGGCGATCTTCTCAGCGGAGAGGGTGGGATTCGAACCCACGGTGGGCAAAACCCACAAC
>CAZTMX010000190.1:0-5667 GCA_964614855.1 uncultured Anaerolineaceae bacterium | reverse complement strand
GGAGCAAGCCGACAGTTCCCAGGGCGATCACCGTGTTTTGGCGGATATTCCTGAGTGAAGCCTTTGACAGGCGGATGGCTTCGGGAATTTTCATCAAATCATCCGCCATCAAGGCGATATCGGCGGTCTCGATGGCCACATCAGTCCCCGCAGCGCCCATTGCAATGCCAATATCCGCAGCAGCCAATGCCGGGGCGTCGTTGATGCCATCTCCAATCATCGCCACAACATGACCTTGTGCTTGCAGCATGCGAATTACAGCCAGCTTATCGTCTGGAAGCAGCCCGGCGTGAACATTTGTGATGCCTGCTGCCTGGGCAATCTGATTGGCAGTCAGGGCATCGTCACCGGTGAGCATAACGATTTCCTGGATACCAGTTTTCCGGAGGCCTGCCACCATCACTGGCGATTGAGGGCGTATTTCGTCCGTAATCCCCAACAAGCCTATCGCCTGGTGATCCAGGGAGACGATTACCGTTGTCATCCCACTGGATTTAAGCTTCTCGAGTTGCGCCTGAACATCTTTGTCAATTGAGATCTCGAGTTCGGCGAAAAATTCTGCTGTTCCAACCGCAATTCGTGATCCCTCGTGAAAAGCCAGCACACCCTTCCCCGTCTTTGTTTCAAAACTGGATGGGTGTGGAACCGGGTTTGCGGCTTGATTTGCCTCTTGCAGAATGGGTCGTGCCAAAGGGTGTTCCGAGCTGATTTCCGCAATAGCTGCCAGGTGTAACACCGCAGTCTGCTCTGAAGACCATTTGTTTAAAGAAAAAGAGGCCAGGTTGCGAGTGATTTTCTCTGGTAGGGGATGGAGAACAATGATATCGGTCATCTGCGGTTTTCCCTGGGTCAGTGTGCCGGTTTTATCCAGCGCCAGGGCTGTGATCTTGCCAGCATTTTCCAGGTATTCGCCGCCTTTGATCAAAATGCCTTTTTGGGCGGCACGTCCGATGCCCGCTACAACGGAAACTGGCGTGGATATCACCAACGCACCCGGACAACTGATGACCAGCAAGGTCAGGGAAAGATTCAAATCACCGCTGATGATAAAAACGATAATGCTCAAGGCGATAATCCCCGGTGTGTACCAGCGGGCAAACCTTTCTATAAAACGCTGGGTTGGAGCTTTTTCCTCTTGCGCTTCTTCTACTCTAGTGATGATGCGCGCCAGGGTGGTATCTGCGCCGACACCGGTTGCCTGGATTTTCAGCATGCCGTCCAGATTTACAGTTCCTGCAAAGACCTGGTTTCCTAGGGTTCTCTCCTCTGGAAAAGGCTCTCCGGTGATCGCGCTTTCATCGACAGCGGAGCGCCCATCCACCACGCTGCCGTCTACCGGGATTTTTGATCCAGGTTTTAAAAGCACCATCTCCCCAATCTCAACTTCGTCAGGGCTGACTTCGATCGTCTCTCCGTTGCGCAGCACCAGAGCCGTGGTTGGAGCCAGGTCCAGCAGATCAGCAATCACTTTACGAGTGCGGCTGAGCGTCTGGGCTTCCAGGTACGCACCAAAGATAAACAAGAAAGTGACCGCAGCGGCTTCCCAATATTCGCCAATGACCAGCGCCCCTACTGTAGCGATTGTTACCAGCAGCTCAATGCTAAACGCCCGGTTCCGCAGGCTTACCCAGGCGCGCAATGCGATATCCCAACCCGCTGCAAGTGCAGCTGCGATCATGAGAAAGTCGTGTATGCCTGGTTGGGCAAGCAGGTATTTTGCTCCCAGTCCAAGAAGAATGAGACTGGCGCTGGTTATGGATAATATCTGCCTGCGGCGCTTGAGATCGCACATGATGGATCTGATCAATGTGGATTGGGTTTTGTGAGTGAGGTGATTGTGTGTTTATTCAACCAAGGGTTAGAATGCAGAGACTTTTGCTTCGTAGCCTGCGGCGTGGATGGCTTTTTCCAGATCTTCAGGTTTAACCAACTCGGGATCATGCTGGACTTCGATCTTGCCAGTATTGAAATGCACCTTTACATCCTGTACACCCGCCAGGGCGATAACTGCCTTTTCAATCTTGTTAATACAAGAAGGGCAGGTTAATTCTTTGCTGCGTAAAACTGTCTTCATGGCTAAAACTCCCTTTCAATGTGAAATTGGTCAGAAAACTACTAATCTAAAATATACTTCATTTTAGACCTTATTACCATGATATATGTCAAAACTTCCTGGATCGAGCAGCTCACACCTGCTGGCTCAAGAAATAACCCCCTTGGGGATTCGAGGTTTAGATAGATAAAAATTGTCCAATTTTATTTGACAATTTTTCACTACGTTGTATAATTAGGTCTCACTGAAGTAAGAACCCTCTCTGGAGGATACCGGATATCACAGGTTTTCCTTGACTTCGGAGCATAACCGGCATCATCAAGGTAGCTATGTTCAGTATCAGTTCGCGGGCGCCTGACTCCAAAAACGAATAAATATAGAACTGTAGGCAGGAGGTGGCTGATAGATTTAATTTGCCGCACGTTTTTTGTTTGCAAGAAACCCTAATCACTCGTGATCCAAGGAGATTCCCTAGCATGAAGAAAATAATCAGTATGATGGTGTTCATTGCTTTGCTCGTGTCAGCTATGCCAACACTGGCAGCTGGTCCGGATTTGCAAGAACAGGATCAGCCTGCTGGCAAGAAATTTACCAATGATGTGTATATTGTCCAGATGGCAGATGCCCCTGTCGCGGCGTATACAGGCGAAATATCCGGCTTTGCGGCAACCAAACCAGCCAAAGGTCAAAAGATCAACGTCAATGATCCAAAGGTGGTCAAGTATGTGGGCTTTCTTGACAGCCAGCATGGAAAAGCAATGCAAGCGGCAGGTGTGGTAAAGAAATTGTACGATTATCGCTACACCTTCAATGGTTTTGCGGCAATAATGACCGAAGCGCAGGCAGAAGTTATAAGAAAAACTGCCGGTGTATTGGCTGTTAGCAAAGATGAGATGGTGTTTGCCGATACGTCTTCCACGCCGACTTTTCTGGGATTAAATGCGGATGGCGGTTTCTGGTCAGAAGCAAAAGGTGAGGATGTTGTCATCGGCGTCATCGATACCGGTATCTGGCCAGAGAGCCCGAGCTTTAGCGACCGCACCGGTACTTCGCCCAGCGGTAAACCTGGCAAACTGAGTTACAGGCAGCTCCCTGGTTGGAACGGTAAATGCGTCCCAGGTGAAGATTTCACCGCTGCCAACTGCAACCAGAAATTGATCGGGGCACAGTACTTCAACGCCGGTTGGGGCGGCGATGAAGGCATCGACGCTCTGCTGCCCTGGGAGTTTAACTCCGCACGTGATTACAACGGTCACGGCACCCATACATCTTCGACCGCTGGCGGCAACGAAGGTGTGGCAACTTCTGGTCTTGCATCTGTCTTTGGCACGATCAACGGGATTGCACCGCGGGCGCGCATAGCCATGTACAAAGCGCTCTGGCACACGGCAAGCGGCACAGGCAGTGGTTACACCTCTGATCTGGTGGCTGCTATCGACCAGGCTGTTGCCGACGGCGTGGATGTGATCAACTATTCCATCAGCGGTACCCAGACTAATTTCCTGGATGCAGTCGAAATTTCCTTCCTGTACGCTGCCGATGCCGGCGTTTTTGTTGCCGCATCTGCCGGAAACAGCGGTCCAACTACCTCTACAGTAGCGCATCCCAGCCCGTGGATCACCACGGTTGCTGCCGGGACACACAACCGCAGCGGTAATGGATCGGTCACCCTGGGTGACGGCGTAACCTACTACGGACCCTCTTTCGCAAGTGCGCCTGTAACGGCTCCATTAATCGATTCAATTAATGCAGGTTTGCCAGGTGCTGATCCAACCCAGGTGGCTTTGTGCTTTTCCTCTGCTGACGGCGGGAATGTCCTGGACCCGGCGAAGGTGGCAGGGAAGATCGTCGTCTGCGATCGCGGTGTTACCGCGCGTGTCAATAAGAGCCTGGCAGTATACGAAGCCGGGGGCGTAGGTATGATCCTGCTGAACCCGACAGCGAGTTCTTTGAATGCAGATTTTCATTCTGTTCCGACCGTACACCTGCAGAATACTGACTATGCTGCAGTCCACGCCTATGCGGCCACAGAAGGGCCTACTGCCACAATCAACCAGGCTGTCATTTCTTACGATACACCGGCGCCATACACGGCAAGCTTCTCGTCCCGCGGCCCGCTGCGCGCTGGCGGTGGTGATCTGCTCAAACCCGATGTCATTGCTCCAGGACAGGATATCCTGGCAGCCGTGGCTCCTCCCGGAAACATGGGTATGGAGTTCAACCTGTACAGCGGCACATCCATGTCCAGCCCGCATGTAGCTGGTTTGGCAGCTCTGTTCAAAGAGCTCAAACCCACCTGGTCGCCGATGATGATCAAATCAGCATTGATGACCAGCGCCTATGATGTGTTGGACGGACCCAATACCCACCCGTTGGTGATCTTCCGCCAAGGCGCAGGGCATGTCCAACCCAATGAGGCGATGGATCCGGGACTGGTTTATGACAGCGATTACTACGGCTGGTTGGCCTTCCTATGCGGCGCCACAAGCGGCGTCAACCCGGCAACCTGTAATGCCCTGGTTGGCATGGGGTATTCCACCGATCCCAGCGATCTGAATATGCCTTCGATCGCTATTGGCAACCTGCCCGGAACACAAACCGTGACACGTACGGTTACTAATGTGAGTAAGACTCGTGGGAAATATGAGGCTTCAATCATTGGTTTGACTGGTTTCAATGTAGAAGTAACGCCGTCAAGTCTTGACCTTCCCGCAGGCGCCAGTGCCACCTTTACGGTGAAAATTACCCGCACAACGGCAGCTTTGAATACCTATACGGGCGGTTACCTGGCATGGGTAAACAATAATGGCACGAAAACCGTACGCATCCCGGTTGTCGTACAACCTGTAGCCCTGGCTGCGCCTGTTCAGGTCTTTGGTACGGGTGACCCCATCAGTTACCCGGTCACTTTTGGGTATGATGGCGCTTTCACGGCGACAGCTAGCGGCCTTGTGCCTGCGGTGACAAACACCACTACTATCGTGGATGACCCCGACGACACTTTTACGCCAGTTGCCACGGCAGACACGATCCCCTTCGAGGTAACTATTCCAGCTGGTACAACCTACGCCCGCTTCTCGCTGTTTGATGAATTTGTCAGCCCGGCTAGCGATCTCGACCTGTACGTGACAAATAGCGCTGGAACAGTGGTTGGCAGCAGCGGCAGCGGTACATCGGCTGAGGAGGTTAGCATGCGCAACCCGGCAGCCGATACATACACCGTTTGGGTGCACGGGTGGGGTGTGCCAGAAGCTCCTGCGACATTCACCCTATTCTCCTGGGTGTTGGGCAGTGAAGCTGCTGGAAATATGGTCGTCACCGCGCCGGCGATGGCAGTGACAGGTGAAATCGGAACCATTACCCTGACCTTCTCTGGTCTGGCCCCTGCGACCAAGTACCTGGGCAGCGTGACTTACTCTGGCTCCTCCGGCATGCCGCTCCCGACGATCGTGCGAGTGGATGTGCCGTAGCATTGTGTCAGAATTAACTTATCATGACTTCTTCTTCTTGAATGACGGCAAAGGGGGACAAAAACTGGAATTCATAAGCGTGAAGTAAAGGTTCCAAGCAGTAAGGGCTGCCCCAATTGGGGCAGCCTTTTTCTTGTCGATCAT
>CAZTMX010000189.1:3295-5731 GCA_964614855.1 uncultured Anaerolineaceae bacterium | reverse complement strand
GCGGCATCCCCTTCGCGATCAATGAGGGTTTGCGCGTCTGCAAGTTCCTGCTTTGACACTAAAGAGAGTTGGTTCAACGCATTTCTGTGAAAAGATGCTTGAGATTCCCAGAACTTCTTTTGTTCACGGGCTTTCTCTTCGATGGCAACATATTTCGATAAATCGATCAACTTCGAGAGCACATCATAGCGTTTATTCGTCTCTGCATTCAGGAATACCTCGGCATTCCCTTGCTGCAAAAGAACCGAGGTAACAAAGATCTCGTAGTTCAAACCAAGATCCGTTTCAATCCACTTCTCAAACCCATCCTTCTTATGGGTGCCTGGGATGGAATGTGGCGAATGTGAACCGTCTGGTTGGGGGAGAAGCACAGATGCCTGGTAAGTTGTCCCCTTCTTCGTAATGGTACGGTTCACACGGTACGTTTTTTGTCCGACGGCGAAATCAAAAATTATTTCCGCGGTATCGGAATTGTGATTTATCAACTCGTCGTGATGTGTTTTTCCAATCCGGGATACGTTAAATAGGGCAAAGACAATCGCGTCAAAAATCGAGGATTTTCCCGAGGCGTTTTTCCCAACCAACACCCATAGAGAATCGCCCTGAAAATCCAAGGTCTGTGGTTCGTGATAAGACATAAAGCCAGACAAAGTAAGTTTCAGCGGGATCATCGCTCCTCCTACAACTGGGTCAGCATTTCTTCGGCCAGAGCAAGCAGATCATCACGGTCTGGGTGGTTCTGCAATTGGGACTGTAGATAAGAGCGAACGGTTCCAGGTACATCTTCAGGCGCCGAGACTCCTTCGACACTGATCGCCTCGAAGTCACCACCTTCTGGCTCTATCTTGCGTTCACTCCAGCGGGGAAAAATTTTTTCCAAGGCATCGCGCATACCATCGGGATTGTCCTTGCCAGGTTTGTAAATGATCTTCATCTCGACGATATCCTGTTGAGGCTCCGTGTAACATGCGACCAAGGCATCCACATCTGCCTGGCTGCACACCTCGATTTTGCGCAGTGGAGTGGCATTGAGAGGAAGTTGAATAGGCTCTCCCTTCACGCCACTCTGGTCAACTTCAAATAGCACGACGCTTTTAGTATCGCCAGCTTCAGAAAAGTCAAACCGATCGATGGATCCAGCGTACTGCGCCCTGTTGCTACCTCGGATAAACTGTGGCAAGTGGATATGCCCGAAGGCCGAGTACGCCCATTCCAGCGGTAGATCAGCTGGATCAAAGATGACATCCTGGGATTCACTAATATGATAGAGACTGTGGACACGATTACCACGCACGTGCAGGTGGCTTACCAGTATCGTTGGATGCTCCGGTTTCACAAACTGGGTTTTGATTCGTCCCAGTTGATTTTTGAGCTCCTGATGAACAATGCTGTTTCGCTCATCGACAGTCTTGAAGTTCATCTGATCCGGCCGTAGATAACGGGAAGGAAAGGGGTAGGGGAGCAAGACAAATTGGACAAGCCCACCGGAACGATTAGCTAGCGTCATATACGCGCTGCGGTCGTACAAATAGAGCCGGCCGGAAAGTTTCGGCTTATCTGCGGAGGCTTCCTGTGGAGCAGCCAGTTCCATTGCTGTGCGGCACATATTGAATAGATCTTCGCTATCATGGTTGCCTCCGATAACGATCATGGTTCCACCACGAAGGAGAAATGGGCGAAAGATCCGTGATACATCCGCAAAGGCGCTGCGTGCCTGGTCCAGCCGGACAGTATTGGCAAACAGGTCGCCCGAGACCAACATTACATCAACCTGGTGCTGGTCAAGGTATCCAGCTATCTCTTCTAAACGCTTCACAATATCCGGCTGCCGGTCAACATGACCCTGTCGTTCGTTCAAATGCCAATCGCTCGTATGCAGTATCTTCATTGGTGGAATTCCTCCCTAAAGAATGATTTCAGGCTCTCCGTTGCTGTCGAGGGTAACGTCCTCGGGGGTGGGGATACTAACTTCCGCCGGGCGCATAGCCCAGGTTGGAAATGGAACCGCAACTAACATAGGCTCTCGGAAGGTGTCCTGGATGATCAGCTTTTCATCTGCCTGTAAATTTGCCCCCCGTTTCCGCGATGCTTCGGACATGAACTTCCAGATGGTCTGTCCCATTTCCAGACTACCGCTGCGTCCAACCACTTTGATCGCGGAGTTCTCAAATACACGTTCGGAGATCTTGGACGCTTGCTGCTGCGCACCGAGCAGGATGATTCCCTGGCTTCGCATTTCTGCTGCGACCTGCTCGATCAACTGGGTAATGGAGTCTTTGCTCCCACGCGGTGCAAAGCGATTCAGTTCATCCAAGGCAACCAGGTAAACCAGCCCATTGATGGCATTCGGTCCGGTGCGCTCATCCACAATCTGGCGAAGGATGGTAGCAACGACAAAGCGTTGCAGGCTGGAACTGCCAGTGATACCGTTAAGAT
>CAZTMX010000189.1:0-3285 GCA_964614855.1 uncultured Anaerolineaceae bacterium | reverse complement strand
TATGGATCGGATGACCATGCAGTTCCGTCCGCCGGAGAACACCCCTACTCTCGGCCAGGATTTTCCCCAGCCGGCGGGATAACTTGCGCCAAGTGCCTGGATAATGGCTCGACCACTCTGGAATTGCCGATGTTTTCATCCGCGACATTCGTCTTACCCAATCCAGCAGTTCGGTGAAGGTTTGTGGAATGCGGTGGTAGTCGGAGCTGTTCGTGCCAGCTTCGTCACTTTCTCCCTCATCATCTCCGTTCTCCTGGGTATTAGCGGCAGATGCATTGATTGCAGGTTTGAGGTGCCGTGTGGTTGTGCCATCGGCAAGGACATGCTCATCAGTGAGCCAGGCGTCAATATCCAGGACGAGAGCACTGAAATTGATATCGTCCGCATCCTCCTCCGAAAACAGATATAGGAGCAAGTTTTGCTCGATAATATCAGAGAGGCTCCAGGAGTAGGGATTAACCGTGCCGTAGGCGGGTGTGGAGATAGCAATAGCACCACCTGGCATCTGCGGCGCAAGGTACCGAACATTCTGGAAGGGTTGCGGGGCAGTAACACCGAGGGCATTCCAAGCCGCAAGATGCTCGTCCGGGTCGAAATTCTTGTTAGGCTGGTCTATAGTGAAGAGGTCAAACCCCTTCACATTTAGATTGATGGGGACCTCCCGCATCCGGTTTGGATCGGTAGGACTTGTCTGCCGCTGGAGTTCAGCTTTCTGTAGGAGCATGTAGAGCGTGAACAATAGGAAAGAGGACTTCGTTCCCCGCCCTGCCACGCCGTTGATATTCATGTGGCCGCCATTCGCTCCAAGCAGATAATCCAGGTCGATCCTTCCTGCGCCGGCAGTTGCCGCACTGCCATTTTTGATCTGTCCCACGGAAAGCGGGTTGGGATTTTCGTCTGCACCGTATGACCGTTCAGCCTCAACATCATTACAGAGATACACCCTGCTACGGTCGAGAGGTGGTGCGTAAACTTCAGGTTCGGTACGTAAGATACGCGCCAAAGCGTATGTGATGCCATCTGAATTGAATGATGGTTCGCTGTTAGCGTCCCCATCGTTGACATCGACCGCTTCGCCCATATCCCTCTGTCGGCTAATGCGGTATACCTGCTCAACCACCGCATAGAATGTGTAACTGTTTCCCCCAATCTGGCTCTCAGTTCTGATAATCTGTGTATTCTCTACCATCTGTTCGCGGTCTACCCAAAAATAAAATTGGTCAGCTGTCGCTTCTTTACCCGATGGCGAAGCGACGCGGCCAATTAATGGCGTTTCCTGTTCTTCTATGTCATGATCATTTGCAGTAGCAGTGAGATCCATTCATTCCTCCAGCTATATATCCGTCACACGATAAAATCTTTGGTAAAGGCTTGATTCGGGGTGAAACAATGATCCGAGGCTTTCTTCAGCGCGAACAATTGGATGAAGCGATACAGCTGCCCGGTTGTACGATTTTTGCCGGCAGCGATATTCAAGGAGTGCTTTAGAAAGTCGGTTTGAAAAATCCCAATCCAAATGCTGGTTCAAAAACCAATCGTACAGAACCTCAACGCGCACGTATCCGGAGTCAGGAGTGATTCCAACGTCGCTATGGATTTTGACGTACCAGGATAAAAGCGGTGGGCGTTGAGTGCGAGTAATCACGAACGCGGGGGTTCTCTCGCCAGCTTGTAGACTATAGAGCATGAGTTGACCTGCCGTATGAAGGTAGTTGCGATAATGCCTCTTGATCACCCCAAATACTGGGCTTGTGTCCTTATCGAAGCCGCCTGCGTGCATATCCAATGCTCCATCGACAATTGTTGGGATATAGGCATCCTGAGCGATTGCAACTTCTTCCAGATTCAACATTTCAAATCGGGTGCGTTGATCGTCTAGACCGCGTAGCCGTTCATAGTTCACCAATATCTCCTGATACCCATCTTTGGGTTGGGCAGTCGGCAGCAGGCGGAAGCCATGCTCCTGCAATGCCAGCGCAAAGCTTTCCACCTCGTCTGCCGGGAAGAGATCAGCAGGCATTGCGGCAACCTTTTCAATTTGGAAGAATTCACGTCGGATGTTTCCATCTACAATTCGCATCGCAACTCCGCCAACCTGCGCCAAGCGAATGGGAACGGGATAACCTTCGGGTGACCGGATCCAGGCGATGATTTGCCCGACATCTTTTCCATCAATGAAGCGAATGGGGGAATAGTCCCATTCGTCTGGGCGCCAGCCATCCACGTTCGAAATTTGAATTGCAGACCAATTCCCCAGGCCGAACTCGATATCAAGCCGGATCTGTTGTCCTTCCTCCTCATCATTGGAGGGGGCGTTTAATTGGTCGGGCAGGGGGGAGCCGCCTTCGAGACGGATACCTCCATAGTTCTTAACGAAATCCAGCCCCATATCACCTCCTACAAGCCCAAGGTGGCCAAACGATAAGCCATTGCTTCTTTGCTGACGAGAAATTCGCCTGCGAGGCGCGACGCCAGGTATCCGCGCGGCTGGCCGACGGGTGGATGGAATTGAACGGCTCTTGCCCTGACAGTGTCTTCGGGCATCAGCAGGCTGGCGGCAAACTGATTTGCTTCAGTTTCCTGCTTATCACTCATGATCATCGCCGGTTGCCGGACCACTTCGCCCATGTGCAAAGGCAGTGCATTGCCTGCGCCGGCAGTAAGAGTATCCGCGTTTTCAGATTGTTTAGGATAGACCATTGCGTCTGTGAGCAGTATTCCCTCTTCCATCTGCTCAGGCGAGAGCTGGGCCAGCCAGGGCTCAAAATGCAACTTATAATGCCCGAGTTCGTGGGCAACTGAAAACCTGCGGCGTACTATGGGATCTCGCTTTTCGACTAGGATACAGCCAACAAAGCCGCCGCGGTATTGATAAGCATAGAAAAAACCGGAAATCGGCCCAAAGTTTTCCAGCCCCAGCTCAGGTTTTTGACCTGTTTTCTCGGCAAGGAAATCGCCAGCGCGTTCAATTGACAGGTCTTCGACTTCAGATACCCAGATAGGATAACTCGCAACCAGATCGAAAAGAGGGATAATGCCGAAATATGGTTCGTCTATACCGGCATCTACCCAAACCGACCGCACCGTCTGGCTTATACGAGGATCAAAGAGGTTGCTACTTGGCATTGTTCTCCTCATTTGAACGATCATTACCGGGACGGCAGGAGGTCTTGCGTCGCGCCGCGGTCATCTGTGCCTGCCCGCGGCCCATGCTCATCTGTATTGCGGCATCACGGAATGCTTTGAGAAAACGTTCGCTGACATTCAAACTGAGTTGATGACTGA
>CAZTMX010000188.1:0-5742 GCA_964614855.1 uncultured Anaerolineaceae bacterium | reverse complement strand
GCCCGGCGGAAGATTTGACCAGCGCCCCTTTTGGCCTCAGCCTGGAAAAGGAAAAACCGTTGCCACCGCCAGTTTGTTGGATCAGGGCGGCATCGCGCAAGGTCTGAAAGATCCCCGCCTGGTGGCGACCCATATCATCGCTAATGGGCAGGACAAAACACGCTGCCAGTTGACCTAACGGCGTGCCGGCACCGGTAAAAGTAGGCGAATTAGGAAAAAATTTTTTAGAGGTTAACAATTGGTAGAACTGGCGAGCGCGCAGCATGGGGTCGCCGCCCCACACTGCTTCACTGGCTGCCACATGATAAGCGACACGCCAGAACATTTCTTCAATTGTCTCCGCAGGTTTGCCATCTTTATCACGGCGCACATAACGACGCAGCAGAACCTGGCGGGCGTTATCGCTCAGATCGATCGAAGCCAGGTCCTGAGGGACCGGCGGAGTGGGGAGTAAGCCATTTCTCGGTGGTTGTTGTAATGCCGGCTGGTGTATTTCCTGTTGCACGGAAACCTCCAAAATTAATGTAATATAGACGTTAAGACAAAGCCAGGAAACACAGCGTGTGCGCCAGCCGTGCTCCTAATTATGATTGCTGCTTAACCTTCAAGCAGGCGATCGATTTCTGAGCGAATGCTCTCCAGGTCATCCAGGCGTAAATAGACGATAGCATAGCGGATATATGCGATTAGGTCCAACTCTTTCAGACCTGCGATTACCATATCCCCCACCACGCGAGACGATACTTCAGCGCGTCCCATCGCCTGGAGTGTGGCTTCAATTTCACCGACCAGGCGCTCGATATCGGCAGCAGAGACTGGTCGCTTGGCGCACGAGATACGGATACCGCGGATCAGTTTGTCGCGGTCAAATTCTTCCCGTGTGCCGTCTTGTTTGACAATCAAGGGCGTCGCCAGGATCGGGCGTTCATAGGTGCTAAAACGCTGTCCGCAGGATTCGCATTCACGCCGGCGGCGTACACCGCCGCGCTGGTCGTGCGAGGTATCGAGCACTCGAGATTGTTCGTTTCTGCAATATGGACAGCGCATAATTCCCCAGTGAAATTTAGAACAAATGTAACCCCCATAGAAAGGGGATAAATCTATTAGCGCCCGTACATTTAGGCATCACCCAAGAATCATTGTAGCATAATCGATTCCATATTGCAAGGGAAAACCAGGGTCATTAATGATTAAAGAATTGGTAGTAGTATTTCCCCACTGGACATTCATAGCACAGGCCTGGCTGAATTCAGCCAGGCCTGTTTTGCTTCTCCATGCGAAGGCAGATATGGAGAAAAGTCGAATGTTCGTTACTCAGGCGCGCGCAAGCTGCCATTACCGGGAGGAGGATTCCGGTAACTGGCAGCCTGTCTGCCTGGAGGTTTGGTTAGGTATTGCAAGACCAGAACTCCATTGAGCACTGGACTTTGCTGGCAACCTGCCTAGCGGTTGCGGTTGCGTAAGAATGTCGGCAAATCGATGTCTTCTGTGTTGATGGCGCGCGGCTCAAAGTCCTTCACCGGCTGGCGGGCTGGTTGAGAGACCAGGATGGGCTCGTTTTTCTCGCGCGGCATGCTTACCGGCATATCCACAGCCCGGCGAGCCGGCACACCGGTGCGCTCAAAACCCGTGGCAATTACGGTAATGCGGACAGCATCCTTCATTTCCGGACTAATCACTGCACCGAAGATCAGGTTGACATCTGGATGTGCGGTTTCCTTGATAATCGCAGCCGCCTGGTTGACATCGAACAGGGTCAGGTCTGGACCGCCGGTCACGTTGAACAGGATCCCACGTGCGCCGTCGATGGTGATATCCAGCAGCTGGCTGGAGATCGCCTGCTCGGCTGCAATGCGGGCTGCATCCTCGCCCTTGGCATTTCCTACTGCCATGAGTGCTGCACCGCCTTCGGACATGATGGTGCGTACATCGGCAAAATCCAGGTTGATCAAACCGGGTACGGTGATCAATTCAGAAATACCCTGGACGCCCTGGCGCAGGACATCATCCGCCACGCGAAATGCGGTTTGCAGGTTGGCGCGCTTGTCCACAATCTGCAGTAGCCGGTCATTGGGGATGACGATCAGGGTATCTGCCTGCTCCTTCAGCCGGGTGATACCTGCTTCTGCCGATTGAATGCGGCGAGAGCCTTCAAAGGTGAAGGGGCGGGTCACAACACCGATAGTCAATGCGCCGACTTCCTTGGCGATTTGCGACACAATGGCCGCGCCGCCGGTGCCAGTGCCGCCGCCCATGCCGGCGGTGATAAAGACCATATCCGAGCCTTTGAGAACGCTGTACAGTTCCTCTGCAGACTCTTCTGTAGCCTTGCGCCCCACCTCGGGGTCTCCGCCTGAACCCAGGCCGCGGGTGAGCTTTTCACCCACGCGCACCCGGGTGGCAGCCTTGGACAGCAGAAGCGCTTGGGCATCTGTATTGACGGCGACAAAGTCAACGCCCTGCAGACCCTCATCGATCATGCGGTCTACCGCGTTGCAGCCGCCGCCTCCCACACCCACTACCTTAATGCGGGCTGGAGATTCAATCTGGTTTGGTAAATTTGTGTTCATAGATCTAACATCCTCCTCAATAATTATTTTCTTCGTTGTACTCTCAACGGTACTCCCCATCACCATGTCCGATTTGTTGATGCGGGAAGTTCTGATCGACCAGCGCCGCTAATAACTTACGGCAGCAGTCGCTTGATCCAATTTTTAACGCTGGTCCAATCGATGCCAGACCCCTTGGGAGAAGAAGGCTGGCGTCTGCTCCTGTTTTCAGGACCCACTTCGCTCATCAACATCGCCCAGCGTAGCAGACCTACGCTGGTCGAAAATGCAGGCGAATGCAAGTGATCGGACATGCCCAGCAAATTTTCCGGGTGTGCAATACGCACTGGCACACCCAACACACGGCTGGCAACCTGGCGTACACCCGGTAATAAGCTTCCGCCCCCTGTCAGGACCATACCTGCTGGTAATAACCCATCATAACCGGAGCGCTTGATCTCCTGCACTACCATGCCAAAGATCTCTTCCACACGAGCGCCAATAATCTGCACCAGGTCAGAATGCGAAATTTGCATGATCTCCTGGTCGCCAAATGGGCGCACGGTGAAAGTCTGGTGCGTATCAATTTCAGTCACATCGGCACTACCGTGCTGCAGCTTGATTTCTTCCGCCTGTGAATTTGGCAGACGCAGCACCTGGGCTATATCCGAGGTGATATGATTGCTGCCAACCGCCAGGACTGCGGTATGCCAGACATCGCCATCCACATAAATCGCTATATCCGTTGTACCACCTCCTAAGTCACATACGACCACACCCATCTGACGTTCAGTTTCTGTCAGTACTTCTTCTCCCGAAGCAAGCGGGTTAAGCACAAATTGAGCCACATCCACACCAGCGCCAGCGACGCATTGGCGCAAGTTTTCTACGCTGGCAGCGGTGGCGGTGATGATGTGGGTTTCCACTTCCAGACGATAGCCGTGCATCCCTATTGGCATGCGAATGCCGTCCTGGTTGTCCACATTGAAACCGCGTTGGATCACGTGTACCACTTCCCGGTTATGAGGAATAGCCACTGCCCGAGCCGCGTCCACTGCGCGCGCCACATCGTTTTGATCAATCACCCTGCCTGAAACACCCACAACGCCCTTGCTGTTGACGGATGAGACATTTGAGCCAGCCAGGCTAACCAGGGCAGACATGATTTCAACACCCGAGGTATGCTCTGCCTTTTCCACTGATCGAGCAACAGCCTGCGAGGCTGCGTCAAGATCTACCACTACGCCCCTGCGCATCCCAAGGCTGGGCTCAACTCCCACACCCAGGATGCGGATTTTTCCCTGCGGTTCTGGTCGCGCCACCAGGGTGCATATTTTTGTCGTTCCTATATCGATGCCTACAAAAATTTGATCATCCATCTACACAGCCTCTACAAGAAGCATTTTTTCTTTCTCAATATATTGGGTCATTGCTGACCCAGGCGATAATACGGTGCATGAATGTATTCCACGCTGATCAGAGAAGGCCGCCCTTCCTCTGCTTTGATTTGTTCCCACAGGTATTTATATACCTGGAATTTCATTTCGATATCCTGCGGACGGCCGAAGTAAACAGGCCAACCGCGGCGGTCCTGCCATCCCAGCCCATGTTCCTTGGAGTAAATCAAGGTAGCGCCTTCCGGGGTTGCCTGGTTCAGCAGCAGCACAGCAGAAGCCATCTCCTTTGAGATCAGGCGCTTGTCTTTTGTTTCCACATTCAACTCGGCTGGGATATATCCCAGGATTTGTTCAACGATCGATAAAGTCTCTGCGGTAATCTCAGGCACCATGCGAGCAATTTCCAACTCTTCCGCTTGAACGATGGGCAAACTGCCAGTCTGCATACTCTCACGCAACGGGAAGGGCATGCCTTCATTATCCACCAGGTAGGATGCACCCGGCGTCTGCCAGATTAGCACCGGTGTACGCTCCGTTACAGTGATCACCACCGAATTTGGCAAACTGACTGCAGCTTGCGCCTGGGAAAACTCTGGGAATTCCTGCATCAGACTGTTTGCAATCTCCTGGGAATCAAGCATGAATACCGGTGTGTTCGACAAATTCAGCGCTTCATATACCTGCTGGCTGCTCACGCGGTACAACCCGTTGATTTCCAGGCTTTGCACCTTGAATACCGGCATGGTAAAAACCTGGTACAGGCCAAAAATCAACAACCCTGCCAGGATGAATGAAGCTGCGCGCCAACCCACACCAAACTGGGGAACTGCCGGCAGGCGCATCTCCAGACCACGTGTGTTCATGGATACATCAAAGCGGCGCTTGACTTTATGCTGCGGTTTTCGCAAGTTCGCTGGCCTGGGCACCGTTGGGTTGCGCGCCATCACCGGAGGCATGCCGCCTTCGTTTATCTTGCGCGGTTTTCTACCCGTCACGGGGACGGTTTTTTGCTGCCGGTCAGGCGTCCTGCGCGCTGCGCTGCCTTGTCGAGATGTTCGCTCTGTTCCAGCCATGACTAACTTTCCCTCCGATATCGACGTTCGGTACGATCGCGCTCTCTCTTGCGCTCCAACGCCAATTCAATCAACTCATCGATCAATGCTGGGTAAGACAAACCGCTGGCATCCCACATCTTGGGATACATACTGATCTTTGTAAAGCCAGGGATCGTGTTAATCTCATTCAGGTAAATCCTGGGAGATCCACCCTGCGGGGGTGCATCCTTCTCCAACAGGAAATCCACACGTGCCATGCCGGCACAATCTACCGCCCGGTATGCACGCAGGGCAAAATCCTGGATTTCCGCTATTTGTTCCTCAGAGAGCGGCGCCGGGATGAGCAGCCTGGAGGCTTCATCAAGGTACTTGGCTTCGTAGGAATAAAACTCCCGGCTCGGCAAGATCTCGCCAGGTATGGAGGCGCGCGGTCTGTCATTCCCAATCACGCTGATTTCAATTTCCCGCGCATCCACCCCGCGTTCCACCAGCACCCTCCGGTCAAAGCGCGCTGCATCCAGCAACCCTTCTACCAGGTCTGCTTGAGAGGTGCATTTGGAAATGCCAACCGATGAACCCAGGTTTACCGGTTTAACAAACAACGGGAACGGCGCCAAAGCCATAGCTTTCTGTACAATCTGGTGCATGTCTTCTTCAATTTCGCGCCGGGTGAAAAGCAGCGACTCAACCACAGGAATATGGTTTGCACGCATCACATCTTTGAACAGGCTCTTATCCATA
>CAZTMX010000187.1:0-5746 GCA_964614855.1 uncultured Anaerolineaceae bacterium | reverse complement strand
CTCTTTTTTGAATTTGAAAATCTCATTTTGGTGAGTATACCCCAACTACCTGCCGCAGATAACTGCATTTTATACCGCCCTGGTGATGACGAACTTCCCCCGTTAAACGCAATTTCAGGGTTTACACCGCCAGTGCACTGGTGAGCATCCGCGCGCTGATCCCAGACCGCCATCTCTTTCCACCTCAGTACAAATTATGGTAGACTTTTGAACATGAGAATCCTCACCGTCGACATCGGCACCGGAACGCAAGATATCTTCCTGTACGACACAGCCCTGGACATCGAAAACGGGTTCAAGCTGATCGTTCCCTCACCCACCATGATGGTGCACCGGCAGATCAAAGCCGCCACCCGGCGGAAAGAAGCCGTGCTGCTAACGGGGGTGACTATCGGCGGCGGCCCCAGCCTGTGGGCCGCTGATGCACACGCCCGTGCAGGGCTGCCCATCTACGCCACGCCGGATGCGGCGCGCACCTTCAACGACGATCTGAGCGCAGTCGAAGCCATGGGCATCCGCGTGCTGGGCGAAGACGAAGCCCGGCGGCTGCCGGAGAGCGTCCGCCGGCTGGAGCTGTGCGATTTTGACTTTGCTGCCATCGAGCGCGCCCTGCAGAACTTCGGCGTCTCGCTGGATAACCTGGCAGCGGCGGCAGTTGCCGTTTTCGATCACGGCAACGCCCCACCGGATGTCTCGGACCGTAAATTCCGCTTCGACTACCTGGACGAGCGCATCCGCAGCCAGAACCGCCTGAGCGCTTTCGCCTACCTGGCGGAACACGTACCGCCCAGCATGACGCGTATGCAGGCGGTGGTCGCCTCGGCGCGACGCACCTCAAATTCCAGTCTGGACGGTGTCCCGCTGCTGGTGATGGACACTGCCCCGGCAGCCGTGCTGGGCGCTTCCTATGACCCCGCCGTACGGGCGCAGGAACGCTGCATCGCCGCCAACCTGGGTAACATGCACACCCTGGCTTTCCGCCTGGGTCCTG
The DNA here is from genome assembly GCA_964614855.1 of uncultured Anaerolineaceae bacterium. Taxonomy (GTDB): domain Bacteria; phylum Chloroflexota; class Anaerolineae; order Anaerolineales; family UBA4823; genus CAWJHE01. The sequence goes on along the minus strand of CAZTMX010000187.1, from coordinate 4,755 downwards.
GCGGCATCGAAGGCGTCTTTGAGCACCACACCGGTCTACTGGACCAGACAAAGCTGGAAGTCCTGCTGGGCGCCCTGGCGGACGGCTCGATCCGCAACGAGCAGGTCTTCGCTCATCACGGGCACGGAGCACTGGTCTATAATTCTGAGCCCCTGGTGCTCGGTGACTCCTCTGCACCCCACCCGCTAGTAGTTACCGGGCCGCGCCGCAGCCTGCTGGCAGGTTCCGCCCTGCGCCCTTACTTTGCCGTGCCCTTTGGCGATATGATGATCACCGGCTGCATCGGCCTGCTGGCTGCCGCCGCCGGCCTGCTGCCGGAGCTGCACGACCCGCTTTCCGCCGCCCTGCTCGGCAGCGCAGGCCGCGCCGCCGCCCCCTGGGAAATCGAGAACCTCTAACGTCTTTCTTATACACATGCGTTATAGTGGGTTGTAAACTTTCACAAAACTCGAGGACGGAAAAATGAGTGACACACCTGCAAACGAAACCCCAACCCCCATTGCCTTCAAGGCAGAAACCCGCCAGCTGCTGGACATCTTGATCCACTCGCTGTACACCGAGCGCGAAATCTTCCTGCGCGAGCTGATTTCCAACGCATCCGATGCCCTGACGCGCGCCGATTTTGAAATCCTCACCAACCGCCAGGTGCTCGACCCTGACGCCGAGCTCGCCATCCGCATCACCACCGATGCCGAAGCCCAGACCCTGACCATCAGCGACAGCGGCATCGGCATGACCGCCGGTGACCTGGTGAACAACCTGGGCACCATCGCCCACTCTGGGGCGCGCGAGTTCATCCACGCCGCCCAGGAGAGCGGTAAGAATATCACCGACCTGATCGGGCAGTTCGGCGTGGGCTTTTACTCCGCTTTTATGGTGGCGGAGTGGATCCGCGTCACCAGCCGCTCGCACCATCTGGACGGGGAAGCCGCCGCCTGGTTCTGCACCGGCGCCGATACCTACACCCTGGAACCTGCCGAAAAAGCCGAGCGCGGCACCAGTGTGGTGATCAAGCTCAAGGATGACGCCAAGGAGTTCCTGGAAGAGCACCGCCTGCGCGCCGTGATCCGCAAGCACTCGGATTTTATCCCCTTCCCTATTTACATCGGCGACAGCACAGAACAGGCCAACCGCCAGACCGCCATCTGGCGCCAGAACCCAAAGGAAGTGGAGAAAAAGGACTACCACGATTTCTACCAGCAGATCACGCTGGATTTTGCCGAGCCGCTGACCTACAGCCACATGCTGGTGGACGCCCCGGTGCAGCTGTACAGCATCCTGTTCGTCCCTTCCAAACCAGAGCGCGGTATGTTCTCCTTGCGCAAAGAAGACGGGCTGAAGCTGTATGCCCGCAAGGTGCTGATCCAGGAATACAACAAGGACCTGCTGCCGGAGTACCTGGGCTTTGTCCAGGGAGTGGTGGATACCGAAGACTTGCCGCTCAACGTCTCGCGCGAGACGGTACAGGCCAACCGGGTGATGGCGCAGCTCAAAAAGCTGGTCAGCGCCAAGGTGATCGATATGCTCAAAAAGCTGGCACAGGATGACGCCGAAAAGTACAACCAGTTCTGGGAGGGCTACGACCGCTATCTCAAACAGGGTGTAGCCGTGGAGCCCAATGAGCCCGAAACCCTGTTCCCGCTGCTGCGCTTCCACACCACCAGTGAACCCGAGAAATGGGTCTCACTGGAGGAATACGTGGGGCGTATGAAGCCCGACCAGGAGAGTATCTATTACATCATGGGCGACGATGTCCATTCGCTGCTCTACAGCCCGCACCTGGATGTGGTCAGGCATTACGACTACGAAGTGCTGCTGCTCACCGACCCGGTGGACGCCTTTATGCTGGTGCGGCTGACAAAATATCAGAACCACCCGCTGGCGAATGTGGCTACCGCCAACCTGGCGTTGCCAAAGGGTGATCAAAAGGAAAACGAAGACGAAGCGCCTGCCGTACAGCCCGCCGAAGCCTCTGCCCTGCTGGGACGCTTCAAGGAGCGCCTGGGTGAGAAACTCGCCGACGTGCGCATTACCGAGCGCCTCTCCGGCTCGCCGGCGCGCCTGGTGGACCCCGAAGGCGCCATGAACCAGGAGATGCAGCGCGTCTACAAGCTGCTCGACCGCGAGTTCGAGACACCCAAGAAGGTGCTGGAGCTCAACCCGCGCCATCCCATCCTGCTGCACCTGAACGGGCTGCAGCGCGATGACCCTTTGAACGAGCTGATTGTGGACCAGATCTACGAGGACGCCTTGCTGATTGAAGGGCTGCACCCCGACCCCGCCGGGATGATCAGCCGCATCCAGCAGCTGATGGAAGCCGCCCTGGCGCAAGGCAGCCCAAAGACGGGCGAAAGCAACGTATAATAGGGGAACACTGCGTGCTCATGCGATCAGCATTGCGAGATCCCGGCTGCCGCTGAGTGACCGCTGCTGATCGCTTTATTTTTAAGGGGAGGCCTGCTATGGGCAGCCAGAATACAATCCTGTGGGTTTTTGCCGCCGCCCTGGCGCTGCTGCTGTTCCTGGCGCTGGGCCTGGCATTTTTGCTGGTGCGACGCTGGCGCAGCCAGGCGCAAACGCGCTTGAAGGCTAACCGCAGCCTGCTGCGCGGTCTGCAAAACGAACGGCAGCAGATCTTGGCTGTCCAGGCACAGTACTCGCCCGCCGATCCTGCCCCCTACGGCGCCCAGGCCGCCATCCTGGCGGACCAGCTGGGAGAGCTCGATCTGCAGGTGATGCAGGCGGAAAAGCGCCATGTGCAGCTGCAGGAGCGCCTGCACCGCAGCACTGCCAGCCCCTGGCGCACCCTGTTGAGTGCTCCGCTGAGCTGGCAGCAGCTCAACCAGGAGGCGCAGCGCGCCCGCGGCGAGTTGGAAAATATCCAGCGCACGCTGGCGCAGGCGCAGGATGCCGCACACAAGCTGGGACGCTTGAGCCTGGAAACCGCCAGCCGGGCGCAAGAAGCTGCGCGCCTGGATGATCAACTGAAACAATTGCTGGGGCAGCTGCAGGGGTTCAACCTGCACGGCGCTGCCTTTGAAACCGCCCTGGGGCAGCAGGTACGCCTGCACAGCCGCCTGGGTGAAATCCCTACCTTATACACCACGGGCGATGAAGCCGCCATCCTGGAAAAAGCCGATAAAACGACTGCTGCACAGGTGCATGCCATCGTAGAAGAAACCATGCCGCAACTGGAAATGCTGCAACAGCAGTGCCAGGACTGGGAGCAGCAGCGGCTGAGCGCGTTTGAAAGCGCCCAGGTGCTGCAGGCGCAGCTGGCACAGCTGCGTTCGACCCTGGCCCAATCCCCACAAGCGATGGATGTAACCGAGCAGCAGGGGCGCATGGTGCACATCGATGAGATCGCTCTGAACCTGCAGCAGACGGTCTCCCGGCTAGAGATGGAGAGCGCTTTTGTGGTCAGCCAGGAAGCCGTGCGCTTGACGGACATCCTGCGCGAGATGGATGTGCAGCTGCGCCAGGCACAGGAGCAGCTGCCGCAATTGGAGGCCAACCTGGCGAGCCTGGCGCGGCTCCTGGACGAAGCATCTACCCTGGTTGGCGGGCTGGCTGCACACCCGGCGCACCCTATCCAGTGGGTGAGCAGTTCCGCCGAGCTGGCCGCGCTCAACCGCCAGGCCAACAGCCTGGGCGGCGTGAGGAAGCGCCGCACCCCCGAGCAAGTGCTGGCGGACCTGGGTACATCGGAGGTGTTGATCGACCGGGCGGCGGCGCTCGCAAGCCATTTGCATAAAATCAAGAAAGGGCACGACGAGCTGCTGCGGCTGCTGGCGCGCCCCGAGCTGAGAACTCTACCCACCTGGCTGGCAAGCACCAACCAGACCGCCCAGCGCGCCGCCCAATACGCAGTGGAAAACTACGCCCGCCAGGATATGGCCGGCAGCCTGGAGGAAGATCTGAAGCTGGTGGAGGCCGAGAGCCAACGCCTGCTGCAAGCCAGCCGCCCCGCGCCCATCCCCGAAGACCAGCTCAACCAGGAGCTGGAGGACTGGCTGCTGCTGCTGGACGGCGTGCAGCGGCTGCAGCGGCGGGAGGAGAACATCCAGGACCGCATCACCCAACTGCAGCAGGATGAAAAAAGGGCGCTGAACCAGCTGGAGAAGTTGAGCGCGGTGCTGGTGCAAATTGCCTATGTGGTGAGCAGCAACAGCAGCCTGGCCCAGGTGTGCGGTGCGGAGGTGGACCGGCTGCAAGAAAACGCCGCCGCACTGCAGGAAAGCCTGGCGCTGCACGGTAAAGACACTGTTGAACGGAAAGTGAAAGCCGTGCAAGCGCTGGCGGGGCGCAGTGAGAACGCAGCCAACCAGTGGCTGGGGCAGCTCAACCTGGCCCTCAGCCGGGAGATCGAAGCGCTGAGCGCCAACCTGAACGCCCTGCAGGAGATCGCCCCGCTGGACGAGGGCGTGGTGGAGGAAGCGCGGCGCAGGCTGTCCGCCAACCAGGGTTACAGCATTGAAGCAAAAACCAGGTTTGAGCTCAAGCTGGAGCAGGTGCCAGCGGAGCTCAAGCGGCGCAGCGATTTCTACCAGTCCTGCCTGGCGGCTTCAAAGGCGCTGCAGGACACCGCCCAGCCGCTGATCGCCGCGCACCAGGGCGCGCAAAAGGCGCGCCGGGCAGCGCAGCAGGCGCTGGCAGAGAGCGGTGAATGGCTGCGCCAAGGGGGCGGCTGGCCGCCCAGTTCGCTGACGCTGGAAGCGGAGAGCGCAGAGCTGAACGCCCTGGAGCAGCGCTGGC
>CAZTMX010000186.1:4574-5774 GCA_964614855.1 uncultured Anaerolineaceae bacterium | reverse complement strand
CTGAAATGCGCAGTTTTTTGGTTTCGATCACCAATAGCGAGGTGAGGATCAACAAGCCACTCAAACTATTGATCAGGTTTACACTAAACATGCGATGCCTCCCAAGAAAAAAGCCCTAACCAATCCAGGCTGCGGCGAAAAATCCGGAAAGCAGTGTCAGCGCCATCAAAGTCACCAACACCCACTGCATGGCTGGCGCCAGGGGTGTAGCCGCCTCAACTTCTTCTGATGCAGCACCGGGTACAGATTTCGAAAAGATCCATAAAATCCAGGCAAAACTCCCCACAGATTCAAGCAAAGCAACAATCACCAGGATGATCAGCATCGGCTCGTTTCTAGCAGCAGCAAAACCGCCGGCGAAGATGCTAAATTTGCTGAAGAAACAGTTGAAAGGCGGGACGCCGGTGATAGCCAGCGCAGCCACGGCAAAACTCATGCCTATAATCGGCATTTTGTGCATGATGCCGCGCAAGGAGGGCAGCATGCGTGTGCCCGTGGTATAGCTGAGTGCGCCGGCTACCAGGAAGAACAGGCTTTTTGCAAAGGCATGGTTGAAGATGTGGGTGATTGCCCCATTGAAAGCCAATGGCGAGCCAAATACTGAAAAGGAAAGCGCCAGAAAAATATACGCCAGCTGGGCAATTGTGGAGTAGGCCAGCAGCTTTTTGAAGTCCTTCTGCGGAAAGTACATGACAAAACCGTAAATCATGGTCAAAATCGCCATGATCCCGCCAATCGTGCCTATGATCGCTGGTATGCTGCCGGCGGATAGGATGCAGCGAGCCAGGACATACACCCCTACTTTTACCATCGAAGCTGCATGCAAATACGCACTGATGGGCGTCGGAGCCACCATGGCGTCCGGCAGCCAAAAATGGAATGGCAACTGGGCGGATTTACCAAAACCGGCGATCATTACCCCGATCAAGATGACCGTCTTTGCTGTATCGGTCATCCCGGCTAAATCGGACAGCTGAAAACTGTTAGACAAAGCAAAGAAATAAGCTGTGGCGGCGTATAAACCCAGTGAAGCCACCTGGGTGGTGATGATGGCCTTCAGGGCGGCGCGGCGCGCCTTCTCAGTGTCATAGTAACCAATCAACCCCCAGCTGCTAACGCCGGTAAGCTCAAAAAAGATCAGCAGCCCTAGCATGGTGGAAGAATACACCACGCCAGCCATCGAACCGATAAAAATCAACA
>CAZTMX010000186.1:0-4474 GCA_964614855.1 uncultured Anaerolineaceae bacterium | reverse complement strand
TGCGTGGCACAACCAGGACGATCAACGCACCCAGGAAGGGGAGGAGAATACTGGCGAGAGCATATCCGGTCATCCTTGGTTTCTCCTTTACACGTTAGCCAGGTAAAAAACGAAAGAAAGCACAGCCGCACCCAGGGCAAGCCAGGTAGCGGCAGGAGCTTTGACGAAGCGCATGCGCGCCATTGCATTTTCGATTACCCCGGCAACAAGGTAAAACAACAGGGCTTTGAGAAAGAATGCGATCAGTGAAAGCAGTAAGCCTGGCCATGAGAATTGCGCCATCGCTCCGAAAGGAATGAATAAGGCCAGGAACAGTGCAACCAGCACCAATTGCTTTAGGTAAATCGACCACTTGATGAGTGCCAGGGATGGGCCTGAGTATTCAGCCAGCGGGCCTTCTTGCAGTTCTTGTTCTGCTTCACCAATATCAAAAGGAAGCTTGCTCATCTCCACAAACGAAGCGAATGCAAAAGCTGCTAATCCCAACCAGAAAGCCATGGAGAAGGAGAATGTGCCTGCTGCGACCTGGCTTGTGATTGTGCTCAGGTTGAGCGAGCCAGCCAGCAAAGCCATGATCAGGATTACTAGAAGGAAGACCGGTTCAACCATGGCGGAGATGAATATCTCGCGCCGGACGCCGATCCCACCGAAGGGGCTGCCAGATTCAATCCCAGCCAGGGCAATAAAAAAGCGTGCCAGGGCAAAAAGATAAACGATCAAGATCAGGTCGCCTGCCGTGTTGAGAGGCGAGACTACAGTAAGCACCGGGATCAGGAGAGCCAGTAAGATCATTACAGACATGTTAATCGACGGAGCGAAACGGAAAATCCAGCCAGCCTGTTCAGAAATTACTTCCTGTCGCTTCATTAGCTTAAAAATGTCCAAATAGTTTTGCAACAACGGCGGGCCTTTGCGGTTGTGCATTTTTGCCCGGATTACCCGCGCAAAACCCGAAAACAGTGGCGCAGCCAGGAAGAGAAGAACGGCCTGGAAAATCACAGTGAGGATCAATCCCAGATTGTTCATAAGCCGCTCCTTCCAAAGATGGCTATCAACAGCACAGCCAGGGTGATGATGATATACAGGCAGTAAACGCGGATATCTCCCATTTGTAAGGTCTGGATCCATTGGCTGGCCTTTTCAACCAGAAAGCTGGTTGGCTGAGTCACATATGTCTCAACCACAGGTTCAGCCTGGGAGACCTGGTGCACACCCTTCTGAGAGAAATGCTGCCACCATCTGGCGGGTTTATCCCACAGAGTGCGCAGCCAGAAGATAGGCTGGAAATTGACTTTTACCGGCTGGTAATAACTGCTTGCATTGATCGACATAGAACGAGCGTAGCCGTACCCGCACGACCAGGGTTCGACATTTGTACGTGCATTGATCCGCCTGCTACCAAAAATCCCAACTAGCAGCAATGGGATGATCAGCAAACCGATCAACAGCAGCAATACCAGTGGTGGAGAAAGGATCGCCTGGTGGATATCTGCAGGGAAAACCGAACCAGCCTGGGCGAATTGCACAGGTGGGGTTTTCGACAGGCTCTGTGCCGCCATATTTACATATGAGATGACAAGCGGCGCGCCGGCACCCAGGAAGATACAGCCCGCGGCAAGATAGAGGATAGAATATAAACCTGTGCCGCCTGTCTGGCGCGCAGCAGAAACCCGCGGGTTGCGCTCGGGTCCTGAGAACGCAGCAGAGTAGGCTTTGATGTATACAATCACCGCGATTGCACCTGAAAGCGCCATCATTGCTGCACATAATGGCGCAAACACCCTCATGACAAAGGTATCTGTTGAGGCTGCAGAGAAGAAACCCTGGTATGTAAACCACTCACTGGCGAAGCCGTTGAAGGGAGGTAAGGCAGCAACCGATAGGACGCCGATCAGAAAGGCCAGGGCGGTAAGGGGCATTTTGCGACTTAACCCACCCATATGGTTGAGATGTGTTGTTTTTACCTGGTCGATAACCAGGCCTGTGCTGAGGAAGAGCAGAGACTTAAAGAAAGCATGGTTCAGGGTATGGTAAAGGGCTGCCAGGAAGCCAAGCGTAGCCAGCACCGGATGATTGAACGCTATCCCGCTCATGCCGATGCCGACGCCCATCAAAATGATCCCCACATTTTCAATACTGGAATACGCCAACAGGCGTTTGATATTTGTTTCCGGTAAGGCATAAAACGCGCCCAGCAGCATAGAAAGCGCGCCGAAAGCCAGGACTAACAGACCCCACCACCACTGGTCGACACCGATTACTTCAACACAAATACGCAGGAAACCGTATATAGCGGTCTTTTTCATCACGGCTGCCATCAGGGCAGAAGCATGGCTCGGGGCAGCGGCGTAGGTATCTGGCGCCCAAAAATGCAGCGGCGCCATGCCTGCTTTAGCGCCAAACCCCAGCAAAGCAAAAATGAAGACCAGGTTTTTGATCGCTGGCGCCAGCGAAACCTGGCGAATTTTTGAAAAATCAAATGAGCCCGTGCTGAAATAAAGCATGAAAATCGCCAGCATGATCAAGGCGGCGCCAGCATGCGCCACAAGAAAATAAATGAAACCAGTGCGGATATCTGCGTTCTCATCCTTTGAGATGACCAGGAAATAGGAAGCCAGGGTCATAATCTCCCAAAAGATCAGGAAGAAGAAAGCATTGTCCATGCTGACCACCAGCAACATCCCAGCTAGAAATAGGTTAGTAAAGAAGGAGGTGGAGGTTTGCAGCGGCGCATGAGCCAGGAAATACAAGCTGGATGCAACGCCAACCAGGCTGATCAAAGCTACCAAAAAGGCGGAAAGTGCATCCATACGCATGGTTAGCCCGCCAAAGGTAGGCAATGAAAACAGGGTCAGGCTGGGGATGGACTGTGCGGTAAATGCGCTGAAAGCAGAGAAAACCGCAATGATCGAGGCGAACAGGGCGGTCCATCCGGCAACCGACCTGGCTTTCCAGCTATCATGCTCAAAGAATAATGAGCCGGTTGCACCTACCAGAAAAAGAGCCACAGCGGTCAATAAATATTGGATTGAATTCATCAATACATCTCCTGCTTTCACCAGCGAGCTTGTGGATTACGCGGTGCTGGTTCTGACCTCTTTCATCTTTTCACGCAAATCCTGCGGCACTGCAGAGCTATCATTGACCAGGTTCAGGGCTTTATGCGGACAGGCTTCCACACAGGCTGGCCCTTCGGCCCTGAAATAGCACAGGTCACACTTGACAGCCACAGTCCTTTGGCCGATGTTCCAATTCAACAAGGATAGTTTTTCCTGATAACTGATTTCTCGCAAGAACATTGGATCCGGTTGGAAGGGGGCGTGCATGTAAGCGTAATTGCCAAGATTTAATTCCTGACCTGGGACAGGTGTGCCCCCAGGCAGGATGTTTCCAAAGGGGCAGGCGATTGCGCACATTTTGCAGCCAATACACAGGCTTTCATTGATCTGAATGGCGTTTTCCGTGTGCGTGATGGCATGCACAGGACAGACCATGGCGCACATGGCGTCTTCGCAGTGCCTGCATTGGATGGGCATGACGCCGGCTGTGGTGTAGGTCAAGAACAGGCGTGGAAATGCCTGTAAACCGGCTTTGCGGTGGCTCTCTGTGCAGGCAGCTACACAGGCATAACAGCCTATACATTTACGATTGTCGGCAATAACAAAATCATACATGGGAGACCCTTCGTTTACGATTATCTGCTATAACAAAATCATACATGGGAGACCCTTCGTTTACGATTATCTGCTATAACAAAGTCATACATGGAAGACCCTTCGTTTATATTCGATCATTACCATAAATTGACAAAGTTCTCATCCATCGCAATTCAGAGCTCAGATAAAAGGCGAAAAGATTGCCTCATTGTTTATTTACAATAAAAATTTGCTTCTGTCATCGGATAGATGCTGATTTTTAGGGGCAATTCAGTTAAATACGGCTGCAGGGGTGTTGGCGTATTCCTCCACGTTTGTTTGGTTGTTCGATCAACAAATGCGGATTATGCTATACTGGTACCAAGATTTGGGCAATTTGCCACAGGGTTGTATTTCTCGACTGCATGAGTGGAGGCAATTTCTGTGTCTTACCACCTAAGACGCCGTTTTCTCATTTTTGCTGCCTTGTTCACCCTGGGGGTGATTATCTCCGAAGCTGCCAGGACTTTGTGGTTCCCCAACGCAGGGTTTGTGTCGCGTGTATTTTATACATTGCCATGGCTGGTGGTGGCTGCCGGTTTGGGTGTTTTGCTCGATGGAAAGATAAATCACGTGGAATATTCTGCAGTAGATTCTGTAGCGGAGGATGCGCCAACACCGATGCTTCCAGAAGAAGACCTGGACGAATTCGGCGGCAAAGAATCTGACCCCCAAATTGAATTGACCAGGCTATCCTTCAAGCTTGACATAATGAAAGAAAAATATCTCAAGGCAGAAGCCCTGGCGCAATCCACCGAGCAGCGTTTTCGCGTAATTGC
>CAZTMX010000185.1:0-5778 GCA_964614855.1 uncultured Anaerolineaceae bacterium | reverse complement strand
AGGTCAAAAGCCTCATCCCAGGTGATTTGCACCCACTTATCCGCCTTGCCGCGATCTTTAGGATCGCGTTTCATGGGGTGAAGAATGCGGTCGGGGTGATAGATGTAATCCTTCATGGTGAGGCAGCGTACGCACAGCGTACCGTGGGTGATGGGTTGGTTTTCATCTCCCTCGACCTTCACCAACTTACCATCCTTGTCCACGAAGAACTTAACTCCGCATCCCACTGGATGGCAACCTGGCGGCGACCACACACATGATCTAGTAACCGTAAGACCATCTTCTTCAAAACGCCATGGTTTGCCTAGATCGTTTTTAAATTCCATATTTTTCTTCCTTTCATCTGGAGACAAAAATTCATTGATCGGGCTTTGGTTGAAGAACTTTTATTTTCTCCGGCAATAGTGTGCCTTGATAATTATTGCACAAGCACAATCCAAACACATCACCCTAACCCTATACAGGGTTGGGTTAATCCTGGTATTATTTTTCACAAAAGCTGCCAGCTCTGGCTGGTTTTCCTACAGAAACAATCCCCCCAGGGACTTAATCGAGCAGGTGGTATTCCGAGGCGCGCTCCAGCGCTTCGTTTCGATTGTGTGCATCTAGCTTCTGATAGATGTTGCGAATATGCACTTTCACAGTGTTATTCGAGATCACCAGCAGCCTGGCGATCTCACTGCCAGATTTTCCATCTTTTAACAAGGCCAAAACGTCCAGCTCTCTCTGGCTCAAAGGCTCGAGCATCGAGGTTGTGGTGGATGGGGCATTCCCTCCCCGAGTATCTGTGACACCAGCTGGTTGCGTCGAGTGACCAAAAGCAGACAATAATCTTTCGATATAGGCTTTCGAAGGCAAAATTGCTGTCTGAACTGGTCTACGAGTGAAAGCGGTCAGTAATTTGGAAAGAAGATAATGAATTTGCTTGCGTTCGCTCACAAAAATTCGCACATAGCCTTCCGGTTCGGCCAGTTTCAGCGCCTGCGTGAGGGTTTGCAAGCTCTTTTCTTCTTGATTGAGGATGTGCAGCGCTCGTGCTTTCAGAATCAGGGTTTCGATCAGCTTTTCCATGATACCGAGCTTATGCGCCTCTGCCTCCACCAGGTCCAAAATCGGATATGCAGCCTCGGCTTTGGACCGGTCCAGGTAGATGCGCGCCAGGCCGATTTTGTCCGACGGGGTCAACATCCCGCCGCTCTCCATTACGGCAGTTTTCTTCTCGGCCCAACGCAGGGCAAAAGCAGTATCTTCTTCTGCCAGCCAGATTTTGATCCTCAAATCTGTCAGGAGTGAAAGATAAAACAGGGGTTTTGTTTTTTTGAGCTCGCTGCGGGCTTTCTGCAAGTAGAGTTTTGCCTTGGAGATATCGCGTTCCAGGTAATAATTCGCCAGGTAGGTGTAAAAGCTCACTGCAAACAGGTATCCAAATTGACTGATGTTTGCTTCGGGAAGGAAAGTCTCGATCTGTTTTGCCCATTGATCCACAATTTTCGGGTTATTCTGTTCCATCAGAACATCACCCAATCCTAATTGGGCCAAAATAACCATTTCTCTTTCCATGCTGGTTTTTGCGGCAAATTCCAGCGCCCGCCGGTACTCGCGCTCAGCATCGCGCAAACGCCCCTGCATCTTTCGGATACGACCGATCTCGCATCGGGAAAGAATTCCGGCAGGAATTTTGTGCTTTAATGAATTTTCAGCCCCCAAGGTGAATGACTTAACCGCAGCTTCAAGATCCCCTGCCATTTCATATGCATAACCGAGAAAGTGATTGAGCCAACCGTATAACAAGGAATCGCTTTCCGGCAGATCAACCATCGCCTGCATCGCCAGCATAATGCCTGTGGGATATTTGTCAGTCTGAAGATCCACTACAGCCTGGAGGGCAGTGATTTGCTGAAACAGCAGCGCCAGGTCTGTGTCTTCCAGTCCATCTCGGTTTGCGTCTTCCAGCCTGCTTTTGATCTTACGCAGCGTGGTTTCGGCTTCATCCAGGTTTCCCAGGGCGTTTTCAGCCATGGCGCTGTAAATCCATAAAGAAGGCCTTCGCACTAATAATGTATCAGGTAAGAGTCTTATCCACTTCCTGAAGGTAATTACCTCTAAGCGTCCAAGAGCTTGAAGTGCACAACCTTCGATGATATCTGCTGCCATTTCTGGATAACCCGCCGCAAAGGCGTGTGGGATGGCTCTTTCAGGAAAATTGTTCTTGTTCAACCATGTGGCTGCGCGCAAATGCAGATTTGGAATTTCTGATGGGTATTTGCGCTCCAGGCGTATTTTTAAAATATCTGCAAATAAGGCATGATAACGATACCAAAGGCGGTTTTCGTTTAGTGGAGAGATGAAAAGGTTGGTATTTTCAAGATAGTCCAGCCTGGCCTGGCTGTCATGATTCTCGAGCATGTAGTCGCACAAAGGCGCAGAGATTTCGTTCAAAATTGATGTTTTGAGCAAAAAATCCTGGATCGTCTCATCCTGTACATCCAATACTGCTTCGGTCAAATAATCAAAAATAAAGCCCTGGCTGCCGTTCAAGCTGTAGATCCACTGCGCAGCATCGGGTTGATTTTTGATCGACAGCGCTGCCATCTGAAGACCCGCTGCCCAACCTTCTGTGATCGAGGCCAATAAATCTACCTCGTTTGAACTCAAATCCAGCCCTTTTACCTTATTCAAAAAGATTTCACACTCACCAGCGCTGAAACTCATGTCCGGTGTGCCAATTTCGATTAACTGGTCTCTTACCCGCAGCTCTGAAACTGGAAACTGCGGTTTCACCCGGCTGGAGACCACCATGTGCATTTGTACCGGCATATGATTGATGAAGTAGAGGAGGTCTTTGTGGATCAGATCAACCTGTATGGCGTGGTAATCATCCAGGATCAGGCTAAAACTGTCAGGAGATGCAGCGATCTGATTGGTTACTGAAGCCAGAAATTGGTGGTCAATGCCACCTGTGGTTGGGTCTAGCTTTGGCTGGTCAAACTGCCAATCCGGATTGATCGTAAGCAGGGCATCCAGCACATACCCCCAGAAGAGCAGTGGATCATTGTCATCCTGATCGAGCGTGATCCAAACCACCGGCCAAGCTTCTTTTGAGATGGTGGCCTGCCATTCACCTAATAAAGTCGTTTTGCCAAACCCTGCAGGCGCAATCACCAGGCTGAGCTTGCGTTTCATCCCCAGGCGTAAAAATTCAACCAGGCGCGAGCGCTTGACCAGCAGAGGGCGTTTGACTGGCGGAGAGATCTTGGTGGAAAATCGGTTTGATGTCTCGTAAGCCATGATCGGGATGTAAAAATGAACCGAAATCCTTTTGTCAGCGGCGGGAAGCGATGCCAATCTTGATCCCGGTAATTGTACATCAAAGTTCGTGAAAATTTATGCTATTCGTAATCGTAGAAAAGCTACCTTGAATTTGTCTCTCCCTATTCACTTCACCTTGTTACCCAATTCTCTTTTTCCCCTCCCCCATCTTCTTGCGAAATCGCGCATTCTGTCGTATAAATTAACGCATGAACTTCGTATACCTTTCCCCCCATTTTCCTCCAAATTACTACCAGTTTTGCGTGCATCTGCACAACCTGGGCGCAAATGTGCTCGGGCTGGCGGATGAGCCTTACGACCGGCTGAGCCCCGGGCTGCGGGCAGCTCTGAGCGAGTATTACCGCGTGGGCGATATGCATAATTACGACGAGTTGCTGCGAGCGCTGGGCCATTTCACCCACCGCTACGGCAAGCTCGACCGCCTGGATTCGCTTAATGAGTATTGGCTGGAAACCGAAGCCCGCCTGCGCACGGATTTCAATATTTTCGGGCTAAAGACCGAGGATATGCCGCAGATCAAGCGCAAAAGCCGCATGAAACAGGTGTACATCAAAGCCGGTATCCCGGTAGCCAGGGGCGGTGTGGTGCACACGCTGGCGCAGGCAAAAAAGCTGGTGGAGGAGACCGGCTACCCGCTGGTGGCAAAACCGGACAGCGGTGTGGGGGCGGCGGCGACTTACAAAATCCACAACCCACAAGAGCTGGAGAATTTCTTTGAGGTCAAACCGCCGGTAGAGTACATCATGGAAGAGTTCATCCAGGGGCAAATCTGCACCTTTGATGGACTGACCGACCGCGACGGCAACCTGGTCTTTATGAATTCACTCGTGTACAACATGGGGATCATGGAGACGGTGAACGAAGACGCGCTGGTGTATTACTATTCGCTGCGCGAAATCCCCACCGACCTGGAAGAGGCCGGGCGCAAACTGGTGAAGGCTTTTGATGTGCGTGAGCGTTTCTTCCACTTCGAGTTCTTTCGCACGCTCGATGAGGGCAAGCTGGTGGGGCTGGAGGTCAATATGCGCCCACCGGGTGGGATGACCACAGATATGTTCAACTATGCGAATGACATCGATATCTACAAAGAGTTCGCCTTTGTGGTGGTGCACAACCGCTTCACTGCCCAGGCGACCCGCCCCTACCACTGCGTTTATATCGGGCGCAAACTCAACCGCCATTACCGCTACAGCCACGAAGAAATCCTGCGTATGTTCGGTGATAAGATCGTTCACAGCGAAGCGGTAAGCGGCATCTTCAGCGCCGCGCTGGGCGATTTCGGCTATCTGGCACGCTCAACGGAACTGTCAGAGATCCACGAGATGGCGGCGGCGATCCACGACAATTCGCTCACCTGATGCGAGAAGCCCTGTTTTACGAGATTAACGGCGCAGCAGGCCGCAAAACAAAGCCTCGCCGCATCAGCACGCAATCCAGAGCCTAAGGAGAAGATCATGCAGACCGATTATCACAAGTGGTGGAGCCCCAACCTGAACCAGGATATGGAGATCAAGGTGTATGGCTACTACGGCAAGCCGCTGCTGGTCTTTCCGGCGCAGAGCGGGCGTTTTTTCGACTATGAGGGCTTCGGTATGATCGACGCCATTGCGCACCAGATCGAAGCCGGGATGGTGAAGGTCTTTGCCGTGGACAGCATCGACAGCCAGTCCTGGGCTAACCCAAACGCCCACCCTGCGGATAAGGCGCGCCGTCACGAGGATTACGACCACTATATCGTGGAAGAAGTGGCGCCGTTCATCAAGGGTGCTTGCGGCGGGAGCGAGCAGGGGATGATCACCAGCGGGTGCAGCATGGGTGCATACCATGCGCTGAACTTCTACCTGCGCCACCCGGATGTCTTTGACACCACCATCGCCCTCAGCGGGTTGTACCAACTGCAAATGTTTGTAGGGGATTACATGGACGACCTGGTGTATTTCAACACCCCGCTGGCCTACCTGCCAAATATGAACGACCCGTGGTTCCTGGAGCGCTACCGCAAGGGCAATATTATCGTGTGCTGCGGGCAGGGCGCCTGGGAAGACGCTATGCTGGCGGATACGCTGCGCTTGAAGGCGATCTTTGAGGCGAAAGGCATCCCAGCTTGGGTGGATATCTGGGGCCAAGATGTCAACCACGATTGGCCGTGGTGGCACAAGATGATGCCCTACTTCCTGGACAAGTTGTGGCTGCCGGCATACGGCAAGTAGAAAAAAATCAATGAGCCCACTTCAAACAAACAAAATCTACCTGGATTATGCCGCCACCACACCGGTGGATGAGCGCGTGCTGGAAGCGATGCTGCCCTATTTCAGCGAGGTCTTCGGCAACACGTCATCGGTGCACACTTTCGGGCAGCAAGCCGAAGCCGCACTGGAAACGGCGCGCGAGACAATGGCGCGCAACTTGAACTGCGACCCTGGCGAGGTGATCTTTACCTCCTGCGGC
>CAZTMX010000184.1:0-5789 GCA_964614855.1 uncultured Anaerolineaceae bacterium | reverse complement strand
AGGGTGTTTGCGCGCCCTGATTCGTCGTACCGGATGGATTTAAGATTTGAAATATCGTATTTTTTTGCACTCCTGTCGTTTCACTGGCTAAAGATTGTTTATAAACAGATGAGCTTTGTTCGCTCGGTGCGTTCTGGCTTTGCGGGATCAAGGAGAAATCCCCGTATAATCTTTCCAGCTCGGCGGCTTCACCCGCTTTGCCGGTGGGATGGCACTGGGCGCAATTCTCATATTCCGTGATGCCTTCCTTCAAGTGCGCCGCTTCCATGTCCGCCGGCTGGTGGTCGTGGCAGTTGTAACAGGTCTTGACAGCAAAGGTATCCGTGTGGCAGGTATGGCACTCGGAGATCTCCGTCCCGCCGTGATCCAGGATAAAAGTGTGCTTGGTCAGCAGCGCAGGCTGCCAGGCTGTCGTATTGTGGCAGCGGGTGCAGTCCAACCCGAATTGCCCGGCGTGCAGCGTTGGATCTTCATGGCAGGAGGAACAGCCTTCGATCGTTTCGGCGGTCATCTGGTGGCTGTGGCAGTCGGCGCACTGTGCTTGCTGGTGCGCCCCGTCCAGCACATACACTTCTTCATGGTTGAAGTCCGCCAGGCGGTTATTCCCATTGTGGCAGCGGGTGCAGTCCACACCGTAGACATCCACATGTTCCGCCATATAGGCATGATCCTGTTCCACATGACAGCTCAGGCAGTCCAGCGTTTCGTGAGAATAACGATCCTGGCTGTGACAGCTTTCGCAGGTCATGGGGTTGTTCTGGTAATCCACCTTGTGCGAACCCAGGCCAAAACCCGCCATCTGGTCGTGATCCACGTTGTTGAAAGCAAAATCGGTGATCACCACTTCGCGCCCCAGGTGCTCCGGATGGCAGGTGGCACATTTTTCCGTCCCGGGCAGCCTGCCGTGGACGCCGGTCAGCTCGGCGCGCTGTTTAGCCACATCCGCATGGCAGTCCTGGCAGTTGGTGTCGGTGGTGCAGTGAATGGCTGCATGGCAGTGTGTGCATTCCTTTTCAAACTCGGAATGCGAGACATAGCCTTGCAGCGGGGTATTCAAGGGCGCCATCCCAGATGTCTCGCCCGGCATTAATATCTTGCTGGCATGCACGCCGTATACGGTCAGCCCCGCAAACGCCATACACAACAGCAAGATGCCTGCTTTTTGCCACTTTGTTAATTTAGGAATTACTATTTTGCGCCACATTTTTCCTCATACGTACAACCTGGTCAAGGTAATGAAATTGTTCTTCCAGGGTTCAAGCTCAAATCAGTCAGCGTTCCATTCATCACATTTCTTGCCTCATCCGGCTGACCGGTGGGATGGCAGGCAATACAATTCTCATACTCGGCAATCTTTTCTTTTTCGTGCGCCATTTTCATATCATCCGGCGTATGGTCATGGCAGGTATAGCAGGAATTGGCAGCGTAGTTTTCTACATGGCAGGTATCGCATTCCAGCTGGCCTTCGCCGCCGTGATCCAGAGCAAAGATGTGCTTTGTCAGCACCGCCGGCGTCCAGGCCACGCTGCTGTGGCAGCGGGCGCAGCTCAGGCCGAACTCACCCAGGTGCACTGCCGGTTCTTCATGGCAGGCCGCGCATGCGTGCGGGTCGTCGCTGTTTTCCAGCGCCATAAATGCCTCGCCCATCTCTTCTGCTGTAACCACCTCTTCACCCAAACCCAGTTCAAGCGCCGTCTTCTTGACCGCTTTCCAATCTGCGTGTTGGATCAATGTCACCAACTGGTTGATCTGGTAATCGTTGAGCACACCGCCTTCGCTCAAGTGCCAGGCTGCCATCCCAGTGCCGTGACCGGCCCTGGCGATGGTGTTGAACAGATCTTCCGCATTGGCGTCCTTGAAACCCGGGTTGTTCAAAGGCGGGATCACGCCGATCCCCTGCCCGGCCAGACCATGACAGGTGGAGCACAGTTTGCCATAACTCACCGCAGCTTCATCCAGCGTCTGCAGGCGCAGGTTGTCTTGCGCTGTCTGCATGCGCGCCGGCTCATTCACAGCATACAACGGCAGCATTACGATAAAGGCTGCCAGGACAATCAGGCTGATCACATCATAACGGTTCATCGCACCCATCCCTGTACCAATCCTCTACCCGTAAATAAGCTGGTCCGGCGAGAAGCGTTCCCGCTGGGTAATTTTCGATGTATCCACCACCACCTGGCCGTCTTCGATCTTGACCTCGAAGGTGTCCAGGGCACGCGGCACAGGCTGGCTGACAAAATCGCCGTGCATATCAAAGCTAGAGGCGTGGCAAGGGCAGTAAAAGCGCTGCTTTGCTTCCACCCACTCGACGGTGCAGCCCAGGTGCGGGCAGCGGCGGTAAACCGAGAGAAAACCGCCTTCCTGGGTGCGGATGAGAAAGAAGTTGCCGTCAGCATACTCAGTCACCGAATTGTTTGGAAAAGCATCCGGCTCTCCCAGGATAAATTCGCCGCCAAATTTTCCTTCCTGGCTGCGTGATTTCAAAAACAGGAGGCTTGCCCCGCCGATCTCAAGTGCTGCCAGCGCGCTGAGCGCGCCGACGCCCATCTTGAGAAAATTCCGCCGGGTCAGCCCTGTCTCTTCCAGGTTATCTTCTGGTTGGTGATCCATGTGCGCCTTCATTTTTCACCTCTACAAATAAATTAATGCAAGAACGGCAGCAGTAATGCCATGTTCTCGCCGCGGAAAAGGTTACCAATAATGGTCAGCATGATAAAGCTTGTCATCAAAAAGACAAACACACCCAACAGCGCTTCGCTGTGGTTGATCACGCGCCCCTGAACTGTGATTTTTCGCAGAGCCAAATAAAACAGCCCAAAGAAACCCAGTGTGGTCAGAAAGGGCAGCAGCCCGGTGGACAACCAGGTCGGCCAGCTCGACAGCCAGCCGGGGAGGTCCAGCCAGTATTCGTCCAGGATCACCAGGAAAGGAACCAGGTAAATCCCCAGGAGAAGACCGGCAAGTGCGCTGCGTTTGCCCTGCTTGGAGCGGAAGTAAATCCCGATATCGGCATGGTTGCGATCCAAAATCGGTGTGATAAACAAAGCCCCCAGCGCCAGCCCCACCAGTCCGATGGCTACCAACGGGTGCATATGCAGCAGTAATTCCTGTAACCCCAGGAAATACCAGGCGGCCTTGGCCGGGTTCGGGCTTTCCAGCGGGTTGGCGATCGGTCCAACCGGGGCCGGGCGCAGCATGCTGTACATCAGCAGCGTCGTGAGCAGCACCAGCCCGGCAGCGATCTCGATCTGCAACAGGTGCGGCAGGGTGGTCACCCTCCTCCCATCCTCCTCACGCGGCTGGGAGATGCCGCCGTTTTTGCGGATCTTCCAAAAATGGTAGCCCATCAGGATGGCGAGCAGGGAGGGAAAAACCACTACGTGAAAAGCATAAAAGTTGCTCAGCGCGCCCTGGCCCACTTCAGGCCCGGCCAGCAAGAAGCGGCTGAGCACCTGGCCAATCTGGGGGATGTAAGCGAACAAGGAGGTACTGACCGTGATGGCCCAATAAGCCAGCTGGTCCCAGGGCAGCAGGTAGCCGGTGAAGTTCGATGCCAGCACCAGCACCAGCAGCGCCACGCCGATGTACCAGTTCATGGCGCGCCCTTCTTTGAAACCGCCGCTGAGAAAAACACGCAATAAGTGCAAAAAAGCGGTGACCACCAGCAGGTTGGCCGACCAGTGATGCAGGGCGCGCACCAGCGAGCCGAACATCACCTGTGTCTCCATCTGCTGGATGCTCAGGTAAGCATAATCCACCCGGGCTTCGTAGCGGAACATCAGCAGCAGACCGGTGGCGCCCAAAACCAGCGCCAACAGCGCCGAGAGCCCGCCCAGCCCCCAGGTGTAGGTATAGCGTAACGCCCTCACCGGCACCGTGGTGGGGTGCAGGTGCAGGATGACATTGTTGAGTATCCCGCGGACGTTATTGCGCTCCGCCGTGCGTGGGTCCGCACGGTTGTAGATCAAACGTTCTTTCCAAGAGAGTGGAGATTGCTGCGCCATAGCAATTTTCCTGTTATCCTTCCAGTAAGTTTAGCCTTGCGGCTACTTCATCAGTAACGGTAAATAAACAGTCACAACGGGCATAGCCGGTGCTTCGGGGACGCCGTAGAAGACGAACCCGCGCCCGTATTTTAATTCATCCAGGCGGTACTCCGGTGCACCCACGACCAGGTCCAGGTAATCATCGCCGTTCAGGTTGCCGCTGCCGCCCACGGCATAGCCGAAAGTGGCATCCGCTTTCTCGCCATCCGCCCACCAGGTGGGGAAGTTGAGCAAACCGCCAGGACCGCCGTAGAACACGAAAGCCCGGCCTTCTTTTGAGTTGGTATCCGTGTACTGGTAGGCGCCGATCACCACGTCATCATAGCCGTCCTGGTTGAGATCGCCGGCTGCAGACAGGCTGTACCCAAAATAGGCGTCCTGCTGCCTGCCGGTGTAGCTCCAGTCCGGTACAGCCGAAAAACCAGATGGGCTGCCCAGGAACAGGTAGGCTGCGCCTTCATATGAAAAGGCAGGCCCCCAGGCCGGAGCGCCGACCAGCATATCGGCATAACCATCGTTGTTAACATCCCCAACGCCGGCGACCGATGTGCCCAGCCGTGAGCCGGGCAGGCTTCCTTCAAATAACCAGGCGGCGGTCGTTTGCAAACCGGTTGCCGAACCCAGGAAAACTTTTACCGCACCGGTATCGGAAATGGTGATTCCATCCCAACCCAATGCGCCGACAGCCACATCATCGAAGCCGTCGCCGTTGATATCGCCGATACCGGCGACCGCAGATCCGAAAGAGGCTGTGGGCCGGTCGCCGTAGACAAGCCAGTCGGGGGTGAAATGCAATCCCGCAGGCGAGCCGTGAAAGACATAGGCTGCGCCTTCGTTTTCATAGATGTAAGTGTAGCCGCGTGCGCCGACGATGACATCATCGTAACCGTCGTTGTTGACATCCCCAGCGCTGCTCACAGAATAGCCGAACTTGGCATCCTGCTGGTATCCAAAATAGCTCCAACCAGGGTCAGGATCCAAGCCATAGGCCGCTCCATAGTACAAAAAAGCCGCGCCTTCGTTAGCCAACTTGATATCGCCATCGGTTTCACTATACAGCTGGGCGCCAACAATCAGCTCATCGCACCCATCTCCATCCACATCACCAGCCCAGGCGGCTGCGCCGCCGAAATCGCTGCCCTTTTTGGGGCCGTATTCGGTCCAATGCGGACCCACTCCCAGCCCAGAATTACCGCCCTGGTAGACATACAATACACCACTTCGATCAATATCAGGGCTGCTCACTTTTGGCGCGCCGATGTACAGGTCGTCATATCCGTCGCCGTTAAGATCGCCGTTGATCCCTACTGTCGTCCCGTGCTGCGAACCGGTGAGTACACCATCGCTGGTCCAGGTTGGCTCTAGCGGCAAACCGGGGTCCAGGTCAGGAGAACCCTGCGCCGAGCTTAACGGCAGGAAAACTATTATTAAAAGAAGAAAGAACCTCAAAAATCGCATCGAATATCCTGTATTGTTAAGTTTCACGCCCGGACAAGAATTCAGCAAAGTCTCCCACGCCGCCGCAAGGACGGCGTGGGAGGGCAAAACTTAGAAAAAGCTACTTACTTGAGAACCATCGGGTTGTAGATCCGGGTGATCGCTTCCGCGATCAGGACATCAACCTTTACTTCTTTGGACCAGTGGCCGTCGGAGTCCTTGACTTTGAAGCCGAACTTGGCCCAACCCGGCTGGCCGGGGGTTTGAGCCCAACCCGGCAGGTTTCTGACCGAGGTGTTCAGCTCT
>CAZTMX010000183.1:0-5794 GCA_964614855.1 uncultured Anaerolineaceae bacterium | reverse complement strand
ATCACACCCCAATCCGGCACTGGCAAAGGATATGGTTTAGGCATAGAAATCATCCTAAGCGAAAAAGCTGTTTCAGCAGGCTGGCACGAGATTTCATGTCATTGATCTTTGAGCATGGAAAGGATCACCGGCAGGGCAGCCGCGGCTGCACGTCCGCGGTGGCTGAGGTGGTTCTTTTCATCCATCGGTAATTCCGCCATCGTTCGACCAGTCTCAGGCAATAAGAATATTGGATCGTAGCCAAAGCCGTTTTCGCCCCTTTCCTCTGAAATAATCTCACCTGGACAGATGCCTTCGACGATCTGCATTTCTCCTGTAGGGTCGATCACTGCAATCACACAACGAAAGCGAGCAGACCAGGGCTGAGGTTTGCCAGATAAGTTTTGCAGGAGAAACCTGCGCCGGTCAGCATCATTGGCGCCCGGCTTGCTAGAATAGCGCGCGGAGTGGAGCCCTGGCGCTCCATCAAGCGCATCAACCTCCAGCCCCGAGTCATCAGCCAGGGTGAGCAAACCCGATGCTTTGGAAAATGCGAGGCCTTTTAACACAGCATTCTCCTGGTAATTGCTCCCTGTCTCTGCTACATCTAAATTTATGCCCACCATCTCAGGGGTTACCAGGTCAAAGGTTTGCCCGCTGTATATTTCTAGATATTCTGCTAATTTTCCTCGATTGTTGCTGGCCAGCAATAATTTTGACATTTACTCTCCACAAAAACAAGCCTGGTTGTTTGGGGTAAACCGCTATGTTATAATCACAATTGTAAGCGAACATTTTCTGTTGTCTGCTGCAGGTTCTGCCAGTGAAATCAACAACTGCTGAACCATCTCGTTATGTGAGACCTTCCATTGCCTGCTCGTAACGATTTTCTCCTCCTCAATATCGGTTTTATCGTTCACCAAACGATTGGCTTCAGCCGTGAATTTCCGCTTGAGGCCGATGAAGTCCATATTCCTCCCGACCTGGATCTTGTAGATATATCAGGCAAAGCCAAAGTCACCAGGACTGCCCAAGGATTGCTGCTGCAGGTACGATTGAATGCCCTGGTAAAATCGGAATGCGTACGTTGCCTGGATGAATTTAACCAATACTTAGAAACCGATTTTACTGAATTGTACGCCTTTAATCGCAATTCGGTTACCGATTCGGGTTTAATCCTGCCGGAGAATGGCAAAATCAACCTGGCGCCAATTGTAAGGGAGGAAATGCTTTTAGCCATTCCAATCAGTCCACTGTGCTGCCCAGACTGCAAGGGATTATGCCCAATATGTGGGGAAAACCTCAATCATGAGATATGTGACCACCAGGAAGAAACCACGGATGCCCGTCTGGATATCCTTAAGAATCTGCGATCCGAGAATGACAACCCTCTACCCGGGTAAACCTACAAATACCAATACTGCTTTATAATTCGTAAAGCCAGGAGGGCAATCCATGGCTTCTCTGGTTAACAGAGAACAGAACAGCCAAATACTTCACACCCTGCTTGATAAGGCAGCCGTTCAGGGATATCTAACCCTTGAAGATATCCTGGAGTTATTCCCGCGTTACGAACATGACAACCCGGGCCTTGCCAGGCTGGTTGAAATTCTTGTCCTGCACGGCACTGAAATTGTAGAGCCAGATGGTGTTGAGAAAGAAACACTCGATGTGGGCAACCCATCCGGCGATCCTGGTTTGCTCGAACAAATCCCTATCGACGATTCGATCAGCTTATACATGCGTGAAATGGCGCTCACGCCCCTTCTCTCGCTTGAAGAAGAGCAAGCAATTGCCAGGCGTATTGCTCAGTCCTCCCAGGCAAGAATTGAACTTGCCCGACTCAACGGGGATGATGCCCTATTGCGCCAGGAATTGGAAGCACAGATCAAAGACGGTCGCTCTGCACGTGAAACCTTGATCAAATCCAACACACGCCTGGTCGTCAGTATCGCCAGGAGATACCTGGGGCGAGGTGTGCCTTTTTTGGATCTGATCCAGGAAGGCAACCTGGGGCTGATGCGAGCTGTTGAGAAATTTGAATACCAAAGGGGATTTCGTTTTTCGACTTATGCGACCTGGTGGATTCGCCAGGGGATCACGCGCGCCGTTGCCGATCAGGGGCGAACCATCCGTATGCCAGTACATATGACAGATCGCCTGCGACAAATTTATAAAACCACACAAAACCTGGAACAGCTGCTCGGACGCACACCGACCCATGAAGAGATTGCTGCAGATTTGAACGTAACGCTTGCCAAATTACGCTGGATATTGCAAGTGTCACAGCCGGCTGTTTCTCTTGAAACCCCAATTGGTGATGAAGAAGACAACGAAATCGGCTCGTATGTGGTGGACGAAAATTCTCCCAGCCCTGCCCAAATCACCTATGAGAATATCCTGCGTGAACGCGTTGAAGAAGTTCTGTCCACCCTTTCGCCGCGTGAAGCCCGCGTACTGCGTCTAC
Organism: uncultured Anaerolineaceae bacterium; assembly: GCA_964614855.1. Classification (GTDB taxonomy): domain Bacteria; phylum Chloroflexota; class Anaerolineae; order Anaerolineales; family UBA4823; genus CAWJHE01. The sequence goes on along the minus strand of CAZTMX010000183.1, from coordinate 3,348 downwards.
GTTTTGGTCTGGGTCAAGATAGGGCTTATACGCTGGAAGAAGTGGGCCAGAAATTTGGCCTCACCCGAGAACGCATCCGCCAAATCGAAGGCAAGGCGCTGCGGCAATTGCGCCAACCGGGACGTGCGCGCCGGCTGAGCGACCTGGGGTGAGAAGGTCGGCTCTTGACAAATTGAATTTCACGTTATAGACTTAATCAAGATTTTAATTTACAGGAAAAATGATGCCGTTATCCTGCCCGTCCATTCTCTCAAGCTACTCAATGGCTATGATGCGCCCCATGGTCATGCCTTTGCGCGCCTCGAATTGGGCAGCCAGGATTGCGCAAAAAACAGGGTGAGTTTCCCTGTGAAGTGAAAACTGCGGGCTGTCCACCACCGGACAGCCCTTTTATTTTCAACATCTATCGGTCTTTTCGGGAGGTTTATCATGTCGGAATTCATAACTGTCGCGGTTGCCTGGCCCTATGCAAATTCAAATATCCATGTGGGCAACATCACCGGCTCACACTTGCCAGCCGATATTTTCGCACGCTACCACAGGCTGGTGGGAAACCAGGTGATCATGGTATCGGGTTCCGATTCCCACGGCACACCCGTGACCGTGCGCGCCGAGGCGGATGGCACCACCCCCGAAGCGATTTATCAGAAATACCACACGGGGTTCATCGAGCTTTTTCAGAAACTCGGCATCAATTATGACCTCTTTACCAGCACGCATACCGACAACCACTTCAAGGTCTCGCAAGCAATCTTCCTGGCTTTATTAAAGAATGAATTTCTCTATAGAGAAAAACAGCAACAATGGTTTGCCCCCAGCCAGGGCCGCTTCTTACCAGACCGTTATGTGGAAGGCACATGTTACCTGTGCGGCTACCCCAATGCCCGCGGGGATCAGTGTGACGGGTGCGGAAACTTACTGGATGCCACCCAAATCGTCGACCCGCGCTCAAAGATCGACGGCACCACACCCGAGTTGCGCGAAACCGAGCATTATTACCTGGACCTGGGCGCATTGGAACCAGAAGTGGTGGAATTCATCCGCCAGCGAGAGGCATATTGGCGGCCAAACGTGCTGCGCCAATCCCTTGGGCAAATCCTGGCGCAAGGGCTGCACGGGCGCGCCATCACCCGCGACCTGGACTGGGGTATCCCGGTGCCCGTAGAAGGCTGGGATGGAAAATGTCTGTACGTCTGGTTTGAAGCTGTTATCGGATATCTATCCGCCTCGGTGGAATGGGCGCAGCTCAGCGGACAGCCAGATGCCTGGGAGAATTGGTGGTTTAATCCAAATGCAAAGACCTTCCATTTCATCGGTAAGGACAATATCCCCTTCCATGCCGTGATCTGGCCCGCCCAGCTCATCGGCGCAGGTGAATGGTTTGGCAAGCTCTTCCTGGGCAAGGAAGGCACACGCCTGACCCTGCCGTACGATGTGCCAGCCAACGAGTTTATGAACCTGGAAGGACAGAAAATCTCGGGCAGCCGCAATTGGGCGGTTTGGGGGTTGGATTTCCTCACCCGTTATGATCCCGATCCGTTGCGCTATTACCTGACGGTCAATATGCCCGAAAGCAAGGATACCGACTGGGATTGGAACGATTTTCTGCGCCGTAACAACGATGAGCTGGTGGCGACCTGGGGTAACCTGGTAAACCGCGTGCTTTCATTCGCCTACAAACACTGGGAAGGTGTGGTACCTGAACCGGGTCAACTCAGACCCGAAGATGAGCATATCCTGTCCGTGGTGGAAAGCGGGTTTGCCAGCGTCGCCGAACACCTGGAAGCCGTTCGATTGCGAGCCGCACTGGGTGAAGCCATGCGCTTGGCCAGCGAAGTAAATAAATATATTGACCAGGCTGCGCCTTGGTTTGAAATAAAGACCGATAAAGAAGCAGCAGCAAAATCAATTTATACTGCAATGAAAGCGATCGACTCGATCAAGATCCTATTTTCGCCGTTTCTACCGTTTACTTGCGAAAAACTGCATGCGTATCTTGGATACACCACGCCCCTGTTTGGCGAGCAATTCATCCAAACCGTGCAGGATTCGCTGGGCGAGCACACTGGTCTGCGCTACCGCCCGGGTGTCACAAAACCTCAATGGTCTCCGAGTCAACTGCAACCAGGACAAAAGACCGTGCAGCCTGCGCCCTTGTTTCGCAAGCTCGAGCCAACGATTGTTGAAGAGGAGCGCGGCAGGTTGGGGGAATAAAGACTAATCTACCCCTGCTCACTTGCTAAATAATCCGCCAGCAGTTGCAATGCCTGCTCGGCGGATTGTTCTTTAACCTGCACCCTATCGCCCTTCCAGGTGTAAGACCAGGCCTCATCGACATCCCCTGCGCTCAACCCGATCCAGGTGAAACCGACTGGTTTTTCGGGGGTGCCGCCGCCCGGCCCGGCGATGCCGCTCACTGCCAGCCCAATATCTGCCGCCAGCGCGTTGCGCACTCCGCGCGCCATCTCTATGACCGTATGTTCGCTCACCGCACCGTATTTTTCCAGCGTACTCCAGCGCACCCCCAGCAAGCGCACTTTTGATTCATAGGCATATGCGGTCACACTGCCCATGTAATAGGTCGATGCACCAGGGATATTGGTAATCCTGTGACCGATCAGACCACCAGTGCATGATTCTGCCACTGCCAGGCGCAGACCGCGCTCCCGTAATAATTCACCAACGATGACTTCTAAAGGTTTATTTATCATACAAATATTATACCTGCCCAATCCACCCGATTTACTCTTTAATTTGGTAGAATACCTGCAGGTTCTCAGGTGATGGAGCTGTTTATCGAGAACCCATAAACCAAAATGCATTGATGCAGATAGGAGCAGTAATATGGATGGACAACCCGGCGAATCTCGCCCGGCGTTTACGATAAATTTCTATTCCTGGGCCACACCGGTTGTCGGTCTGGTGATGCTGCTTATCGGGCTGGCTGGCGGTTATTTCGCACGCCCTTACCTGACAGGCGAAGCCAAAACTGAACAGCCATCAGCCCAGGCAACGGCTCCCGCGGTGGTTGCGCCGGAGCAGGCTCCGCAAAGCGCTGAAGAAATGATGGATTTTCTGATCAGCCAGATGCGGCACTTCAAAGGCAATCCCGATGCAAAGATCACGCTGATCGAATTCAGCGACTTTCAGTGACCATACTGCGGCAAATTTGCAGCTGACGCGGGTCGTCAGATCGATGAAAAATATGTTCAAACAGGCGATGTGCGCTTTGGCTACTGGCACTTCACCTTTTTAGGCGAGGAATCCAACTGGGCAGCAGAAGCCAGCGAGTGTGCTGGCGATCAGGATGCTTTTTGGGAATACCACGATTTCCTGATGGATAATCTC
>CAZTMX010000182.1:0-5817 GCA_964614855.1 uncultured Anaerolineaceae bacterium | reverse complement strand
CAAGGAATATCAAGGGAAATTTTGGGTTGAAGTGATGTTGGTGCGTGGTTTGAATGACACAGAAGAGGCTTTTCGTGAAATTGCAGAAGTATTACGGCAAATAAAACCAGACGAGGTACACATCCTTCAGCCTGACCGGCCTCCTGTGGAAACCTGGGTCCAGCCTCCGGACGAAAATGGTTTATTGCGAGCACGTGCAATATTGGGGGAGCTGGCAAAAGTTATCCATCCTGCCAGTGGAACCTTCGATCTCAGTGGGTCCGAATCTTTATTGGATGCAGTGGTCGGGATTATTACTCGTCACCCAATGTTAGAGCATGAGCTGATCTCGACCCTGAATAATTTCTCACCGGGGGATGTGACTGCGGTTCTAAGGGATTTAGAAGCCAGCGGAAGAGCACAAGTGGTCGAGAGGTTCGGTGTACGTTATTGGAGCGCATCGCCGTCTTATTACCCGACAACATAGCATAAAGGATCAAACTCTCCATGTCTAAATTTTCGTTAGATGTCCTTAATCGATGTGTTCATCCATTTATAGAAACCCATGATCCCGATGTCATCCTGGGAGCAGTGTTTGGCGAAGATGTCGCACTTACGCGCATCGACGACAGCATCCTGGTCTCCCATCTTGATCCAATCATTGGCGCAGTGAATAACATCGGTTGGCTGGCTGTGCATGTGGCATGTAATGATATCGCCACAAGCGGCGCACCGCCGCGCTGGATATTGCTGCTGGTTTTGGTGCCAAAGCAAGAAGATGAAGCACTCTTGGCTGAGATCATGCAGGATATCAACCGGGCGGCACGAGAGACTGGCGTTTCCATAATTGGCGGTCACACCGGATATTCGGCAGCCTTATCCAGACCATTGGTGGCTGTCACAGCACTGGGAACCATTTCTGGCAAAAAACCAGTGTGTACAAAAGGCGCGCAGGTAGGCGATCACATCTTTGTAACAAAGGGGATTGCTTTGGAAGGCACTGCAATTCTTGCCAATGATTTTGCTCAGGTTGCATGGCGTTTAGGATTGAGCGAAGGCGAGCTTATGCAAGCTCGCGAGATATTGAAAGAAGTGAGTATCATTCCGGAAGCTCTTATCCTTGCTGATGTGGGTGCTACTGCCATGCACGATGTAACTCGCGGTGGGTTGCTGGAAACCCTTCTGGAGATAGCCAGGTTATCCAGCGTCGGCATGCATGTGGATGCTCAGCAAATACCTGTTCCGCATGTTGTCTCGCGCTTTGCCCAGGCCTTCCAGTTTGACCCGCTTCGCATGATCTCATCAGGCACCCTGGTGGCCACCATTCCTCACGAGAAGGTTGAAAATGCCGCAAACAGCCTTCGAGAAAAGGGTATATTTTTCGCAGATATTGGCCGGATAGAAGTAGGTGACGGTGTTGATATCAGACGGGAGGGACAAAGCACCCATTACCAAGAAATTCATTGCGAAGATGACGAACTTGCTCGCATGTGGAAACTTTACCAATAGTAATTTTCGCAAACACAGGTCATTATTCACATGATGGGTCAATGACGAAACACAGGGAGATTCATTCATGCAAATTCTCAAACAGATATTGGATACCCTTCAAGAAGATGCACCAGTTCGAGCCATCCTGGTAGGCGTTCATTGGACGGTTGTATGCAGCCGCTTCTGCGGTATGGCATCGACCATAACGGGGGATAAACCTCACGGGCACGAACAAGTAACTGATGTGGGCAGCCTGCATAAGAAGAGCGCTCGTGAGCTGGCAGATTATGCTCTTTCTGAAAACCCCCTGGAAGCCAGTATTGGCGTGGCAGCCATCAATTCGTTGTTGATGATGGATGAAAGCCGGGCGGTTGAGCTAAACGCTTCTGAAGTGCTTATTGAAAAAGGTCAGGGCAAAAACGTGGCCCTGGTAGGTCATTTTCCCTTTATCCCAAGGTTACGCAACAAGGTGGGTCAATTATGGGTGATCGAACAAAAACCATCAGATGGGGATCATCCTTCTGAAGCAGCCGCTGATTTAATCCCCCGGGCGGATGTCGTGGCGATTACCAGCAGTTCGTTAATCAACCACACATTAGACGTTTTGCTCCAGTTTTGCCGACCAGACGCCTTGTTAATGATGCTGGGGCCAAGCACTCCCCTTTCACCAGTGTTATTTGAACATGGGGTGGATATTCTTTCAGGTACAAAAGTGGTGGATGAAGCGGCGGTATTAAGGACGGTCGGCCAGGGAGCTATCTTTCAGCAAGTAGAAGGCGCACGATTGCTAACCTTTAGAAAAGGCGGTATAGCTGCTTAGGTTTGTATCTGGCATGCTGGAGAAGTTATGCAGTACCCCCACCGCGACTCGAACGCGGGTTTTTGCCTCCGGAGGGCAACGCTCTATCCACTGAGCTATGGGGGCTTATGACGATCCATCTTGCGTTTCGCCTGCCAATTTTACCACGGCTTTGGCGGGACGCATATTATTTAAAAGACTAACCTGGTGCGCTGGACACGGCAATCCTGCGCCTGGATTCCCAGGCAAGCCAACACTTCCTCCGGGCGGCCCGTCGCTCCTTCGCTTGCCGAGAGCAGCATGCGCAAGCGCTGGCGGTCATGTTCATCGTTGTCAATTTGTGTTAGCTCCAAAATCAAGGGGCGCAGGTCATACGGTTTTCCTCTGCGCTCGCGCGGCAGGCTTTTCGATTCAAGGAGCTGGAATACGCGAGCCTGTAAATCCACAACAGGTTCCAGGATGGTTGCTTCGAATTCTGAAGCGACCAGAACGCTTTGCAGGCTGGGCAGGCGGTCGCTGACGGTTTCCATATGCGAGACCTGGATGCCCGGGGGGAGGGCGCGCTCCAGGGCTGCTTGAATGGTGTTTAGCGGCAGTTCGTCTTCCAGCCACACATCCACCAGCTCGGCTGTGCTGGTGAAACCAAGCGGCAGGGCAGAAGCCAGGTTGATGCGCGGGTGCGGGGTGAAACCCTGGCTGTAGGCAATCGGCAGTGCGGCGCGGCGAAAGGTGCGCTCCCAGGCCTGGTGCAAATCCAGATGACCGGTAAAGCGCATCAGCTCATTTTTACTGAAGGTCATTCTCAGGCGCATGCTCTCTCCATTTCATCGCTATCGGGTTCAGCAGGGTTTTTTGAGGGAGCATTTTTCTCCGGATTTGCAGGTTGCAATGGTTTTAGCTCTGGACACTTCCAGAAATCACCTGGCGTCTGTCTTCTCAATTCCGCAAAGGTAGGCAAAATCCCGCAGGCATAGCACTGCCGGCGGCAGTCGGCGCGCGTCTTCCCCCGCAGGCTCCACAGGTAATCTTGTGCCAGGTGCTTTTTGCTCACGCCGGTGCTGATATGATCCCAAGGGAAAGCTTCATCCATGGTGCGCTGGCGGTGGCTGAAGAAAGCCGGGTCCACTCCAGCAGCTTCAAATGCCTGCTGCCACAGGTCAAAACGGAAGTGTTCCTTCCAGGCATCAAATTTTGCCCCAGATATCCAGGCGTTGAAAATCACCTGAGATATACGCCGGTCGCCGCGTGAAAGCCAGGCTTCCAGTAAAGTCTCTTCAGGTTTGTTCCAACTCAGCTTTAGTCCAGGGGAACGCAGCGCTTGCCGGAGCAGGTCCTGCTTCGCAATGATCTGCTCAACTGTGTCGCAAGATGCCCATTGGAACGGGGTGTGCGCTTTGGGGATGAATGTGCTCACACCGGCAGTCACTTGGGCTCGTTTGCCAATCACCTTACGGCCTTCCGCCAATACCTGCTTGCAAAGGTCAGCGATCGCCTGCACATCTTCCAACGTTTCGGAAGGGTGGCCGATCATAAAGTACAGCTTGATATTGTGCCAGCCGCGCTCATAGATGGCGTGCGCTGTGTCCAGCAGCTGTTGTGTCTGTACGGGTTTGTTGATGATCTCACGCATACGCTCCGTGGCGGCTTCGGGCGCCAGGGTGAACCCACTGCGGCGCGAGTCTTGCAAGGCATCCATCAAGTCCACGGAAAAGCTCTCAATGCGCAAAGATGGCAAAGAGATATTCAGGTTTTTTCCTGTAAACCGCTCCGAAATGGTGTCGACCAGCTGCAAAATATGCGTATAGTCGGAGCTCGATAGCGAGAGCAGCCCGATTTCTTCGTACCCGGTGTTGGCCAGGGCTTCATCAGCAGCCTGGATGATTTCTTCGACCGGTCTTTCGCGTACCGGGCGGTTCACCATGCCAGCGTGGCAGAAACGGCAGCCGCGCGAGCAGCCGCGCATAATTTCAATGGGCGCCCGGTTGTGAACCGTGTCAATATACGGCACCAACAGCCGGGTGGTGGGTGGGGGTAGTGTAGCAACGATGCGTTTGACCACGGTCGAAGGTGCTTGCGGCGCCAGTTTTTGCATCCGGGCGAACGTCCCGTCCTGGTGATATTCAGCCTGGTACAACGAGGGTACATACACGCCCCAGATTTTCGCCAGGTCTAAAAGCAATTCCTGCCGCTGCCCCCCGCTCTTTTTCCATAGCTGGTACACATCCAGGATCTCCAGGATCACTTCTTCACCTTCACCGATCACAAAGGCGTCGATAAAGGCATGCATGGGCTCCGGGTTGAAACAGGCGTGCCCGCCGGCAATGACCAGCGGGTGCGCCTCTGTGCGCTCAGAGGAAAGGACCGGTACCTCTGCCAGGTTGAGCAAATTGAGGGTATTGGTGTAAAGCGTTTCATACGGCAGGGAAATACCGATGATATCAAAATCGGAAAGTGGGCGTTTGCTTTCAAGCGAATAGAGAGGCACCTGGTTCTGGCGCATCTCAAGTTCCATGTCCGCAGCAGGTGCAAATGCACGTTCTGCTAGGGCGTCTGTGCGCTGGTTGATCAGGTCGTAGAGGATAGCCATCCCCAGGTTCGACATACCGATATCGTATATATCCGGGAATACCAGGGCAATTTTCGTCTCCAACTGATCCCAGGGCTTTACCACCTGGTTGATCTCGCCGCCGGTATAGCGCCCGGGTTTTTGCACCCGGTAGAGGATATGATCCAGCTTTCTTTGCAGCGTTATTGTATCCATCACCATTAAAATACTCGTTCCTTTTTACAGTAATTTCAAGGTACAGTCAAGGAGGACTATTCACTTCAAAACCAATCAGTACCTTGCCGTACTCCATTTTACTTTAACAAGCGCAAAAAAGGGCCGTCGCCTGGTGGGAGACAGCCCCTGTGCTGGCGAATGGATATTTTTATTCGAAAATCCAGCGGTCTGCGGCGCGCTCCCAGGTGACCAGTTCTTCTGGTTTGAACCACAGCGCTACTTCCAGCTCGCCGTTCTCAGGTGAATCCGACGCGTGGGTCAGGTTGCGCCCAACCTGCAGGGCAAAATCGTGACGGATGGTGCCGGGGGCTGCTTCGGTGGGGCGGGTAGCGCCCATAGTCTGGCGCACGGCAGCCACGGCGCTGGGGCCTTCCCAGGCCATTGCCATCACCGGGGCGGAGGTGATGTAGCCGATCAATCGCTCGTAGAAGGGCTTACCCTTGTGGATTGCATAATGGGTCTCAGCCAGTTCCAGGCTGACCTGTAAGAATTTGGCGCCCACCAGGCGTAAGCCGCGCTTTTCCAGGCGAGAGATCACTTCACCAATCAGACCGCGCTGCACGCCGTCCGGTTTTACAAGCACTAAAGTTTTTTCCATAATATCCTCCATAATAGTTGTAAAAAGTGATACGGACGGCGCTGCAAGCCAGCCGACCGCCGTATCACTCCTTGTATCTAATTTTCTATTGTTACTCTGAGCGTTCTAGCGCAGCAGTTTTTCTGCTGTGAGATACGCCTCCAGGGCTTGTTTGACCTGGTCAGTACG
>CAZTMX010000181.1:0-5964 GCA_964614855.1 uncultured Anaerolineaceae bacterium | reverse complement strand
ATACATCACGCCGATGAAGAAAAGGAAAACCATCTCACTCATGGACATGCCGTAGCCAATGTGATAAGCGGCGTAGAGAAGTGAGCCGATTACGATAGCTGGTAGCAGACCAAAGCATTCTTCCAGCCGGAGCAGTACCCAGCCTCGCCAGAAGATGGCCTCAAAGAAACCGATCGACAACGCCAGTGCGATGAGCGGTAGGAGGTTTTCCAGGGGAGGCAATTGCAAGCCCCGGTATGCGCCAGCAAATTGCAACACAGCAAAAATGAGTTGCAGAACAATGCTAAGGACAAGGTGATCTCGCGTCAATCCCAGGTCAGAGATGGGTTTCTTCCTGACCACAACAGTCCAGTACAAAGGGATGCCAACTCCAAGGATTGTAGCTCCTACCACGGCATACAAACCAAAATAAGCCATACCCCCGGCTATCGAGGAACCCACCATAAAGGTAGCACAATAGAGAACTGCCACAAGCAGAACCCACGAAACTGCAATCGCAAGTAAGTCTTTCTTTGGCTGCCAGTGTAATGCAAAGATTGAATATCCGGCTTTTGTAAGGTTTCCTGACATTTCAATGGCTCCTGAGTTTCCAGTCAATATTATTTCAAACCTTAGTTGTTTTGGGGTCTTGCCAATATAGGTTTGAAATTATATGCGATTATAATGACTGGTCTATATAGTGTCAAGAGACCGATGGCACAGGAATCCTTTCTCTTGCTTGACAGTATATAGACCGGTTGCTACAATGAGTAACCACTCAAGGGAAGGTGAATAATGTCAGATGCGCGCTCGAGAATCTTGCTGACTATGGCCCGGTTGATAGAAAAACAAGGCTATCACGCAACTGGATTAAACGAAATCATCCGGGAGAGCAAAACCCCAAAAGGCTCTTTATATTACTATTTCCCTGGAGGAAAGGAACAAATCGGCGCGGAAGCTATTCTCGAGGCGGGAGAGATTATATCCGGACGTTTACGCAGCCTGCTTGAAGAAACCGATCAGGCGCCTCAAGCCGTTTACGGCTTCTTAATAGGTATGGCAGAGAACGTGGAAACTTCCCAGTTTGGATCGGGCAGCCCTTTAACCACGGCTACGATCGAAACGGCTATGACCAGCGAAGCCATCAACCAGGCATGCCAGCAAGCTTTCGATATGATCCTTATAGTCTTTAAGGAAAAGTTCTTAAAATGTGGGATAAACGACATCCTGGCAACCGAGCTGGCCTTGTACGTTACAACTATTGTTGAGGGAGGTATTTTGATGAGCCGGACCTATCACAATGCCGAACCGCTCCGGTTGGCAGCCAGGCATCTCAAACGATATCTTGATATTGTCTGGGAAAAAAATAGCCAGTTTTCGGTGTCATCATGATGCACTTATCCAATTTGAAACTGGTTCTCGTCTGTAACCTTATCACCCTATGCATGTAATGTCAAAATCTGCTGTCGGTTTGGCGCTTTTCACCATCCTGCTGTGGAGCTTCCTGGCATTCTTAGGGGAGCGGCTGAACCAAATCCCCCCTTTACTGCTGGTCGGGATTGCCCTGTGCATTAGCGGTCTCCTGGGAGGCTTACGCAAAGATTCCTGGCGAGTAAAACCCATTGTTTTGCTCACCGGTGTCGGCGGTATCTTTGGATACCATTTTCTTTATTTCTCTGCCTTTCGCTTTGCCCCGGCTTTAGAAGCCAATTTGATGAACTACCTGTGGCCGTTGCTGATCGTTCTGCTTTCACCGGTCATCTTGCCGGGTTATTCATTGCGCATCCATCACATCGCCGGTGCGCTGCTGGGGTTAGCAGGCGCCGCCTTGATCATCAGCGGCGGGCGCTTGCATTTGGATATAGCGCATCTGCAAGGCTATCTGCTGGCCGCTTTGGCTGCACTGGTTTGGGCGATCTACTCGCTGCGTTCGAAGCGCCTGCAACCCTTTCCAAACGCAGCTGTCGGCGCTTTCTGCCTGGTATCCGGGATCCTTTCCCTGACCGCTCACTGGATCGATAATGGAGCCCTTTCCCTGGCTGCTATCAGCCCCACCGAATGGCTGTATCTTTTCCTGCTTGGCGCCGGGCCCATGGGGCTGGCTTTTTTCACCTGGGATGCTGCCCTCAAACGCGGCGATCCGCGCATCATCGGCAGTCTGGCCTACCTGACACCCTTGACATCCACTGCTGTTCTGGTTATCTTAGGAGGGCGGTCCTTAAGCTGGGTGTCTGCTGCGGCGATGATCTTGATCGTCGGCGGCGCCGTCTTGGGATCGCTCAACTTGAAAACCGGCTTCAAACCCTGAGCACAACAAAGTTGAAGATGCGTATAACACAATAAAAGGATGGTTTTATGTTCTCCTTCGCCCTCACCCGCCAACCCGGTGCAGATTTCGCCGCTGGGATAACCACCAGCACCCACCTTGGCTCACCGGATTACAACAAGGTACTGGCGCAGCATAGCGCCTATGAGCAAACCTTACAAGGCCTGGGTCTACAAATCATCCACCTGGATGCCCTGCCCGGCTACCCGGATGCCTACTTTGTAGAAGACACAGCTGTGGTCACACCCGAGGTGGGCATTATCACCCACCCCGGCGCCACGGCAAGGCAAGGAGAACAAAACAGTATTGCCGAAAAACTTGCCCAATATCGCCCACTGGCATACATCCAACCCCCTGGTACAGTTGAAGGTGGAGATATCTTCTTTGTGGGTAAGCGCTTCTACATCGGCATCTCCGAACGCACCAACCTGGAAGGCGCCAGGCAACTGGCAGATTTGGTTGCACGGTACGGCTACCGCTCCACTCTGGTGCATGTGCGCGCCGGGCTGCACCTGAAATCCAGCGTCAATCCTGTAACAGAAGATCACCTCCTGGTCACATCTGAATTTGCCAATCGCCAGGAGTTTGCCGGTTTCCAAAAGCTCATCTTACCGGAAGAAGAAGAATACGCCGCCAATACTTTGTGGATCAACGATCATTTGGTCACACCGGCAGGTTTTCCAAAAACCAGGGATGTACTTTCGCAAACAGGCATGGAAATCATCGAGCTAGCGATGAGCGAAGCCCAGAAAATGGATGGCGGCTTGACCTGTATGTCGTTGCGTTTTTAACTGAAAACAATTCGTATCTTTTCTCATAAAAGGAGCATGCGATGTATATCACAGTAAATGGTTACTCTCTGGCTTACACCGATTCAGGTAAAGGGACACCGCTTGTCCTCATCCACGGTTACCCTCTCAGCCGGAAAATTTGGCAACCCCAGGCGGCTGATCTATCTGACACTGCCCGGGTCCTGGCGCCGGACCTGCGCGGGCACGGTGATTCACAGGCAGTGCCAGGATCTTATTCGGTGGATTTACTTGCCGCGGATATTAAAGCTTTCCTGGAATTCTTGAAAATCCAGGAGAAAATCGTGCTCGGCGGTCTATCGATGGGCGGTTATATCGTATTTGCTTTTTTACGCAATTACCCAGAGCTGGTAAAAGGGCTGATCCTGACAGCCACACGCGCTGCAGCCGACAGCCCTCAGGCGAAGGCTGCCCGCGAGCAAACTGCAGCCCTGGCACAGCAGCAAGGTGTGCAGGCTGTAGCCCAGGGGATGCTGCCAAAAATGTTTGCACCAGTCACCCTGGAGAGCAAACCGGGCCTGGTAAACCAACTAAAAGAGATCATGGAGCACACATCCCTGGAAGGAGTCACCGGCGACCTGGCAGCAATGAAAGACCGTCCAGATTCCACGCCCGACCTGGGCGCAATACAAGTACCCACCCTGGTGATCCACGGCGCGCAAGACGCCATTGTCCCATTGGAAGAAGCACGGGCGATGCAGCGTGCCATCCCTGGTGCCACTCTGCAGGTGATTGAAAACGCTGGGCATCTGCCCAACCTTGAAAACGAACCCGCGTACAACCAGGCTGTGCGTAAATTCCTGGCACAATTCTGATCGGATATCTGGATGAATAAAGACGATATTCTAGATGCCCTGGAAGACAGCCGTGAAGCTTTTCTCGACCTTTTAGACCAGGTCCCGGATGAGCTTTGGGAACAACCGGGCGTGTCAGGTGAGTGGTCAATCAAGGACATCCTATACATCCTGACCATGAGCGAAGCAGAACTGGTCAAAATGCTGTGGCAGATTGATCAAGGCATATCTCCTGGGGCAATCATGCAAGAAGGAGAAGCAGCTGATGCACGCGCTGCCCAATGGAAAATCCAGGGGCAAACTCGCTCCTTGGATCAGGTGATAAACGACTTCCAGGGCGTGCGCAAGCAAACGTACCGCCGCCTGCTGCCAATCCACGAAAAAGCCTTTGAGGATACCAGACACTACCCCTGGCTGAATAACCAGCCATTGTGGCAATGGGTTGCCGCTGCAAGCTTTGAATATGAAACAAAGCAGGGGCAGATCATTAAGAAATGGCTCGAAGGGTATAAACAAGATTAATTAGCTCAAATTCCTATTGACAATATAGTATTTTATTATATACTTGGTATATACCAAAGACCATGAGCGATAATGGTATTAACCTCCCCAAGTTAGATGAAAGTGCTTACACCCCTCTCTATTTGCAGGCGGAAGCGATGCTAAAGGAGTTAATTGAAGGGGTGAAGTACTCTCCTGGAGATAAGATCCCATCCGAAAGAGAGCTTTCTGAGATGCTGGGGATCAGCCGCATGACTGCCAGGCGAGCCGTGGAAAACCTGATCAAACACGGTTTACTGGAACGCCGATCCACGCAAGGCACCTTTGTACGCCAACCAGAAGTAATGCGTATGGTGGGCAGGGAGTTTTCCCTGGGTCTGACACAAATGCTGGAATCGACAGGAGCAATCGCCTCCTCACGCTTATTGAATTTTGAAATCATCCCGGCTAACCAAAAAATATCCGAAAAACTAAACTTACACCTGGGCGAAAATATAGCTACCCTGCGCCGCTTGCGCATGGTGGATAGCACTCCGTTCTGCATCGAAACCAGCTACCTGCCGGAAAAATTGGTCACCGGCCTGTGTGCCGAAGATTTTCGCTATGAAAAATCATCGCTCTATACCATTCTGCGCGAGCGTTACAATATTTATGTCACTCACAGTGATGAGACCCTAAAAATCAGCTATGCTACCATCGATGAAGCTGCACACCTGGAGGTCAAACCGGGAAGCCCTATCCTTCTGATGAGAAGTGTTGTATTGGACGACCAGGGCAGGCACATCGAGTATGTCAAATCTGTAAATCATCCCGACCGGGTGATCTTTCGCTCCACATTCAAAGCACTGTCGCTATGATGTGAGGAGCAAAATTATTAATGTGAATACACCCACGCTGGTGTTTATTACACCAAATTCAAGCGGGGTATAAATCGTAAAGAAAGATTTAACTGATAAGGAGCAACAAAATGGCAACGGATGTAGATCGCAAAGCGTTCATGGGTGCACTTGAAAAGGCTGCGCAATTGAAGGACCATGCAGCCAGCTTGGGCGCCGAATTCGCCAAACAGGGCGTCAAGCGTGTTTTCCTGGTTGGTTGCGGTGCGCCAAATCGTGAGATGGGCGCTATCAAATACTTCATGGATCGCGATATCAAATCGGTCGAATTTTACCTGTACTTCCCGGCAGAATTCATCCGCCAGGCGCCGGCAAAACTCGGCAAAGATTCTCTGGTCGTGCTGGCATCCCATTCCGGCACCACTCCTGAAATCCTGGAAGCTGCTGAGTTTGTCAAACCCTATGGATGCAAAGTCGCGGCTGTGACGCAGTTCGAGGATTCACCCCTGGCGAAAGCAGTTCCTGGAACGCTGATTTACGGCAAGAGCGACCACGGCTATTTTGCCAAATTCATCCTCTTGTTAGCGCTGTTGGCTGGTTTTGTGAAAGAAGCAGAAAACTGGAAACTGGCTGACAAAGTCCTCAAGAGCCTGGAGGTCCTACCGCAGTTACTGGCAGACACCGCCGCAGCCAACGATGCCCGTGCCACTGAAGAAGCC
>CAZTMX010000180.1:0-6011 GCA_964614855.1 uncultured Anaerolineaceae bacterium | reverse complement strand
GTGCTTAACCCAGTCGGGTGTCTGAAACTGCAAGTTGCCTCGGCTTTCTCCAACGTTGCACAGGGAGATTATTCTTTTACAGCGCCCTGGGTCAGCCCGCCGGCAATCTGGTCTTGCAGCAGCAGGTAGATGATCATGATGGGCAGAGCGCCGATCAGCGCGCCTGCAGCAAAGACACCCCATTTCTTGTCAAACTGCCCGGCGGTGAAGATCTGCAGCCCAACCATCAGGGTATATTTTGCCGGGTCATTGAGAAGAATACGAGCCATCAGGAAGTCGCCGTAGGTGCCGATAAAGGACAGGATGCCGGTGACCACCAGGATGGGGCGCAGCAAAGGCAGGAGCAAAGTCCAAAAAATTTGGAAGTGAGACGCCCCGTCAACCATCCCCGATTCATCGATGGCGCGCGGGATGGTGTCCATAAACCCTTTCATTAGCCAGATATTGATCCCCATCGAGCCGCCCAGGTAGACCAGGATCAAGCCAAGATGGGTATTTAATCCCAGCTGTGGGATGATCTCACCTGCCTGGAAGATCAATAAATAGATCGCTACCAGCGACAGCAGCGTGGGGAAAACCTGGATCAGCAGGATTGCCTTGAGCAAAGTGATGCGTCCGGCAAAGCGCAGGCGGGAAAAGGCATATGCCGCCATGGTGGTGATCCCGATGGACAGCACTGTAGAGATGGTGGCAATCTTGATGGAGTTCCAGACCCATTTCCAGTAATACAGGTTGCCAAACTGGTAATCCGGGTTCAGACCGAAAAGATCTCGATAGTTATTGAAGCCCGCTTTCTTGGGGATCAGAGATTGGGTTGCCAGGGATTGTGAGATATCCAACGATGCGGAGATGATCCATAACACAGGGAATATGGAGAAAAAAATCAGGATTAGCGCCACAAACAGGCGGATCCCCCGGCTAAAACGTCTTTGGAACTTAACCGACGAGCGCAATCCTTGATAGGTTTGGGAGATGCTAGACATTTTCACTTACCTCCTCCCACATATTGGTAAAGCGGTACTGGAGCAGGGTGATGGTGGCAACGATGAAGAAGACCAGGATGGAGATGGCAGAAGCCAGGCCGTACTGCACCCCGCGACCACTGCTCTCGAAAGCCAGCTTGTACACATAACTGATCAAGATGTCGGTATGCCCTGCCTGGGTGGTTGCACCCACAATGGGCGGACCACCCGCAATAAACAGGTAGATCAGGTTGAAATTGTTAAAGTTGAAAACATACGAGGCGATCATCAACGGCCCGACTGCAACCAGGAGCAAGGGCAGGGTGATATTGCGAAACGCCTGCCAGCCCGTAGCGCCGTCGATCTTGGCTGCTTCATAGATATCCGACGGGATGGATTGCAGCGCGCCGCTGTTGACCAGCATAAAGTAGGGATACCCTAACCACAGGTTGACGATCAGGATGGCAATTTGCGCCCAGATGGGTTCCGTTGTCCAGCGGGGCGCCCAGCCAAACCATGCTTCGAGCACCCGGTTGATCACGCCGAATTCGGCGTTCAACATACCGCGCCACATAATGATGCTGATCAGCCCCGGGATGGTGTATGGGATCAAGAGCAAGGAGCGGATCAGCTTTTTGAACGGAAAGTCTTTTTCATTGAACATGATGGCAATCGCCAACCCCAGCGCAAAGGTGGATAATACGCTGACGGTGGGGAAGATGAAGTTCCAGGTGATGATACGTACAATGGGCCCGCGCAAGGCAGGGCTGGTTGTAAAATCGATGAAGTTCTTAAAACCGACCACGGCGCGGAACCCGGGTTTAATTGTCTTCCCGGTGCGGCTGGTAAAGGTACCAAAGATATTGTAGTAAATTTCACCAGTAGATTGGTCCGTCACCGTGTCTGTTGCTTCATCGTACACATACAGGATCTCCAGTTCTGCAGCTTCGCTGGGTGTGCGGATTTGGATCACCTGGTCGCCTTCGAGACCGAATTTTATCGTGGGCAGGGTTTTATCCGTCGCCGCCAGCAACCCGCTTACCCTTTTATAGCCTTCTAGCGTGGTTGGGATGCCTTTGCTGTCGGCTTCTCCGATCCCCGGGTCACCGGGTTTAGCCGCCAGGATTTCTTCCCCAGGTTTGGCAAGAAACGACTCGCCTGCGGGGTTGACCAACCACAGTGCGTACTCGCCAGCATCTGATTTGAAAGCAGTCCAGGAATAGGATTTCCCGGCTTCCGGTAGATACAGGTTAGATTCTATGATCGGGATAGCCTGTTCTTTGGTCAGCAAGTGCCCATCGCCGTAATTGGTGAAAGCTACATAAACCGTGAAGATAATCGGGTAAATGACAAATAAAATCATAAAACTGAACCCGGCTGCCATCCAGCGGTAAGGATAAGCTTTGGGGATCAGGAAGATCAGGTTGAGCATGATCGTAATCGCTGCAACCACGATCAGAAGTTGATCGAAACCCTTGCTCAATGCATTCTGAATAAACCAGATTGCGCCGATGTCAAAGATGGCAAGAAAAAAGTAGCTGAGAATTTTGGATAACGGCAAGGACCCATAAGCAGTGGACGGATCTTGTTTTTTGGGCCTGGGTTCACTCATAGTGCTGCCTCCTTTTATTGTTTTTATTGGAGCGCAAGAAAACGGATAATGGATTATTAAGAATGACCGGGGGCGCTTGCGCGCTCCCGGTCATTCGGTGACGAGAATTGGTTACTTGATCACAATCTCAAGCAATTTGGTGGCGGGATCGTAGACAAATTCTACTGTCCCATCTGCAGCCATGGTGAACTTGTAGTTATCACCATCTGGCTTGCCTTCGACGCCGTAATTGGTGGTCCAGGAACCATCCAGGGCAATCTTGACTTCATAGTCGCCGGCTTTTACGTTGAAGGGGCCGCTGTGATACAGGCCGTCTTCGCCCAGGGTCATGGCAGTGGCAGCGCATTCCGGCTGCCAGTCGGCTGAACAGCCAGCCTGAGCCTGGTAGGAACCGGGAGCGTTGACCATACCGGTCAGCGGGTTGGCGATCAGGGCGCGGATCTTGGTGCCGGCGTCTTTCAACGCGGTCTCAGCATCCTGTTTGCCGTCGCGGGCCAGGGTGATCGAGTCGCCCCAGCTGCCCCAAACCGAACCCATGGCGGGGATGGCGGGCATCATGGTGGCGTTCTCGCCAGCTGCAGCCATGGCCTTCTGGTCTGGATCTTCAACCTGCTCAAGAGCAGGCAGGTAAGCGGGCGGGCGTTGTCCGGCTTCGTACAGCTTGAGCTGGGTGTCGACATTGGCGATGTACTCGCTCAGGAAAGCCTGGGCCAGCAGGACGTTCTCACTCTGGTTATTAATGAAGAAACCCTGGGTGCCGGCGAAAGGATAACCGCCGCCAGGGAAGTTGGTGATAGCGTACTTGACGCCGCTTTCGCGGATGCGGTTGAGCGCCCACGGACCAGCCATGATGAAGGGTGCTTCACCGGTTTCGAAAAGGGCATGATTGTTGGCCCAGTCCCAATCGGCGGGCAGGTTTTCGTTCTTGACATTGTCTACCAGCCACTGGGTGGCGGCGATCATGCCTTCGTTATCCAACCCCAGGTCTTCCGGGTTCCAGTTGCCTTTATCGTCTTTACCGAAGATGTACCCGCCAAAGGAGGTGAACAGCGGGTAAACATCATAGGTAGTGCCGGTGACGGCCATGATATAGGTGGTCTTGCCTTCGGCTTTTAGCGCTTCACCCATGCTGACGACCTCTTCCCAGGTGGTGGGTGGGGTCGCGACGAGATCGGTGTTGTAGAAGAAGCCCAGGTTTTCTGTGGCATAGGGCGCGCAGTACAGGACTCCGTCAAAGGTGCAGGCTTCCAGGGCCTTGGGGGCGAAATCGGCGAGTTTGTCGCCCAGGTCAACCGGAGCCAGTAAGCCGTTAGAAACCAGCGTGCCTGCCTGGTCGTGGGCGATGGCGATGATGTCGGGGCCTTCACCCAGGGGGGCGGCAACCTGGAAGTCGTCACGGATGGCGGACTTCAGCTCGACGACCAGCTCGACATTATAGGCAGCCAGGACTTCATCTGCCAGGTCCTGCAGGATGGGGGCGCGGGTGTCGTCAGCCCAGATGCGCAGTGTGCCGGCGACTTCAGCAGGGGCAGCGGGCGCCTCGGCTGCAGGAGCCTCAGTGGCTGCTGGGGCTTCGGGTTCGGCGGGGGCTGGCGCTTCGGTTTCTACAACAGCTGGGGCTTCTGGCGCGGCAGGAGCCGGCGCTTCAGTCGGCGCAGCAGCTGGTGCGCAGGCCGCAAGGACCAGCGCAAGCAGCAAAACAAAAGACAATACAAAACGTTTCGACATTTTCTTCTTCTCCTATCAGATAAAGTTGGGTATATGATCAGTTTCGCATCCTGGCGATTTTGATCCTGGTGATTTCTGTTGGGTTGTGATGGTTTTTCGAACGACACCTCCTTGAATGCAATTAAACCCCATAAAGTGATGTGCAGTGATAAAGGAATTGGTGAGGGGAAATAGTATATCCGCGTAATTCAAAAATGTCAAAGGAATCCATACCCGCATATTTTCCGGAGGGCGTGATATGCCTTGCAAAGGATATGTTATTGAATTTTTGAATTCTCTTTGGAATGATACACACTGCCTATCCTGGAGTATATGGTTTTATCAGGACTTTCCCCGGTGCTGGCTCAAGGTGGATAAACGACCATATCTTCTACCAATTGACTGAATGACTATATCACCAATAAATAGGCATGTCAAGATTTAATAAAGATGGTGTGGATGAAACAAATCAACAGCCCGGGCTGCGTTCCCCGGGCTGCTGCGGTGGGTTATTGTGTGTCCAGTAAATCCCGTGGCCTATTTTGCCACGATAGGCAGGTGCACCTCCCGTAATTCGTACATCAAGGTATGCGCTGCACTTTCCCAGACGCTGCCCGGGTTGTTTGTGATGCTCAACGCGCTATTGGTTACGGGGATGACCACATCTTGATCTACAACCACGTCATATGTCATTGTTGCTGGTGCTCCGATGGTGACGCGATCCAGGCAGACTACGAGATCATTTGATAGCACGCCTGCAGCACTGCTTTTATTGACCAGAGCAGTGCCGATCGTCCCGGCAGCATTTTCAGCGCCGATCGTCAGCGGTCCGTCCAGGTCGCCGTTCAGGTTATCGTAGGCAAAGATATATTCGTAATTACCCGGCTCGTTGTTGACGTTCAGATAAGCCAGGATTTCGAAATCGTAGCGGCTGGATGAATCAACATATAACTGAACATCATCATATTCTATGACCCCTAACATGGGCACATCAGAAGTGGATTTGAATACGGCCAGCGTGATGCCGCGATTTGCAACCGCATCATACACTACCTTCATATCTTGCCACAGCATGGCTAACAAATTGTTGGGTAAGGTTACATTGGGCAGGGTTTGGGCATACCAGGGTCTATCATAATTGTTTGCCGCATCAAATATGGTAAAACCGTCATCGGTGAAGCTCATACCCGTAAAGGGTTGGCCAAAGAAATCAAAAGTGTAGCTAAGGAAGGTTGTGTAAGCCGATGTGTCAAAGGTGGGGATATCTGACCTGGTTTTATAACCGTAGCTGCTTTCCAGGTCAAGATAGCCGTTAAAACCGGTGTCGCACAGGGGGTCATTACCGTTGGTGGTGATGGCGTAGCTAATGTAGGGCAGCGGCATGGGTAGAGACCAGGTGATGGTGTTACCGTCTAAACCATAGCTACCGGCGCTGACCTTGATCGAATCAGGATCCAGTGTCAGGCCATCTGGAATGGTATCTTTGATGGTGTAGTTCAAGTTCACCGGGGTGATGTTGCCGTCTACATTTACCTGGTAAGTGATACGGTCGCCCCTGGCCGCGCTGATGGGTCCGCTCTTAATCACATCATCGGGATGACGCAGGATATCCACAGGGACATAGCCAATGTCGTCCGGTGTCTCCGCTGTGCTCCCCATTGCAAAAAGGCCGTACCAGCGCTCACCAGCCTGAGAGATGCTGATGTCAAAATATACGGTCAGGTTGAAAG
>CAZTMX010000179.1:1560-6042 GCA_964614855.1 uncultured Anaerolineaceae bacterium | reverse complement strand
GAATCCTTCTTGACGCCAACCCTACGATTACCCTACGCCTGTCCGACAATCTAACTTATTATGAAAAACCGTCCAACTTTCAAGTTAGACGGCTTTTGATGCTAATGTTTTAGAAAAAAAATATATTACGCTAACGCAAAGCCCACCACAAAGGCAGCCGTCATTAACAGCAGCAAACCCGGGAGCACTTTCAGAATCATCTCCCGAGATAGGATCGGTTTACCGGTTTTAAGAAAAGATAGGAGCAATCCACCGGCGCCGATCAACGCTCCGCCTACACCTACCAGTATAAAACCTTTCCCAGCCCAACCAGCCAGGCTGGCATAGATCGGAAGCAAAAAAATAACCATACCGGCAACCCCGTGAACCAGGGCTAACACAATCGTTGCCAGCTTTCCAGCCCCTGTGAACCGGGTATATGCGACGGCAGCAAAGCCTATGAGGGCAAACACCAGATATACAATTCGCCAGGCTGGCAGATACTGCCACACCAGACCCAGGGAAAGGCTCAAAGGGATCAGAGTGGCAGTTAATGCCACCCCAGGACTCTCGAGCACATCAAAACCCAGGATAATTAATAATAACCCCGCCACCAGCAGAACGCCAAAACCCACAGTGTAGCTGACCATCTGTACGGTGTGCAGGTTTTCGACACCGAATATGATCTGGTAGGCGGCTAACAATCCGGTCACCAGCAGCAATACTCGGTCCAAAACACTCATCTTCTTCATACGGCACCTAACCCCAGCAGCAGCATCGCACTGAGCATATACAGCGAAGCATATTTGAACAGCCCAAAGTTGACCCGTTCAGAAGGTTTTGTGACGCTGCTTATCGCCAGGGCTAGCAAACCGATAGAGAGCACCAGGAGCACCCGCAAATAACCCCAGGAAGTGCCTATCCCGTAAGCTGCCACACCAATCGAAAGGGCTGCCATTAAACTGGAGAGGGCAATAATCACGTGCGTGGTGTGAAACCCATATACAGAAGGGAATGTGGGGACGCCAGCAGTGCGATAATCTTCAAAATAGCGGATGTTAAAGGTCATGATGTGTGTCGGGATCCAGAAGAGAACAGCCATCGCCAACAGCACACCGATCCAATCCAATTGCCCGGTACCCAAAACCCGGCCTGCCAGAATGGGCATGCCGCCAGAAATTCCACCCCAAACGATCGACCAGGCAGAACGTCTTTTTAGCCAGATGGTGTAAACCACCACATCAAAGAAAAGCCCGGCAAAGACAACCAACGCAAAGAGTGGGGAGAGCAAGAAAGCCCAACCAACCCCTGTAAACGACAAAATCAAACCCACAATCAAGGCATTTTGCGCGGGGATCTCCCCGCTCGGTAAAGGACGCCGGGAGGTTCGCTTCATAAGCGCATCTATATCCCGGTCATACCACATATTCAAAATCGTACTGCCGCTGATAGCCAGGAACAGGCTGCCTGCCAGGCCAAGCAGCGTCGTCCAATGTGTAACCGGGCAACGAGCGCTCATGTAACCGGCTAACCCGGTGGATAAGAGCAAGCCAGTCTGTAGGCTTTTGATTAACGGCCAATATTTTCGCAACTGGAGCTTTGCTTTTTGGATACCAGGCAAGGTGATGAATGTTTTTATTCCGGTTGTCATGGTTCACACTCGATAATTCTATCGAATAATCTCACATCCCACAATAAACAAGATAAAAGATTGGCAAAATTTTCCTTAGAATTCCATTAACGATCTTATTTTATCGTTTATGTGATGCTGGCAATATGACTTTTGTCAATTAAAAACCATCTTGATGACTTAAGTCATACAAAAAAATGTTTAGAGACTATAAAATCTTAGTAGCAATGAGAAGCCTACAACTACACTATACCAATATTGGAACTCAACTGCCTTCACTTTTGTGAAAGTTTTTCTACATTTATTTGCCTTTAAGATTCCAACAGGGGTGAGAACCAAATGAAAAATATGGAGACACGATATGATCCATCTTACTCAACGCCTGGCAGAAGTTGAAGTATTCCGCTGCCTGCCGGATTCGGCCCGCATTAAGGCTGCAAATGCGGCAAGATATCGCCGCATCAAAACAGACGAAAGCCTGTGTGAACAGGGCGATCTGTGGTCCAATGTGATTCTTCTGACCAGCGGCAAACTGCGCTGGAGCCTGCTTTCTCTCAGCGGGCGTGAACAGGTTTTATTCCACGTGGAACCTGGCAATCTTTTTTGGGGGCACACCCTATTCGACCAACAGCCCATGCCCGGCACCTTGACTGCAGTGAAACCCACGGTGATCTACCAATGGCGCGGGGAAGATCTGGCCCCAATCCTTTCGCAAAATCCGGACTCATTATGGGAACTTTTTAAAGTACAGGCGCGCGCCATGCGCAAGGCACGCGAGATTATTTACAACCTGGCTTTCCAACCCGTGGCGGGCAGGTTGGCAAAACTGCTTCTAGAACAATCACAAGGCCAGCAGGATCAGCCAATCGAGCGCGATCTGACTTTATCTGATATCGCCTCTATTGTCGCTTCATCGCAACAAGTCATCTGCCGTATCCTCTACCAGTTTCAGGCGGACGGCATCTTGCAGGTCAATCGCGCCAATATCACCATCCAGGATTTTTCTGCGTTAGAACATGTAATGCAGGAGAAATAGCAGCTTACTTTTCAATCAACATGGCTTTTTCTTCCAAGCCTTGCCGGTTGATTACCTTGATATTATGCCTGTCAATCTCAATCAACCCGTCTTCAGACAGGCTGCGCAGCGCCCGGTTCAATACATCCGGCACGGTTCCCAAATGGGCTGCCATTTCAGCCTGGGTAGACCACTGCTTGCGCTGGACAAATGCCCCACGCTCTCGCTCACACAAAAAACGCGCCAACCGGCTCTGAACAGATCGCAAAGAAAGGTCTTCCACCAGGCGGATCAGGTGCATCACTCTTTGAGAGAGATTTTGGATCACCACGCGGCTAAGTTTTGGGTTGCTTTCTAAAAGAGCAGCAAACCTTTCGCTCTCAATAATCCATGCTGCAGCGGATTCCAGGGCTTCAACTGTAACACGGTTTTGGCCACCAGCAAAAACAGCCAGATCGTTAAAAACTTCCCCCGGACCGGCAAATCGGATTACCTGCTCGCGTCCTAAAGGTGATATTTTTACCGATTTGAACCAACCTCGCTCGACCACAAAAAGACCATCACACGGATCGCCCTCCAGAAAAACAACCTGCCCAGCCTCAAATTCTCGCCTTGTCGCGGCTTTTGCCAGGTCCTCCAGTGTCTTCTGATCCAGACCTGCAAACGAAGGAGCCGCAGACAAAATCCTTACGGCTTCAGCATAGGTATTATTCATCTCACCATCCCATAGAAGACTCAGATCGAACTATTATCTCATTCTATCCCATCTTTCACTTTTCTGGAGGTCGTTCCGTCCATTGATGACTTTACTCATCTGACCTGAATAGAGCCATCCAGCCAATAGATGCAAAGATATCTTACCAAACGCATCGCCGTGCTTCAAGAATACCCAGGATGTGACATATGTCACTTGCTAAAAACCACCATCACCGTATAATTGCAAATGAGAATTATTCTCAATAAACCCTTTTACCTGGCAGCCATTAAGGTAATATAAAAATTCGAGATATGGATATGACTACCACCCACTCCTACGAAACGGTACGCACCCAGGGATACCGCCTGACAGCCCAGAGGCGCCTTGTGTTAGAAATTCTGAATGAGACCCAAGAACACCTGGACGCCGATGCAATTTACTCCCTTGCCAAAGCGCGCGACCAACACATCAGCCTGGCGACTGTATACCGCTCCCTGGCGCTGCTAAAAAACATCGGTCTGGTAACCGAGCACAACCTGGGGCAGGACCACGGTCATTTTGAACCTACAAAGTCAACCCCGCATTACCACTTCACCTGCCAGGGTTGCGGCAGGGTGATCGAGTTTTCATCCCCACAAATCGAAAAGGTTATCCAGGAGATTCAAAGAACAGAGGGCGTGCTGGTGACTGAAGGGCATTTCCACATCAGCGGTCTTTGTCCCGCCTGCCAAAAAAAGCTACGCGAGGTTTAGCACAGTTCTCATCAAACAAACTCTACGAAAGAAACCATTATGCCCAAAAGACACTTTCCATTTTTTCATCATTTTCCCTCTCCATCCAATGAAAACGGCGGCTTGTCCTCGCTCATTGATATTTCCAGCGGCAGCAAAGCCTTGGTACATAGTATAGCCGGCGGGCGCGGTCACTGCTCACGCCTGGCTTCTTTGGGACTGACAAACGGCGTTGAAGTCGATGTCTTGCAGAATTATGGGCACGGCCCTTTGATCTTATCTGTGCGCGGAGTACGCCTGGCAATCGGCCGCCATGAAGCCGGAAAAATACTGGTCCATAAAATATGAACCTCGCCGCAGAATCGTTTACCATTGCCCTGGCAGGTCAGCCTAATGTTGGAAAATCCACCGTATTCAACCTGCTGACCGG
>CAZTMX010000179.1:0-1460 GCA_964614855.1 uncultured Anaerolineaceae bacterium | reverse complement strand
ATCGGCCTGAACCGCATTGACCTGGCTGCCCAACAAGGGATCAAGATTGAGCCGCATGTTTTAGAAGCCGCCCTGGGGGTGATTGTGATCCCTATGGTTGCCAGTCGAGGACAAGGTGTCCACGAGCTGATCGATGCAGCAGTCCAACTGATCAACAACCCAGGAAGCTGGCAGCCCAATCGGCCTGAGATTCGCACGGACCACCGCCAGGTGCTGCACCAGGTTGAGCAGTTGCTCGACAAAAGCATCACCGATCCCTACCTTCCTGCCTGGACTGCTTTGAAGCTGCTTGAAGGCGATGAAGAAATCACCAGCGTGGTGCAAGAGCGCATGGGAGAACGCTGGCAATCGGTTTACGAAATCTTGCTACAGCATGACGACGCCTTCCTGGCAGTTGCCAGCGGGCGCTATGAATGGATCGGACGCATGATCCGCGCGGCCGTGGTACAGCCCAAAGCCGGCAGGATCACCATCACCGACCGCATCGACCGTCTTGCCACCCACCCCATCCTGGGTCTTATGCTCTTGCTTGGCGCCTTTGGCGGTTTATTCTGGTTGATCTACGCTGTTGGCGTCCCGGTGCAAACCTGGTTGGACACCCAAATCGTGCAAGGCCTTGCCCAATGGGTGCGCACCTTGCTGGCAGGCTCACCCGCTTGGCTGACCGGTTTGCTGGCAGACGGCGTAATTGCAGGTGTGGGCACGGTCATCACACTGCTGCCCATCCTGCTGGTTTTCTTTATCGTACTGGGATTTCTCGAGGACATCGGCTACATGGCACGTGCCGCCTATATAATGGACCGCTTTATGCACCTGATGGGCCTGCACGGCAAAAGCTTTTTACCCATTTTTCTGGGTTTCGGCTGCAATGTCCCAGCCGTGATGGCAACCCGGGTCATCGAAGCGCCTAAGGCGCGCCTGATCACCATCCTGATCGCACCGATCGTGCCCTGTACGGCGCGCATGTCAGTGATTGCATTTTTAGCGCCGATTTTCTTCGGTTCAAACGCCTTGTGGGTATCCATCGGCATGGTGCTTCTCAGCCTGGCAGTACTCACTCTAATGGGCGTGGTGCTGCATGAGCTTTTTCTTGGCGGCGAACACAATGTGTTTATCATGGAAATGCCGCTGTTTCAGCCCCCAGACTGGCGCGTCATTGCCCAGGGGGTATGGCAGCGCATCCTGGATTTCCTGCACACAGCCGGCACCATCATCCTGGTGGTCTCAGTTTTCATGTGGCTGCTCTCAAGTTACCCTGGTGGAAATATCGAGACCAGCTTCCTGGCTATGTTCGGCAGGTTGTTGGAGCCCATCGGCGCATGGATGGGTTTGGAGTGGCAGATGATGGTCGCCCTGCTTTCCAGCTTCTTGCGCAAAGAAAACACCATCCCCACCCTGGCTGTGTTGTACAGCGCAGCCCAGGGAGAAGGGCTGACCCAGGTTCTCGCCAACCACCTGCA
>CAZTMX010000178.1:0-6081 GCA_964614855.1 uncultured Anaerolineaceae bacterium | reverse complement strand
CGGGGAATTCAGAGCCTTGCGCCTTGTGCACCGATACGGCGTACGCCAGCACCAGTTGGTCTGCCTCCGACCAGTCATAGGTCACTGAACGCCCTTCGAAGTCCACCACCAGGTTCTGATCCACGGCATCTATGGCAAACAAAAAACCAATATCCCCGTTGTAGACTTCTTTGTCATAATTATTCTGGATTTGCATCAATTTATCACCCACCCGGTAGACCTGCCCAAACAATTTCTTTTCCGGTCTCAGCGCTTTCTCCGGGTTCAAGCTCTCTTGCAGCAGCGTATTGAGCGCGGTAACCCCGGCCGGTCCGCGATACATGGGTGAAAGCACCTGGATATCCCGCACGGGATGCAGGTTAAATTTCTGCGGGATGCGTGTACAAACCACATCCTTTACCCAGAAAGCTGCTTCCTCCGCCGTCTCGGCAGGGAACAAAAAGAAGTCGCCGCCCGGTTCAATGCCATCTGTTTCTTTCGCTTGCGGAAAGGATGGCATTAGCCCCTGGTTGATACGGTGAGCATTGGTGATAATTTGCGAACCGGCAGCCTGGCGAAAAATTACACTCAGGCGCGTGACCGGCACCTGACCGCTGGCAATCACATCGCGCAGGACATCCCCGGCGCTTACACTGGGTAATTGATCCGCATCGCCGACCAGTAAGAGATGCGCCCCCGGGCTAATCGCCTTGAGCAGGTGCAGCGCCAAGGCCTGGTCCAGCATCGAAACCTCATCGATCACCAGGAAATCATAGGGCAGCGGGTTTTCCTGATGGTGTTTGAACCCTTCACCCGGCGAAAATCCCAATAAACGGTGGATGGTGCTGGCGTTTCTCTCCGCTGCCTGGGAGAGGCGCTTGGCTGCCCTGCCCGTTGGCGAGGCCAGGGCATAGCTTTTCTGCCCTTCTTCCAGGGCAGCAATCAAGGAGCGCATGGCGGTCGTCTTGCCAGTACCCGGACCGCCTGTCAAGACACTGACCGGGTGAGCCAGGGCTGTGCGAATGGCTGTTTGCTGCTCTGAAGAAAGCGATGCGTCCAGGCGCAAAAATGCCGGCGGCAGGTCGCTCAGGCGGGTGGGCAGCGTGCTCATCAATTTCTGCAATCTTTCTGCCACCCCGACTTCGGTGTGGTACATCGGCGCCAGGTAGACTGCCTGGCTAAGCTCATTCTCTCTGGGAAGGGCATCTTCACGGATCGTCCCGCTTTGGTCCAACCTGTCCAGGGCGGGCAGCATTTGCTCGATTGGCACGCCCAGCAGCGTACTGGCGTCTTGAAGAAGCCCTTCCCGAAGCAAAAACACATGCCCATCATCTGCGGACTGGTTGAGCACATACACCAGCCCCGCTTCAAGGCGAGCCGGGTGGTCATGCGGCAGTCCCAGGTCTTGCGCGATGCGGTCCGCCGTTTTGAAACCAACGCCGTAAATATCGCGCGCCAACCGGTAAGGGTCTTGCTGCACAACCGCCATCGACAGGCTGCCGTACTGTTTGTAGATTTTTATCGCCAGGTTGGTGGATACGTTGTGACTGTGCAGAAAGAGCATAAGCTCCTTCACCTGTTTCTGCTCTTCCCAGGCGGCGGCAATCAGCCTGGCCCGTTTTGGGCCGATATCCGGAACTTCTTTCAAAAGTTGGGGCTGATGTTCGATGACATCCAGGGTTTGTTTGCCAAAACGCGCCACAATGCGCTCTGCCAGGCGCGGACCTATCCCTTTTACCAGGCCTGAGCCCAGGTAACGGCGGATACCTGCGGTTGTCGCCGGCAGAGTCTGGGTGCAGACCTCCACCTGAAACTGCAGACCGTGTTTAAGATGTGTATTCCAACGACCTTGCAGGGATAAAAATTCGCCAGGGGAGAGTTCCGGCAGGTTGCCGGTCACGGTCACCAGCCCATCGCGCCCAACACCAGGCATGGTTTTTCGCTCGGGCTGCAGACGCAAAACAGTGTACCCGTTCTCGGGGTTGTAAAAGGTGACCCGCTCAACCGAGCCGTTCAGTTGGTCCATCGCCAGGTTTATGGCATGGGGTTGCTGGCAGCCCAATCATCACCCAGGGTGATGACAATATCTGTATTCCTGGTCGGATCAAAAACGTGAGTGATGCGAAATTCGCTGATCTTCATTAAATCCACCAGGTACTTCACCGTGTACGGCTTGCCGGTGTAAAAAGTGATCTGGGTGTAGGTGGCATAACTTTCAGCATTCCCGGTTTCCACTACATTCAAACCCAACGATTTCAAGTAGTCCACCGTGGTGGATGCCAGACCAGCTGCATAGCTACCGTTTAAGACAACGATGCGGGCATTTTCCACCCGGAGCAATTCGGTAGTGTCCATCTTGACAGCCAGCGGGCTGGCAGGACCGCTTTCTGTAAAGATTTCATCACGCAGCAGCCGGATTTTCTCTGTGATGGGTTTGAGCACTTCTTGCTGTCCATCTGGCGATGAGGCAAAGCTGACCTGTTCAGAGCCGATTGCGCCTTGCCTGATCTTATCTCTGGGGATTTGCGAAGCCATCCATGCCAGTCGAATGGCAGTATCCAGGTTCAGATTGGTATGTACGCCGGCTGACAGCTCTGCATAAAGCGCGGGGGCTTTGGAAATCAGGGTAGGCAGCATCTCAAATTCCAGGATGCGGTCGCGTATTCCCATGATCACCTGCTGCTGGCGTTGAGCGCGGTCAAAGTCACCGCCTTCGGTTTTTCGGGCGCGCACATAAGCCAATGCCAGGTCGCCAGGCAAGGTCTGAACACCCGGTTTGAGCACCTTTGCGTTGTTATCCCCCATGGGATCGACTTTGATCTTTTCGGGGATATCGATTTTTACCCCGCCGATTTCATCGATAAAGCGCACAAAGGCGCCAAAATCGACCTGTGCATAATAATCGATCGGCACACCCAACAATTCTTCCACCGTGTCGGTTGCCAGTTGAGGCCCACCGCCCACTACCTTGAAGGCCTCTCCTAATTGGTAAGCGCTGTTGATACGCCCGTAATCAAAACCAGGGATATTCACCCACAGATCGCGCGGGATCGAGAGCAAACCGGCTGAGCGGTTGATCGGATCAACCGTGAACAGGATCATGGTATCCGTGCGCGGCGGACCTTCGCCCTCAGACCAATCCCGATAATCCAACCCCATCACTAAAAGCGATACACGGTCAGCGCCATCCCAGGGTTCGGGTGTAGGAGCGCCGGCTGGCTGCATGGGCATGGTCAGGTCAACTGCGGCTGCACCTTCCCCACCGGGTGTGGGTGTGGCATCGCGGATGGTCGCCCCGGGTAAGTTGGTCATCTCCCAGGAAGCCACAAAATCCCGCACCGCGATAAAAGTGAGATAGGCGGTGAGAACAGCCGCAATGACCAGCGCGGCATATAATGCTATGGTTAGAACCCTGGACCCCTTGGGCTTATTTGAAACAGGTGCATCTGGATCTGCTGTAGACATTTTTCCTTGTAAACCTGTGTGATAACGAAAGTTCCGTAGCGCGCGATTATAACACGGTATAATGGGCGGATATTGAAAACAAGATGAGTCTATGTCGCTATTAGCTGCCTCCAACCTGTCCAAATCTTACGGTCCAAATGACATCTTCAGTGGTGTGTCTTTAAGCATCCCTCAGCATGCGCGTATCGCCATCGTTGGCCCAAATGGAGTCGGTAAGACCACCCTTTTGCGCATCCTGATGGGGCTTGAAGAACCCAGCTCTGGAGAAGTGATGAAGGCGCGCGGCATTAACATCGGGTACCTACCGCAAGAAGCCGGTCTGGAAGGCGATCACAGCCTGTGGGAAGAATGCCTTAGAGCGCTGTCTGGCCTGCGCCAGATGGAATTTGAGCTGGCACGCTTAGAAAGCGCTATGAGCAATCCCGAATTGGCTGAAGAAGCCCTGGAGAAATACGGAAAATTACAGCAATCCTTTGAGCTGCGCGGCGGCTATACCTACGAAACCCGCATCCGCCAGACCCTGACGGGCCTGGGTTTTGATGAGAGCGACTATGCACGTCCTATCCCGCACCTATCCGGCGGGCAGCGTACGCGCGCCTTTCTGGCTCGCCTGCTGCTTTCAGACCCCGACCTGCTGATCCTGGACGAGCCGACCAACCACCTGGATATTTCAGCGGTGGAATGGCTGGAGGGGTATATGCGCCAGTGGCAGGGCGCGGCGCTGATTGTTTCTCATGACCGCTATTTCCTGGACCAGGTGGTAGATCACATTTGGGAGATGGGAGCCGACCGCCTGGAGGTTTTCCGCGGCAACTATACTCATTACGTACAACAGCGCCAGGAACGCTGGGATCTGCGCCAACAGGTATTTGAAAGTGAGAAAGAACGCCTGCTAAAAGAACTGGAATACATCAAGCGCAACATCTCCGGGCAAAATGTACAGCAAGCCAAAGGAAAACTTAAACGCGCCAGCCGGGAGGTGCAGGCAATTGAGCTTTTGGGGGTCGAGGCTGTGCAGGGGAGGAATTGGGGCGAGCTGAGCACTGACCTGGATATTTCCGACCATCCCATGGGTGTGGATGAATTAGAAAAACGCATCCGCGGGCTGCACGGACCCAGAAACCGTCCCCCTCATCTCCATCTGCATCTAAAGACCAACCTGCGCTCTGGCGAGCTGGTTTTGCGCACGCACCGCCTGGCAATCGGCTATGAAGATGAGGGAAAACCCCTCTTTCGTGCGCCGGATTTGCTCTTGAAACGCGGCGAGTGCGCCGCGGTGATCGGGCCAAACGGCGCCGGAAAAACCACTTTCTTGAAAACCCTGTTAGAGAAATTGCCGCCTCTGGAAGGGGAAGTGATCCTGGGCGCCAGCTTGCATATCGGTTATTTCGCCCAGGCGCACGAAGACCTGGACTCTGCCAGCAACCTGGTGGAAGAAATCCAGCGGGTTTCTCCGGAAATGTATCTGCATGAAGCACGCGATTACCTGGCGCGCTTCCTGTTTACCGGTGATGATGTCTTTAAAAAGGTAGCTGTGCTTTCCGGCGGAGAGCGCGGACGCCTGGCGCTGGCAAAGCTGTCGCTGACAAAAGCCAACCTGTTGCTGCTGGATGAACCCACCAACCACCTGGATATCCCCTCCCAGGAAATCTTACAGGAAGTACTGGCGGATTTTCCGGGCACGATTTTGTTGGTATCCCACGACCGTTACCTGATCAACGCCTTAAGCTCGCAAATCTGGGAGATTCTGCCAGGCGAACAGGCTTTGCAGGTTTTTGAAGGCAACTACACCCAGTATCACGATGCCCTGGAGAAATTACGCCTCGAAGCGAACGAAAAGGCAGCCCAAGGACAGGAAAGAGAAGAAAAGGTACGTGCCAGGGCCAGCGCAACGGCAAACGCTGACCGCCGGCGTATCGCCCAGGTGAAGAAAATTGAAGAACAGATCAGCCAGCTTGAACAAAGGCTGCAACTGGTGTCTGCGAAGTTGGAAAACCCACCAGCTGACCTTGCCAGGGTTCACAAGCTCGGTCAAGAATATAACCATTTGCAAGAGAACCTGAACAGTTTGATGGAAGAATGGGAAGCGCTGCACGAAACGCAACCCGGCGTATAGCGCCCCCAGCGATCACAGCCACAGTATAAGCAACAAAATTAACGCAGCCTGGCGATGGGCGGCATGCGGCGCTTAAACTCGCTGCGCTGGATGCGCCCTAGAACTTCATCCACAAAAGCCTGGGCGAACCCCGCCTGGACACATTCCTCTGGTGATTTTCCCAGTTCTTGCAGCATGAATAACAGGCGGTCCACTTCAGCATAGGTGAAACCCAGCTCGCCTTCATCTGTTTGACCCTGCCACAAATCCGCTGACGGTGGTTTTTGCACAATCACATCCGGCACACCCAATGTGCGGGAAAGCTGCCTGACCTGGGTTTTATACAAATCACCCAGGGGGTTAAATGCGCAGGCAGAATCGCCGTACAGGGTCGAATAACCGAGCATGATCTCTGTTTTGTTGCCTGTGCCGACGACTAAACCATGAAAAAGCTCCGAGTGATCGTAAAGCACAATCATGCGCGCCCGTGCCATGGCATTCCCCCGCCTCAAGGCGCTGGCATCCGGCATTTGGGCAAACAG
>CAZTMX010000177.1:0-6082 GCA_964614855.1 uncultured Anaerolineaceae bacterium | reverse complement strand
AGCCCCAGGCATCTTTGGCGCCTTAAAGCCGCATTTCGCACATTGTTCATTCGTGACAGGGTTCTTAGTGCCGCACTTTGGGCATTCTACTTCGGGAACATACCCGCAATTTGGACATTCAGCCATGGGATCTTTCATCGTTTTACATTGCGGGCAGGGTTCCTTGCCAGGCGCTAATTCAGCGCCGCATTGAATACAAACCGTTGCGGTCGGCTTATTCACTTTTCCGCATTCATAACATCTGTTTAGTTTTGCTGCTGCTGGTCTAAAGCACATGATTTTCACTCCGATAAATATATACTTATCTGGCTTAGATTTTACGGTCGCTTACCTGGTCCTGGTTTTGTATTTGTAATTCGGGGAGGGCGCTACAGACAGTGCGCCCTCCCATATTCTTTCAACGGTCTTGCGTTATGCCAGCGGGATATCGCCTAAACCGACATCCTTGTCCTTGGTGCTCAAAGCCATGCTCTTGCTCTTGCCATTCGCCTTGATGGTCAGGGTGAAATCACCTTTTGGCAGATCGCGCAGCCAGAAGTCACCGAAACTGTCCGTCTTAACGGAAAATTCGCCAGTCTCGCCTTCCAAAGTGCAAACTGCACCTATGATGACTTCCTTCTCAACCGGGTCGTACACCGTGCCGGCGACAAAGGGCTTGGGCAAACCTCTGTAGTACACTCTCGGCTTGGTGCCGTATTCCGGGTGCAGGATTTCTGTGCCGGTCAGATCCAGCTCACTTTCCTCGCCAAACTGGAATACATCCTTGTGGCAGTTATCCACGCACCTGGGCACAGCGATGGGCCATTTTCTATCGATGAGGTGAGCGCAGCCGGTGCATTTCTGGGCGATATTCAGCGCTTCGTTGCGATAAATTACACCGTATGGGCAGGCTGGGATGCAGTCGCCGCAGCCGGTGCATTTTGCAGGATCGATGAGCACCAGCCCATCCTCTCTTTTGTAAATAGCCTTGTCGTTACATACAGCCATACAGGGGGCATTATCACAATGCTGGCACATCACCGGCAGGTAGGTAACTTTGACATGCGGCCTGGCGCCGCGTTCCTCCTGGTTGAGTTTCATCCAGAAGTGGCCGGTGTCCGGCTGCGGCTTGGCATAGGGCATCCAGTCGTTGCCGCAGTGCTCGTCTTTGCAGCCAATCTGGCAATCGTGGCAGCCGACGCATTTCTTAAGATCGATCACAAAAGCTTTCATTTCTACTCGACTCCTTCTACCCAACCGGTATAACGCGAACCAGTAGCAGGGTCATAATCACGCGCGAATGCCTCGGGGTAATCGTTCTTCCACTGTTCCATTTCTGCCGGGTCAAGTTTCTCGGCTTCGACCAGGAAGCCTGTGACGGCAAAGCCCCAGCAGTGCTTGGAAATCGGTTTGGGTGTGGTGATCAGGTTGGTTGAGCCGCCGCGGTCAATGCGCTCAGCGATTGGGTCAACCCTGGCACCTTTGTTGACATAGAGGGCTCCGGGGATGATGCGCTCGGAGACAATCGTACCGCACAGGATGATCCCCTGGTCGTTTTTCACTTTGACAAGATCACCATCCTTGAGGCCTCTCTTTTCTGCGTCCACCGGATGGATCCACATCGGTTCGTACATATACCCGTCATCGCCTTTGACTTTGCAGGTTGAGATTTCGCGGAACCAGGTAATGTCATCGCCCTGGACATGGACACGCCACCTGCCTGGGCTGGCAACCAGCAGTAGCGGATATTGCTTGGCTTTTTCACCCCATTGAGTTTCATCATGGGTCCAGCCTTCACTTTCCGGGCCGCCAGGGATCCACTTGGCAATAGGCGGCCGCTCCATATCATCTGGGAAATTCTCTTCTAGAGCAGCCGAGTAGAATTCGATCTTTCCGGAAGGTGTATCCAGCGGATACTTTTCCGGGTCATCATAGAAATTCCTCATGCCGGGCGGGATCTTGTCCCAATCCGGATCGAAGGAAGGGATCCAGTAGCCTTTTTCGGAGAACTCTTCCCAACTGACAAATGGTGCGATGGGGGAAGTTTCGTAAGCATATTTCTGCCATTCCTCAACGGTCATGCCTTCGGTCAGCTCGTCTTCTACGCCAAACTGCTTGGCAATCTCCACCGCGATCTCGTAGTCACTCTTACTTTCACCGGCAGGTTCGCAGGCTCTCTTTTGAATACCAGCCCAGTTCACCGAAACGCACATGCCGCTGCCGACCAGGTCGTCTTCTTCCAGCACCGATGTGACTGGCAGCACCAGATCGGCAAACAAGCTGTCGTTCTCCAGCCACTGGTGGTTGGTGATAAAGCACTCCACATTCGGGCTGCGCATGGCTTCCTGGAACAAGAAGCCTCCATTCCAGCAGCCCTGGTTGCATGGTTTTTCCGACCACAGCAGATGTACTTCACACCCGCCCTCTTCTTCAGGGATTGGGTAGATGAATTTTTCGAATTGTTCTTCGGTCGGCGCCAGGATAATTTGTGGGCTGCCCCAGTGCTCGGTGTGACCGTTTAAAATTGCGTGATGGATCATGGTACGGGGGATGGCCTGTTCTGTAGGCATAAATTGAGTTGCTTTATACCCCGCCAAAAGCGGCCCATAGTTCAGTTTAATAGGTTGCCGGGCTACATTGAACGAAAACAGGTGTATTTGGTGAACCCCAGGTCCACCCATACCCTGCATCGCCAATTTGTAAGCTTCCGTGCGCCCAGGCTCATGCGAATATGGTCCGCGGATGTGAGCGCCGCAGAAGTGGCCGATTGAAGTTGCTTTTGTGCCCCACTCGCGTGCCAGGGCTTTGATCGTCCATTCTGGGACGCCGCAAATAGGCGATGCCCATTCCGGAGATTTGGGCACTCCGTCTTCATCGCCCAGGATATACGCTTTCACTTTGTCAAAACCTACAGTGTGGGTCTCCACATACTTCTTATCGTAAAGCCCTTCCTTGATCCAGACATACATGATGGCAAAATCTAGCGCTGAATCAGTGTTAGGAGTGATGGGCACCCACTTCATTTCATCATGGCAAACAGCGGTGTAGTTGCAGAAGGGATCGATTACCACGAACTTGATGCCGATGGAAAGGAAATACTCAACAACCTTACTCCAAAACTGGCCGGCGTAATTTTGCACGGTTTCCCAGTCACCGGCTTGCAACACGATCATCTTGGTGTTTTCTGCCACATCTTTTATAACGTTCTCGGAGGGAGCAGTCATTCCCAGGCCGTTATTTGCGCCTGTGCCCCAGACATGCTTGGCGCCCCAGTAGAAGCCTTCCACACTGTCGGGTGTGCGGGTCTCACGTGTATAGCCGCCAATCCTGCCGAGCAGATTCATATGGCAGCCGCCGGTCATGTGGATATTCTTAGATTCGCAGTGTCCGTCTTCACCTATGGCTAAAACTGAAAACGGCCCGTATTTTTCCTGCACACGGCGTATCTCACTCGCGATGATTGAAGAAGCTTCTTCCCAGGAAATCCGTTTGAACTTACTCTTTCCGCGATTATGGGCGTTGACCTTTGCCGGGTCGCCGCCGGGTTCCCAGTCCACTCTTTTGAGTGGATATTTCACACGGTTGGGTGAATACAGGCGGTTTTTATAGCTCAGGGCAAAATATGGGGGTTGCGATTTTTCCGGGCAAGCGAAAGTCTTTCCGTGCGCTTCAAATTTCCACAACTTGTCGGCAAGCTCTTCTTTTGTGTATTTCCAATCCCAGCGCATGGGCCGGATGCGGATCACTTTTCCGTTCTTCGAGTCGATCACCGACGGCTCGCCGCCCATTCCCCCCATGGCGATGCCTCTTACAATGTTTGTTTCTGGCTCCTGCCAGGGCTCAACCCCTTCGCTAGGTTTCACGGCAGCTTTTTTCTCTTGGTCAGTCATTATTTTTGCCTCCAAATAAAGAAAACGGCGAAACTAATTCTCAAAGCCTTCAGACCTGGTTTGCTCAAGATTTTTCATCCACAGCACGCAAATTAAGCTGCCATGGATGAATAATCACGTGAACGCTCAGGTCAGGTGATGTTTGTGGTCGCGCAGTGTCTAGCCCAGCGCTTGCAGCTTCTGATCGATTTCGTCCAATTTATCCTGGGGCAGGTTGATTTGCGGGAAGGCCGCCACTTTGCGCAGCGTAAACGCCGAAGCCATTTTGATGCGCGGGCTCTTGGTCATTCCAGGAAAATATGATTCCAGGATTTCACATGCGCCTGGGTCTTTGAGTAGTTCTTTTAACTTGGATTCAACAGAAAACTTAGCCATTTTTTACTCCTTAAACTGATTGGTTTTGATTTTTCACACGGTTGTACGACCGTGAAACAACCGGAAAAATGATTGTGAACAAAATAACTTTGTCCCATACAATAGTACAGAAAAATCAGGTTGTGATCTACCCCCGACCAGTTACCCTTCCAGGGCCCACCTGGGCCTGGTTGGGATGATGAATGGATAAAAAAAGCCCTGGGAACCAGGGCTTCTCTGTTGGTTTTTTTTCTATAAGATTTCTAGCGTGATTTTTTTCGGAAATCGTGCGTTATTCCACCAGCCCTTTGCGCACCGCATACACGGCTGCCTGGACGCGGTTGTTCAGATGCAGCTTCTGCATCACTGCGCTCAATTGCTTCTTAATCGTTTGGTCGCTCAGGTACAGTCGTTCGCCGATTTCGGGGTTGGATAGCCCTTCCGCCACCAGCTGCAGGATCTGGATTTCACGCTCAGTAAGCGGCTCGAGAACTCCACTTGCCTCACCTGTAAGCTGCTTGTTAAATTCAGCCAGGATTTTGGCGGCAATCACACCGGACAGCGGCGCCTCACCGCGCGTTAATTCACGCAGCCGCTCGCGCAGCTGCGGCGCTGAGATATCCTTGAGTACATAGCCGCTGGCGCCGTATTTAATCGCATCAAAGAGATAACTCTCATCAACAGTCATAGTAAGCATCACCACACGTGTGTCAGGCGATTCAGCCAGGATGCGGCGCGTGGCTTCGACGCCGTTCATCACAGGCATCTGGATATCCATCAAGATGATATCTGGATGTTGTCGCTGGCAAAACTCGACCGCCAGCTTCCCATTAGGTGCATCACCGACCACCTGGAACTCCTGCCAGTGATTGATCAACTCGCGCAACCCGTCACGAAACAGGTTGTGATCGTCTACAAGTAGTACAGTGGTACGTTCAGATGTCATGTTTGAAAGATTCCAATCTTATGAATAGCGCGGCGCATCCACCCGTACCATGGTACCGCTTTCGCTATTCGATTCAATAGTTAGCTGACCGCCCAGAGTCTCTGCACGCTCACGCATGATGCGCAGCCCCAGGCGCTCAGGAGCGACATCTTCGGGGTTAAAGCCGCGCCCATTATCAAGTATTTGCATCCCAAGACGGTAGCGGTCGCCCTGCAACAGCACCACAACATGTGTGGCTATAGCATGGCGCAATACATTTGCCAGGCTTTCATGCAGGATGCGCATGAATTGCATCTCCATCTGGCTTGAAACAATCAGGGGCTCCAGACCTTCTTGCACCTGCAGCTCTGTTTCTATTTTCCACTGTTGGCTGAAGCGCGCGAGATGTTCCCTGATCTGAGAAAGCAAACCCTCACCCTCACTGCCTGCGCTGCGCAGCGACAGCAGTTCTTCACGCAGCGCTCTGGCAGCTTCCTTGCCGATGGTTTGGATCCTCCCGAGATCTTTCAGCAACCGGCTGTCGTCACCTTCTTCCAGGGACAACAGGGCTGTCTCAACACCTATGTTTATGGTGTTGATCAGTGGGGAGAGATGGTCGTGGATCTCTCCGCTTAATCGTTTGCGCTCCAACAGTATTTCCAGATCGGCGGACTTCCTGGCAATGCGGGAATGTTGTACTGCTACGCCCAGAAGTCTGCCGATGTCTAACAGATCATCCGTGTCTTGTTCTGTCCAGTGCTGCTCGTTATCATACACCAGGGTAAACATCCCCAGCATTTCCTCGCCTGCCATGAGCGGCACGCTGACCGCGCTTTTGAACCCCCGTGTATCCCTGGGTATCTCATCCTCAGGATCGGGGTGGGTAAAATCCATAAAGATTGGCTGATGGGCGGTCATCATCCATAACAGATCG
>CAZTMX010000176.1:3196-6097 GCA_964614855.1 uncultured Anaerolineaceae bacterium | reverse complement strand
ATCTCCTGCTCCAGCCGTTTGATGATGCGCTGGCGCAGCTTGAGCACTTCCTGGTCGGTCAGGGTGCGGTCCGGGGCCTGGTAGGTCAGGCTGTAGGCCAGGCTCTTCTTGCCCGCGCCCACCTGCTCACCGCGGAAGACATCGAACAGGCGCAGGTCTGCCAGCATCGCCCCGGCAGTCTGGCGGATCACCCGGTCAACCTGTTCGGCGGGCAGGTCTTCATCCACGATCAGCGCCAAGTCTTCCAACACCGGCGGGAAGGCAGAGACCGGCTGCAGCGGGTAGCGCACCTGGATGCGCGCCAGCAGCAGATCCAGGTTTAGATCGGCAGCCAGCACGGGGGCGCCGGCGAACTCATAGTGCGCCTGCACCAGCGGGTGCAGCTCGCCAAAGACGCCCAATACCTGCTCATCCAGCACAATCTGGGCGCATTTGCCGGGATGGAAAGCCGGGTGCCCGGCGGGCTGTACCTGCACATCGCCCAGGTGCAGGCTGCTGCACATCTGGGTCAGGATGCCTTTCAGGTCGTAAAAATCCATCTGCCCAGCATCCGACCCCTGCCAGGCAGGCAGGGCGCGCCGCCCGCTGAGCGCCACTGCCAGGCGCATCTGCTCTTGCGGCAGGTCGCCGGCAGGGTCAGCCAGGAAGACCGGACCGATCTCGAACAACGCCAGGCGCTCGCGCAGGCGGGCGTTGCGCTCGACAATCTCCAACACACTGGCAAGCAGGCTCTGGCGCAGCACGTTGCGGTCGGGGGTGATGGGGTTGGCGACCTTTACATAGCCGCTCGTCTCCTGCGCAGAGCTGACCGGGTACAGGCGCGCTTCGCGCACGGCGGAGGTCATGCGGTAAGTGACCACTTCCTGCAGTCCCAGGCTGACCAGCACATCCCGCAGCCGCTCCTCGCCTTCCACCAGCGGGTAGCTCTGCTGCGGCGGCAGTTCGTCCGCCATGCGCGTCTCGGGGATGCGCTCGTAGCCGTAGATACGGGCGACCTCTTCCAGCACATCCGCCATACCGGTGATGCCTGCGCCGATATCCAGCCTGTGGTCGGGGGCAGCCGCCAGCAGCACGCTGCCATCGATGCGCACAGTGAATTCCAGCTTTTTCAGGATCTCGGCGGTCTCGTCCAGCGTCAGCTCGATGCCCAGCCAGCGCCGCACATCTGCTTCGGTGATTTCGACGGGAGTGACCTGCGGCGGCAGCGGGTAGTTATCCACCAACCCCTGGGCAACAATGCCGCCCGATACCCGGCGCATGAGCTCCAGGCAGCGGCGTACACCGCGTTCCGCCATGGCGGGGTGTACCCCGCGCGAGAAGCGGTACGCGGCTTCGGAAGCCATGTGTTGGGCTGCCAGGGTGCGGCGGATGTTGATCATATTCCAGGCCGCGCCCTCCAGCAGCACGTTGCGGGTGCCGGCGTGCACCTCGCTTTCGGCGCCGCCCATCACCCCGGCGATCGAGAGCGCCCCGGCGGTATCGCAGACCAGCACGGTGAAATCATCCAGGGTGTGCTCCACACCGTCCAGGGTGGTCAGCTTTTCGCCCTTGGCGGCTGTGCGGGTGATGATGGTGGGCGCCGCCCCGCCGGCGCGCTGCAACAGGATATCGTAATCGAAAGCGTGCAGCGGCTCGCCGATTTCGAGCATGGCGTAGTTGGTGGCATCGACGATATTGTTAATCGGGCGCATCCCCGCCAGGCGCAGTCGCCGCTGCATCCAGTACGGGCTGGGGGCGATGCTCACATCCTGCAGCAGCCCCAGCACAAAGCGCGGGTTCAATTCGGGTTGGCGGATTTCGATAAACGCCTTGCCCTCAACGGCAGGCCCATCCATCTGCACTTTGTAATCCGGCGTGCGCAGCGGCACCCCGGTGATGGCGGCAATCTCGCGCGCCACGCCCAGGATATTGGCATCGCGGGCGATATTGGGTGTGATGGAAATCTCGAACACGGCGTCGCCCATGTACTCCAGCAGCGGCACGCCCACCGGCGCGTCCGCGTCCAGGATGATCACGCCTTCGTGGTCGTCCGAGATGCCCAGCTCCTTCTCGGAGCAGATCATGGAATAGGAATCCACCCCGCGGATTTTGGCGCGTTTGAGCGTGGTGAGCACCTGCCCCGGCTGGTGCCCGTCGTAAATGCGGGCGCCCTCCTTGGCGTAAGCCACCTTGAGCGGCGGCTCCAGCACCCCCTGCCCCTTGTATGGGTACAGGTTCGGGGCGCCGGTCAGCACCACGTGCTCCACTTCGCCGTCGTCCAGGCGGCAGAGCACCAGGCGGTCGGCGTTGGGGTGCGGCATCACTTCCAGTACCGCCGCGGTGACGATCTTCTCCGCCTGCCAGGACAGCCCGTAAATCTTGGTTCCGGCGCTGCCCGACGCTCCGTTTTCTACCGCCGGATTAGCCAGCCCGACCAGGCGCACTTCGTCCACCTCTAAACCCGCCATGGTCAGCCTGTGCGCCAGCACATCCAGCGGGATGTTGATCTCAACAAAGTCTTTTACCCAGGAAATTGGTACTTTCATTGGTCTCTCCTCAAGTCACGCCTTGCGGCGCCAGCACGCCTGCCGGCGCCCGGGCGAAATGCTAGAACTGTTCCAGGAAGCGCATGTCATTGCCCCAGAAGACACGGATGTCTTCGATACGGTGGCGCAGCATGGTGATACGCTCGGGCCCCATGCCAAAGGCATAGCCGGAGAAGCGGCGCGGGTCGTAGCCGCCGTTTTGCAGCACCACCGGGTGCACCATCCCGCAGCCCAGGATCTCCAGCCAGCCGGAGCGCTTGCACACCGGGCAGCCTTCGCCGCCGCAGACAAAACATTCGATATCCATCTCGGCGCTGGGCTCGGTGAAGGGGAAGTGCGAGGCGCGGAAGCGTGAGCGCACGTTCTGCCCGTACAT
>CAZTMX010000176.1:0-3096 GCA_964614855.1 uncultured Anaerolineaceae bacterium | reverse complement strand
GTATCTTGCATCTCGCGCGCCGGGTGGTGCGGTGGGAAGTT
Source organism: uncultured Anaerolineaceae bacterium (assembly GCA_964614855.1). GTDB lineage: Bacteria > Chloroflexota > Anaerolineae > Anaerolineales > UBA4823 > CAWJHE01. The sequence continues at coordinate 3,055 of CAZTMX010000176.1, read as the reverse complement.
CAGCAGCTGGAAGTTGAATTCGTCCGTTTCAACCTCGCGCGAGCGATACACCTGGAAACCCATCTCCGCAAAGACGCGCGCCACTTCGCGCAGGGTCTGCGTGGCGGGGTGCAGGCGGCCGCGCACCACCGGTCTGCCCGGCAGGGTGACATCCAGCCGCTCCGCTGCCAGCGAGCGCGCCACTTCCGCCGCGCGCAGGGTTTCGCTCTGGTTTTCAAAGGCCGCTTCCAGGGCGCGCTTGACCTCATTAGCCCGGCGACCGATCAGCGGGCGCTCTTCCCGGCTCAGGCTTCCCATCTGGTCAAAGGTCTTCATCAGGGGCGAGTTGCGCCCGATGAAAGCCACCTTCCAGCGCTGCAAGGCGTCTTCGTCCTGGACTTTCTCCAGCTCTGCCAGCGCCTGCCGTTCGATTTGATCCAATTGCTCCAGCATATTGCCTCCTAAACAAAAAAATCCCATCCCAAAAAGGGACGGGACGGGTTCCCGCGCTACCACCCTTATTGGCTGCGCCTGCGGCAGCCCTCTCTGCACCAACGGCCTTGAATACAGCGATTGGCTCCCCGGTTAACGTTGAGGGCACGGCCCAAACTACTTAACCCGCAAGGCGGGTTGTTCCCCTGGGCAGCTCCGGAGCGAACTTCCACCTGTTTCCACCGGGCGGGGGTTCCAGTCCGTGCCCCGCGCCTCCCTGTCGGTTTTCACCGGTGTACTTCTCTCCATCCAAGCTGTTGTGGTATGGATTTCCTTTATTATCCGCAAAAGCGGGCGCTTGTCAAGGAGTGACCAGTAATTCCTTCAAGCGCGGGTGATGGCGGTAATAGCCGCGATATTTCTCCGGCAGCATGGCGGCGATACGGCACATGATCTCATCGGTGTTGCGCAGCAAGGCGGCATCGCGCTCCTGGCGTTCCAGCGGCGGCAGGTGGATGGGCTCGCCAAAACGCACATACAGACGCGGCCGGCGCAGGCGTTTGAGTTGCTGGAACGCGGTTTCGGTGCCGTAAACGGCTATGGGGATAACGGGGACGCCCACCTTATCCGCCAGGTAAGCCGCCCCGGTCTTGGCCTGGCTCAATTCTCCTGTGCGACTGCGGGTGCCTTCAGGGGCGACCCCCAGCAGCCCGCCCTGTTTTAGATAATCGCGAGCGGCGCGCATCGCCTGCAAGTCGGCGTCTTCGCGGTGGATCCAGATGCCGCCGATCCCATCCACCAGCCAGCGGATAAGCGGGTGTTTCTGGTGCTTATCCGCCACCAGGCTGGTGGCATCTTCGCGTTCCAGCAGGGTGAGGATAAGCGGGGCATCCACAAAGCTCAAGTGGTTTGGCGAAAGGATGGCCGCGCCTTCTGCCGGGATATTCTCAACGCCTTTTACATCCACATGCGTCAGCAGGCGAACGAGAAAATGCAGTAAAGAGCGCACGATTTTTTTCTGAAGCGGGGAAACGTCGTTCACGGAACCTCCGGTTTTGATGCTACAATCGGTCCTGCCTGGTACGATAAGTTATGGAATAACAATAAAATTTGTTCAGCATGCAGCGCAAGCCGCTCAGGTATAATGTACACGATGAAAAATTGCACTCCATTTTACTTTAAAATTGCCATTCTGTTGGCACTGGTTGCTGTACTGTTCGCTGCCTGCAGCAGCCCGGCTGGATCTGCCGAGCAGGGGTCGCCGGAGACATCGGGCGCGGCAGCCGGGGAAACTGCAGCGCAGGGTACTGCAGCGCAGGGTACTGCGTCGCAGGGTGGTGCGGAACAGCCCTCTTCCTCTTCAGGAGCGCCGGCCCAGACCGCGCCGCCCACCCCCACAGCCACACCCGAGCCGCTGGCAGCGCTGGTGAACGGCAAAGGCATCCTCCTGGCGGAATACCAGGCCAGCCTGGGGCAATACGAGCAGGCGGTTGGTATGGAGCTGGAGGCGGCAGACAAGGAACGTGTGCTGGATGACCTGGTCGACCAGGCGCTTCTGGCGCAGGCCGCCCACGAAAACGGCTTTGCGGTCACGCCCGAAGCACTGCAGCTGCGCATCAGCCAGCTGGCGGAACAGGCCGGCGGAGCCGCTGCGCTGGAGGCCTGGATAAAAGAACAGGGCTACAGCCGCCAGTTGTTCGAGACTGCGCTGGCGCGCGCCCAGGCAGCTGCCTGGATGCGCGACCGGATCGCTGCGGAACTGCCGCGCACCGCCGAACAGGTGCACGCCCGCAAGATTTTGGTCTTTACGGCGCAAGAAGCGGATGAAATCTATACGCAACTCAAGGCGGGTAATGACTTCGGCAACCTGGCGCTGGCAACCGACCCGCTTACCGGCGGTGAGATGGGCTGGTTTCCGCGCGGTTACCTGCCCTCGGCAGTCCTGCTCGACGAAGCGATCTTCAGCCTGCAGCCGGATGGCTACACCCAGGTGATCGAAACCCCGGCGGGTTTTCACATCATCCAGCTGCTGGAGCGGGAAGCCGAGCGCCCGCTGGAGCCCGACGCCCTGCTGGTGTTACAAACCCAGGCGGTCAGCGACTGGCTGGCGCAGCGCCGGAGCGAGAGCAGCATCGAAATTTTGCTTCCCTAAACAGGGGATCAAGCACCCGGCGGCTTTGCAGTGCTGCAGCCGTACCGGGGCAAACCTTGAAGCCGCTTGGTTGAATTAAACCTCTTGGCCAGCGGGGTAAATTTCCAGGTAGCGTTTCCTGATCAATTCGACCGCCTGCGCGATGCGCTGGCGGTTTTCTTGTGTCTGGTGCCAGCGGCTGGCGCCGGAGGGGTGCGGCAGGGGGATGATCCAGCGCCTGTTTATATTGATCTCCGTACCGATGATCTCTTCCAGCCTGGCGCCCTTTGGGAAAAACAAGCTGATGGACAGGCGCCCTACCGGCAGGATCACTGCCGGGTTCACCAGGGCGATTTCCTGCTCCAGGTGCGGGCGGCACAGCTCCTGTTCACGGCGTGAAGGCACGCGATCACCGCTGCCGCCATTGGAGCGCCCGGGGTAACACTTGGTGATCGAGGTCATGTACTGCGTCCGGCGGTACCAGTCCTGGTCGATACCCGCCTGCGCCAGCCA
>CAZTMX010000175.1:0-6100 GCA_964614855.1 uncultured Anaerolineaceae bacterium | reverse complement strand
CGCAGTGGAACTTCAACAGGAATTGATCCAGCGCAGTGTCTTCTTGCCCCTGATTTTGAGGTAAGCCGAGTTTATCGCGGCTAATAATTTTTACCATCTTGTTGGTCCATCAACGGCTGCCAGCACGCCTCCATCCCCTTGGAAGCCTGGCAGCCTTTCCAATCTATTCCCTTATTCCAAAACGCTATAGCTAACTGAAGATTATCCCAATAGATGATTGTGACAATTGTTACTATCATCTATGCTTCTATTTCCCTATAATTGCAACGTACTGCAATTAAGGAAATACGCAAGTATTTGCCTGAAATAAACTGACAAGCAAAGGATTTGCCAGATGGACCCCAAGCTGCTTGAATGGGCAGAAAACCGAGCCAGGTTAATCCAGGCGCTCACCAACCCGCGGCGTGTTTTGATCCTACATGCCCTGGAAAGATGTGAGCTTTCTGTGGGGGAGATTGCTGCGAAGATTGATACATCGTTGCAAAACACATCGCAGCATTTGCGAGTGATGAAAGAACGCGGCATTGTGGAGTCGCGCCGAGAAGGGCAAACCATCTATTACTGGATTTGCGAGCCCTCTGTTCTTGAGATTATCCACAAAATGATGCCTGATCCATAAACCCAAATAAAAGGAGAAACGAATACCATGGACCTCAATACTGTTGTAGCTGCAAAAACTGTGGATGCACGTGCGATGTCTTGCCCGGGGCCCCTGTTGGAAGCCAAGAAAAGCATCGGCGCGGTAAAAGTCGGCGAAGTGCTCGAAATCTGGTCTGGCGATGCCAACACCAAAAACGATATGCCCCGTTGGTGTGAAAAAGTGGGTCACGAATTCCTGGGTGCACTGCCCGCTGAAGGCTACGAACGCCTGTTTATCTTGCGCAAGAAATAAGGATGTTTGCATGGAGACCCGCAAACCCAAGATATTGATCCTGGCGACACTGGCTGGCGGGTATGCTGGGGCAGATTCTGCAGGTCAGGTTTTTGCGGATTACCCTGCCAATACCTACATCCTCCCCATCCTGTGTCCGGTCATGTTCCCGCCGGAGTTCTTTGTCCGGGCTTTCGAGCGCGGCATCGACGGCATCATCATCATGTACAGCGGTACAGATAGCCCGTATAAAGTGGAAGCCGACGGTACTGCGGATTTGGTCTCGCGCACCTACACCTTGATGAAGGCGCGCGGGATCGATATCCGCCGCCTGCGCCTGGCAGCTATTTGCACCGTTTGCGTAAAACCGTTCCTCAAGGAGGTAAACCAGATGGTGAACCTGCTGGATGGCATCGGTTTTGTCAAAGACGAGTTGGCGCTAAAAGCTGCCCCCACACTGGCAGGTTGAATGAAATGGACAAACCTATGGAAAACAAACAAGTAGACGCACTTGTTGTGGGTGGTGGGATCGCTGGGATGCAGGCAGCTCTGGACCTGGCTGACCAGGGCTACCAGGTAGCCCTGGTGGAGCGGCAGCCCACTATCGGCGGCAAGATGATCATGCTGAGCAAGGTCTTTCCCACCCTGGATTGCTGCAGCTGCATCACCACGCCAAAAATGTCAGCAGTAGCGCATCACCCCAATATTGAGCTGATGACCTACTGCGAAATTCAACAAGTGGATGAAACCGGTGCCGGCTTCGATGTGCACATCACTAAGAAACCACGCTATGTCGATGAAAGGCTGTGCACCGGCTGCCGCAATTGTGAGTACGATTGCCCGGTGACCGTGCCCAGCATATTCGACCGGGGATTGGGCGCATACCATGCCATCCGCGTGCCGTTTTCCACCGCCTTGCCGCAGGTTGCGGTTTTGGATATGGAAAATTGCCTGCTTTGCGGCAAATGCGAAAAAGCCTGCCCGGTTGGGGCGGTGGATTTCTCTCAACAGCCGCAGCAAATCCTGCTGCAGGCAGGTGCGATTGTCCTGGCAACGGGCTTTGAAACCACACCGCTGGATGCCAAGTTTGAATACGGCAAAGGCAAGCTGAAAAACGTCATTGATCCGATGATGATGGAGCGCTTCCTGGCGCCCACCGGTCCGTACGGGCGTGTTTTGCGACCTGGCGACGGCAAAGAGCCGATGAGCATCGCTTATGTGCAGTGCGCAGGTTCTCGCGATGAGACCCTGGGTGTGGATTACTGCTCGCGGGTATGCTGCATGTATGCCATCAAGCAAGCCATGCTGCTTATGGGTGCTTTGCCGCTGGCGGAAATTACCATTTACTACATGGATATCCGCACCTTCGGCAAGGGGTACGAGCAATTTTATACCAACGCCAAAGCTATGGGGATCGAATTTGTGCGCGGCAAGGTGGCAAAGATCACGGAAGATAGCGAACAGAACCCCGTGGTACGTGTCGAAATGACAGAGACAGGCGAGATGAAAGAGGTCACACACGACCTGGTGGTGCTTTCTCTGGGGATGGTTCCGGCTTACGACCCGGCATCCACTTTTCGCGTAGCGTTGGGGAGCGATAAGTTTGTGTATTTACCAAATCCAAACAGCCGCCCCTGCCTGACAGACCACCCGGGAATTTTTGTCACGGGTACTGCCGGTGGTCCGATGGACATCGTGGATAGCATTGTCACCGCTGGCGCGGCTGCGGTTTCTGCAGCATCCTATTTACGGGCAGGAATTATCAGCGAAACCATCGTGGAATCGGATAGCACAAGGCACGAACGGCAGCTGGCTCGCCAGCAAGAAGCACAGAAAGAGGCAGCATATGCATGGGAATGAAGAACCAAAGATTGGGGTGTACACCTGCTATTGCGGCGGCAACATCAGCAAGATCGTACAGGTCGAAAAAGTTGCCACAGCCCTGCGCAAACTGCCCAATGTTGTCGTTTCACGCACCGACATGTCGATGTGTTCGGACGCCGGTCAGGCGATCATCGAGCAAGACATCCGCGAGCACGGCATCAACCGGGTGGTGATCGGCGCTTGTGCGCCTTCGCTGCACGAGCAGACATTTCGCGGCACGGTTTCGCGAGCTGGCTTGAACCCGTATCTGTATCACCATGTCGGCCTGCGCGAGCAGGACTCCTGGGTGCATCATGAGGATATCCCCGGTGCAACCGAGAAAGCCATCTACTTGATGGCTGCTGGCATTTCCAAGGCGCGCTTACTCTCCCCGTTAGACAACTTCCGTTTGCCTGCCGAAAAGCGCGCCCTGGTCATCGGCGGCGGTGTTGCAGGGATGCAGGCTGCCCTGGAGATTGCAAAACAAGGGCTTCAAGTGACCCTGGTGGAAAAATCCGCTGAATTGGGCGGGCGCATGTCCCTGCTGGGAACCGTGTTCCCCACAGGTAAAGAAGCATCGACCATGCTTAGAACTTTGATCCAACAGGTCATCTCTCACGAGCGCATCCAGGTGCTTAAATCTGCCGAAGTTGAGAATATTTCCGGATATGTAGGTAATTTCCAGATCAAAATCCGCCAGACTTTACTCAGTCCCAAAGAACCGACACGCCTGGTTGAACAATCGGTTGGAGCCATTGTGATGGCGACTGGTTTTGATCCATACCAACCGAGAACCGGCGAATACGGCTATGGGGAACTGCCAGAGGTTGTCACCCTGTCGGATTTCATCGTGTTCTTGAAGGAAAATCACGACAAAAAAGAACTGCAGTGGAATGGGCGCAAGGTGCGGGATGTGGTGTTCATCCAGTGCGTCGGCAGCCGCCAGGTAGATGGGGTTTCGGAACCCCAGGCGGATGGGCAGGTGAATAATTACTGCTCCAGGGTGTGCTGCACGGCAGCCTTGCATGTTGCCAACGAGCTGAAGGAGCTTTATCCCGACCTGCATATCTTTGATTTGTACCAGGATATCCGCACCTATGGGCGTGGTCATGAGGATTACTACTTGCGGGCGATGAAGAACAAGGTTCGATTTCTGATGTACCACGGCGATGAGCTGCCGCAAGTGGTGCCGGCGCCGGAGGGGGAGGAATACCCGGTTCTCCTTCGAACCCATGATTATTTGACTTATGGTGAAGAATTGGAGATTGCGGCGGACCTGGTGGTGCTGGCAGTGGGAATGATGCCTCGCCAAATCGATGACCTGGTTTCGATGCTAAAGCTGTCACGCGGTGCAGATCGTTTTCTTTTGGAAGTGCATCCGAAATTGCGCCCGGTTGAAACTGCTATCAACGGCGTGGTATTGGCAGGCACAGCCCAGGGACCTATGAACATCCAGGAGTCTGTCATGGCTGCATCTGCAGCCGCGGCCAAGGTTACCTCGCTGCTGCGGCGCGGGTATGTCGAATTGCCGCCCTTTGTGGCTGCGGTGGACCCGGAAAAATGCGACGGCAGCGGTGCGTGCGTGGAGGTCTGCCAGTATGACGGCGCTATCGCCATCCAGACCATGTATGAAGATGGGCGAGAATTCCGGCGGGCGGTGGTGACGCCAGCAAATTGCTCGGGTTGCGGCGCATGCGTGGCGGTTTGTCCAAACCGGGCAATCAATGTGCAAGGTTGGACATTGGATCAATACGAAGCCATGGTAGATGCTATCGCTATGGATGCAGGTCTAGTGATGGAGGCAGCATGATGGAAACAAAAGAAGCTGCGCGCGCCCGTACCGAGGCGCTCAAGAAGCTGCGCGAAGAACATAAGGAAACGGTCGAACGAACGCAGGCTTTGCTAAAGGAGCAAAAGCGGGTGCAGCAAACCGTTTGTAAAGTGGTGCGAGAAAGACCCAGGACCGTACCTGAAATCGCCCAGGAGCTTGGTATGCCCACGCATGAAGTCCTATGGGCGGTAACAGCCATGAAAAAATACGGCATCCTGGCTGAGGCTGGTATGTGCGGAGATTACCCGATTTACAAACGGGTGGAAGGCAAGGAAGCATGAGCACACGCGTTGATCCTGGATTTATCGATGAATTGAAACAGTACGGGGCAATCAACCCGGAAGCCTGCATCAACTGCGGCAATTGTACGGCTGTCTGTCCGCTGACGACCAGCGAGCACCCCTTTGTGCGCAAGACCATCCGTTTTGCGCAGATGGGGTTGCGGGATAAGCTGACTGCCAGTATCGATCCCTGGCTGTGTTATTTCTGCGGCGATTGCTCGGCCACCTGCCCGCGCGGCGCAGAGCCAGCCGAAACCATGATGTCAGCACGCCGCTGGCTGATCGCCCAATACGATCACTCAGGCAAGGCAAAGAAGCTGTACACATCTGAGAAAACTGTGCTGCTCACCATCCTGCGCACCTCGTTGCTGCCGTTGATCCTATTGGTGCTGTATCACATGTTCACCGGCGGTGTGCATATCCGCACAGATCGGGTTGTGCTCAACGAATTTGCCCCGGTGTTGTGGGTATGGATCATCGTCTTGCTTCATTTTGTCGTCTTGGGAGTGCACCTGGTGCGCAATGCTTTGACTATGTTAAGGGACGTTTTAGGAGCTGAAGCCAACCTGGCCAGTATTCCCCTGGGGGCGTACCTGGCAGGGATCAAGGATTTTGCTGTGCACTTCTTCTCTCAACGGCAGTGGTGGGACAAGTGCGATAAAGAAACCCGCAAGGTGGAGTATCGCCGCTGGCTGAAGCACCTGCTGCTGATGACCGGTTACGGGCTGATGCTGGTACTGATCGTGCCGCTGCTGATGTGGTTCCAGACGGACGAGATCTACCCGATCTATCACCCGCAGCGCTGGCTGGGTTACTACGCGACCGTTATCTTGATCTACACTTCCATAGAAATCATGATCAGCCGCAGGCAGAAGAAGGAAGAAATCCACAAATTCTCACATCCCAGCGACTGGCTCTTTCCGAGCTTCTTGCTGGGCGCAGCGGTTGGGGGGATTATTGTCCATATTTTCCGGTATATGAACCTGCCGTGGCCCACTTACATCGCTTACACCTTGCACACCATGGCAATGGTCGCCATGTTGGACACCGAGGTAGGCATTGGCAAATGGACACACCTGGTTTACCGCCCGTTGGCATTATCTGTGGATGCGATGAAGCGGAAGGCTCGGGAATTATCAAAGGAACTTGCGCTGGCAGATTGACCTGGCGCATTAATCAAGTTCATAAATTCATTTGAGACGAAAGGGAAAATGCAATGGCTGATAAAATGATCGTGGTTTGTAATGGCGACGA
>CAZTMX010000174.1:2579-6104 GCA_964614855.1 uncultured Anaerolineaceae bacterium | reverse complement strand
CCCTGTGCAGGGTAAAGCATCAAAATCAGCTCAATGGTTTCCATACCAGCTCCAATCAAAAAAGATGTCTGCTTGTCAGGAAATTTGTGCCCATAGCTTAGAAACCACGGGCTGCTGCGTACACGGGTACACGCTTGCGGCTGCGCTAATGACGGCAAGTTGCGCACGAACCACCAGCACAGCCCCCGCAGCTATCACCGCCGCCAGCCAGGATCTTACCGCCGCTCTGTGCCGCAAATTTTGACAACAGGCGAGAGGTTTGTTGGCTTTGGCACTTGCTGCAAGCCACTGGCGCATCTGCGTCTTTCATCGAACGCATGGTTTCAAATGTTTGCCCGCAATCCAGGCATTTATATTCGTAAATCGGCATCGCAAACCATCCATAAGTAATGATAAACCTATTCTAACTCTGCCAGGCGTGTGGGTCAATATCCTCCCCGGTTTGACAGCATCCGGCAACCGGAGTAAACTTCCAAGAAATCGCATCCATCCTATCAACTGCGCAAATGTCCATGACTTCCACCCTATTCTGGCAGATCACCAGGCTCTCCATCCTCAGGCAGTTTTCCTACAAGGCGGCTACAATCGCTGGCCTGGCAACCAACCTGTTTTTCGGCTTGCTGCGGGCGGCGGTCATCATCGCACTTTTCCAAGCGCGCCAGGAAGTCGAGGGGTATTCCTTGCAGGATGGCATTACCTTTACGGGAGTTTCTCAGGCAGTGATCGCTTACCTGTCATTTTTTGGCTGGTACGAGCTGATGAATACCGTCTACACCGGTCAGATCGGGGCGGATTTGCTTAAACCCATAAAGCTGTACACCTTTTGGCTGGCGCGCGATCTGGGGCGGGCAGTGGTCACATTAATCACTCGTGGTGTACCTGTGCTGGTATGTTATGCGTTGGTGTTTGATATTACCACCCCCACCCTGCCCGGGCAGTGGCTCGGCTTGATCCTGGTTATCGCATTGGCAGGTTTGGTCAGTTTCAACTTTCGCTTTCTGGTTAACCTGGCATCTTTTTGGACCCCCAATGCATCCGGTATCGCTCGCATGGCGTATTCGCTTTCCTGGATTTTTTCTGGTTTTTTAATGCCTCTGCGTTTTTACCCGGAATGGTTTATCCAATTCTGTTTCCTGACACCTTTCCCGCACATGGTGAATTCCGTGGTTGAAGTGTACCTGGGGGTGCATGGCGGCGAACGGCTGTTGCCCACGATCGCAGGTCAGGCATTTTGGGCGCTGCTGCTTTTCTTTATCAACCAGGTTGTGCTCAAAGCAGGCATCAAACGCCTGGTCATCCAAGGGGGCTGAAGTGCAGTATATCCTGAGCCTATATTGGCGTCTGATCGCCATAAAAATCCGTAGCCAATTGCAATACCGGGCAGCTTTTATCATGGAGGTGCTTTCAACATTACTTGTGAACGGCGTGGGCTTTCTCAGCATAGCCCTGGTGTTGCAGAAATTCGAAGGCATCGCGGGCTGGTCGCTGTGGGAGATCGCTTTTCTCTACGGCATCGTTGAAAGCGCCTTCGGTTTGATGGACATGCTCTTCAGTGGTTTTGATCCGCAGCACTTTGGCCTGCAGGTGCGGTCTGGCTCCCTGGACCAGATGCTGCTCAGACCCACCAGCGTGACCTTGCAGGTGTTGGGATCAGAATTTGTCATCCGCCGCATCGGTAGGATATTGCAAGGTGCGATCATCCTGGGGCTGGCGATCCAGCGGCTGCCGGTTGATTGGACGCTTGCCAAGATTTCCTATCTCCCGCTGGTTTTGATCAGCCAGGTGGCTTTCTTTGGGGGTCTGTTTATCATCGGTGCAACGATCACATTCTGGACGGTTGAATCGATCGAATTTATCAACATCTTTACCTACGGCGGCACCGAGATGATCGCCTATCCGATGAGCATCTACCAAGACTGGATGCGCAAGTTCTTCACCTTTATCGTACCGGCGATATTTTTGAATTATTACCCGGCGCTGTTTTTCCTGGAGAAGGTCGATCCCCTGGCCTATCCTTCTTACGCTCCGTTTTTGGCGCCAGTTGCGGGGTTTGGCGTCCTGATCGCTGCGCTGCTTTTCTGGAATTTTGGGCTTCAACATTATCAAAGCACAGGTACATAACCATGGATACAGCTATTCGGGTGAGCAATTTACACAAGCATTTTAAAATCCCGCATCACAGCCGGGGCAGGTTCTCTGCCTTGAAAAATTTCTTTGAGCGCCGCTACCGGGTGGTGCGTGCTGTAGATGGGATTTCCTTCGATATGCAAAAAGGCGAGTTGGTGGGCTACCTGGGTCCGAACGGCGCCGGAAAATCCACCACCTTGAAAATGCTCACCGGTCTGCTGGTGCCTTCCAGCGGTGAGATCAGCGCGCAAGGGTATGTGCCCTGGAAGGAACGCCAGGCGTATGTGGCAAAGATCGGCGCTGTGTTTGGTCAGCGCACCACCCTTTGGTGGGATTTACCTGTCATCGAGAGCCTGGACCTCATCCAACATATGTACCGCATCCCAAAACATCGTTATGAACGCAATCTGAAAGAATTCCGCACCCTGCTGGAACTCGATCCATTTTTGCACACACCGGTGCGCTCACTCTCACTGGGACAGAGGATGCGGGCGGATATTTGCGCTGCTCTGCTGCACGATCCAGCTATGGTATTTCTGGATGAGCCGACCATCGGGCTGGATGTGGTCGCCAAGGAGCGCATCCGCCAATTCATTCGCCATATCAACCAGGAAAAAGGCGCCACCATCATCCTGACCACCCACGATCTAACAGACATTGAAAAACTTTGTGAGCGGGTTCTGATTATAGATAAAGGGCGTTTGCTCTTTGACGGCAGGTTGGACACCTTGAAGGAGCGATTTGGGGGAAAACGACAGGTGATGGTTGAATTCTCAGAAGCATATCCCGACGTATCCATCGAAGGCGCTTCTATTCTTGAACGGCAAGATCTGCTGGTCACCTATGAGTTCGAGCGACAGACCATCACAGCCTCTGAGTTGATTGGACGGATTTCCGCACGTTTCCGCCTGCGCGATCTGGAAGTGCGCGAACCGGATATCGAAACCACGGTACGCAGGATTTATGAGGAAAGATTATTGGAGCAATAAGACGGCAACCTTAGGTTATACTATCAGGAACTATCTCCTGGAGGGAAAATTTATGCACAAGAAACACACCCTATTCTCGCTCATGATCATTTGTGCTTCGCTTAGCGCCTGTACGCTATCTGCCACAAAGGTAACCCAGGCATCGCAAAACAACCCGTCCTACACGGCTGCCGCCGCTACCATAAACGCCCAACTAACCGTGTTTGCCCTCCCCAATAGCACAGCCATCGCTGTGGATGCTCAAGCATTGCCCATAACCACAGCCGCAGCAGAACTTGCGCCCACCGGGACCGCACTGGCTGCGACGGTAGACAGCGCTTTGCTGGGTACCCTGCCAGTGGAGACCACCCCACCCCCCAGTGCTACCCCATTAGCAACGGAGACACCTGCCATTACGGAGACCCCACAA
>CAZTMX010000174.1:0-2479 GCA_964614855.1 uncultured Anaerolineaceae bacterium | reverse complement strand
GACCGCTATGGGTTGCTGGCGCGCGCCCCCAATGAAAACCAGGGCTATCTCTTTGGGTTCACCTGCGACGGTCATTATTCTATACGCATTTGGAATGGGCGCAGTTTTTACATGGTCACACCCTGGACAGCCAGCGATAAAATCCTAAAAGGACCAGATCAGACAAACATTCTCGGTTTCTGGGCTCAGGGGAATACCATGCGCGTTTATGCGAACGGAGAATTCTTAACCGAAGTCCAGGACACCAACTTTAGCAGCGGTGGTTTTGGTATCTACAGTTCAGCGTTCAATACCCCCGGTTTCACCACCCTCTTCAAAGAAATGTCTTATTGGGTGCTGCCTTAAATGCTAGGGGGCTGCCTGGAATTTCTACCGGCAGCCCCTTTTTTTACCGCATAAAACCTACCAGTTACGCAAGAAATCTACCAACAGGCGAACGCCAAAACCCACAGCACCAGTGGTGATGTAACCGTCTTCTTTTTCGGTCAGCACCATCCCGGCAATATCCAGGTGCGCCCAGGGGTAATTGGTGAACTCCTTCAGGAAGATGGCAGATGTACCGACGCCGCCCATCCTGCCCCCGCTGTTTTTCATATCCGCCACGCTGGATTTGATCGCCTTCTTGTAGTCATCCCACAACGGCAGCGGCCACAGGCGTTCGTGGGTTGCTTCGCCGCTCTTGACCAGTTTTTGGCTCAGCATCTCATCGTTACAGAAAACACCCGCAGCAACATGCGCCCCCAGCGCGATGACGCAGGCGCCAGTCAGCGTCGCCAGGTCCACCACGGCTTTCGGCTTGAATTGCGTTGCATACACCAGGGCGTCCGCCAGGATCATACGCCCTTCGGCGTCGGTGCTGATGATCTCGATGGTCTTCCCGTTGCTGGCGCGAATGACATCCGCCGGGTGGTAGGCATGGGCGTCTGGCATATTCTCGGTGCAGGGGGTAATCGCTACAATATGCAGCGGGATATCCAATGCCCCAACGACCTGCATGGTTGCCAACACTGCGGCTGCACCAGCCATATCGGACTTCATATCGCCCATTTTCTCACCGGGCTTTAGCGAGATACCGCCGCTGTCAAAGGTGATTCCTTTACCCACCAGCACGATGGTATCCAGGTCATCTCGCCCGGCGTTGTGTTCCAGGACAATGAAATAAGGCGGTTCGCCGGCACCCTTTGCCACAGACAGGTAAGCGCCCATATTCTGCTCTTCAGCCCACTGGCGGTCGCCAACGGTGATCTGCATCTTGTATTCTGCCGCAATCTCGCGTGCTGTCTGCGCCATTTTGGTTGGCGTCGCCATGTTTGGCGGCAGGTTGACCAGGTCGCGTGCCAGCAAAACGCCATCCACAATCGCCTGGGCTTTCTTCACAGCTTCTCCCACTTTCGGCACAAGCTCTTTATCTGGCAAGACCAGGTAAGCATCCTGGATCTGGTTTTTAGGCTTGTCGTTCTGCTTCAGGGAGTTAAAAGAATACAAAGCCAGCAGTGCGCCTTCCACAGTGGCCTGGGCTGCAGCGGTGGGCTCTAACCCACCAATCCCAGCGCCGTGCACGATACTTGCCACCTGTTTGGCGCTCAAATCCCGTGCCTTTTTGAAAGCCGCAGCAGATGCCTTGCGAACTGCCTCCAAATCGAAATCATCCCGTTTGCCAAGACCGACCACCAGCACACGGCGGGCTTTCAACTGGCTTCCTGGATAGAGTACGACAACTTCACCAGCCTTTCCGTTGAAATCACCCCCGGCGATCAGATCACCGATTGCGCCTTTCAACGCCTGGTTTACCGCTCCAGTCGCCCCACCGGGCTCCATGACACCTTCAAAGAGGTTCACAATCAGCGTATCGACTGGCATGTCCTGAATAAACCCCTGTTTAACCTCAAATTTCATACGATGCTCCTTCGATGAACAATATGGATTGGATCATTAAGTTTATCATGCATTGGTCTATGGTTTCCCAAGGAAATCCAGATAGACCTGAAATTAGCTTCACTTGACCGGCCAGGCCAAACCAATCCGGCCGCGTTCAATTTCAATTTTTTCAATTTCGATCTCAACCACATCACCCACTTTTAACAGGCTGTTGGGTGGGATTTTGCTGCGGTGCAGCAGACCATCTTGTTTGACCCCGATATCGATAAAGACGCCAAAATCGACCACATTGCGTACAGTACCTTTCAAACGCATGCCGGTCACCAGGTCCTCCATCTTCATAATATCGCTGCGCAAAACCGGCGCAGGCAAATCCTGGCGCGGATCACGCCCGGGGCGAACCAGTTGGTCCAGGATGTCTCGTAAAGTCGGCGCACCGGTGTCAAGCCTGTCAGCCAGTTTCTCTAGCGGGATGCGCGTAAGCAAGTCATCTAATGCCGGCTTGCGTTGCTCTGGCTTTGCCTGCAAATCAAGACCAGCCAATTTGAGCATTTTTTCGGCAGCCGCATAGCTCTCAGGATGGATGGCGCTGGCATCCAGC
>CAZTMX010000173.1:0-6128 GCA_964614855.1 uncultured Anaerolineaceae bacterium | reverse complement strand
GCACAGGATGAAATTTTAATAAAACTGGCTTTGAAGCCGCGAGCAGTGATGGCATCGATTGCCTCGTCAGCCAGCCAGAAGTATTCTTGATCCCAATGCTCTCCCATCTTTAAGCGGAGAGCATTTTCATCCGCAGCATGATGAAATGCCAGGTCGCCGACAACCAGGCATCCGCCCGGGTTCATATGGTCATTGAACAGGCGCTCGATTAAGGCTACTTTCTCATCCAGGGGAAAATGGTGAAAAGTATATCCGGAAACGATGGCATCATAACGGCGGCAAAAATCCTGGGGCCATTCTGCGCGAATATCCACTTCGGCGAAATGCGCTTCAGGCAACTTGAGGCGTGCTGCGTCCAGCATTTTGCCAGAGAAGTCCAGGCACCAAAGCTCACAATTGCGCCGGGCAAAGCGCAAGGCGATGTTTCCCGTGCCAGCGCCCAAATCCAGCACCGCTGATCCCTCTTTCACATCAGTCAGGTCCACGATGGTCTGCAAAACACGCGAGTAGCCATCAAATGGAAAACCCGTATCACTGACGACATCCTGGTCATAGCTCTCGGCCCAGGGATCGAATTCGGAAGGGGGGAATTGCATGGTCATAGGTTAAGAGACTCCTTACCGGGTAAAGGCAAATAGTTCCAGTGGATAGAGATCGGTATACAAGAACCCGATTATAGCGTATTTAGCTCTTCCTGTGCCGTTTTGGCATGGCTGACAAAGAAGTGCATGCGGTTGAAGAAATTCACCTCACTCACCCCGGCATCGGCATCTAAAAACAACAGGTTCAGGTATGGGTAAACTTCTTGCAGCCGTTTTTGGATGCCTTTGGCGATGACATGGTTGGCAATACAGCCGAAAGGCTGCAGGCACAGCACATTGTTGATACCCTGCCGGGCAAATGAAGCAATCTCTCCAGCGATCAACCAGCCTTCACCGTACTGGTGGTTCAGGCTCAGGATTTCTTTTGCCCTTTCGGCGATTTGCCGGATATCCGTGTGCTTTGTGTGATAACGGAACCCCCGTTTGATGGTGTCAAACTGGTGTAAATAACTGTCTACCAGCCTTCTTCCCAACAATGACAACATCCACAAGATATCTCGTTTCTTCACATTGGTTTTGATGGCATGATCCATGCTTACGAGACCGCCGTCAAAGAACTCAAAAAAGCTGGGCAGGAAGACCTCTAATCCTTGATCCATCAACCACTGTGCGGCATAGTTGTTGGAAAAGGGATTGTATTTGACATAGATTTCACCCACAATGCCTACTTTGGGGTAATTCCCATCTACCGTCTCTATGCGATTGAAGTCGGCCACGGCATCTTCTAATGCATCCAACAGCCCTGCCTTGGTTAATGGGATAGCGCCGTTCATAAATTGAGCGGTATACCTATCCGCCACTGCCTGAGTGTCGCCTTTGTGCTTTTCTCGGATCACACAGGCGTGAAACATATCGGACAGTGAATCGTTGAACATCATGCCAATGGCAGCTTTATAGGTGTAGTCAGCTCTGTTGAATTTGAACCCGGGTTGGTCATTCAAGACGTTCAGGCTGGTGGATAGGGTAACCACTGGGATATCTGGAAAGCCAGCAGCCACCAGCGCTTTCTTGATCATCTGCGGGTAACTGGTTGCCCGGCACTGCCCGCCGGTTTGCGAGAAGCCAATGGCTGTTCTGGAAAGATCATATTGACCGGTTTGTAATGCTTTCACCAGGTCGCCCAGGGTGATTATGCCCGGGTAGCATATCTCATTGTTTGTGTATTTAAGCCCCACATCTACCGATTGTTGGTCGGCGGAGGGCAATTGCACAACCTGGTAGCCCATGTCGATAAATGGACGGACGATAGGCGGCGAGCAAAATGGCGAGAAATCGGGCACAATCAGCGTGCGGCCGCGGTCTTCCGCCTGGAAGGTTTTTGTGGTTTTTCTGTTTACCGGTGTTTTGGCTGCTTGCCTTCCGGTTTGGCGCAACGCTTCCATCATTGAGCGCAAGCGCAGGCGGATCGAACCGGGACTTTCGATCTCGTCAATGCGGATCACTGTTGGGCGCTTGCTGTATTCCGCCAGAATGGTGCGCACTTCATCCAGGATAAATGGGTCAGGCCCGCAGCCAAAAGAGTTTAGCTGTACCATCTCAACATTTTTCTGTTGACCCACCCACCTGGCTGTATGGAAATAGCGGTTGATGTATTCCCATTGGGTCATTACATGCCGGTTGTTAAGCGTCTCACCCGTCATGGGGATGCAATCTTCGGTGATTACATCCACGCCGAAATCGGTGATCAGCTCAGGCACATTGTGGTTGATCAATGGGTCAATGTGGTATGGTCTGCCCATCAGAAGGATGAGCGGGCGGTTGTTTGCCTGCGAATCCTGTATGATCTTCTCTCCCAGCAGGATAACTTGTTCTTTGAATTCCTTTTGAGCTTTTATGGCCTTTTGCAGCGCCTTGTTTGCTACACTTGCCGGTACACCCAGACAGGTAAGATACTGGATGCAACCTTTTTTGAGCAGATCTGTGTGGCGGAAGGTAATAGCCGGCATGTCCAGGGGGATGCCGTATTTGCCCTCCGGGTCAATTGCGCTCCTGACTACATCCGGGTAGCCGGCGACTACAGGACAGTTGAAGCTGTTATTTGCATCGTCAAATTCATTTGTCTCGTAAAAGACCATGGGATAGAAGATACGGTCCACACCCGCCCGGATCAGGTCCATGATATGACCGCTGACCAGTTTTCCTGGGAAACATAAGTTCTCAGACATGATGTGCGCCGCGCCGCTTTGGTAGAGGGTATTGCTGGATGGAGAGGACAGATAAACCTGAAATCCGCTCTCGATGAAGAGGGTATTCCAGAACGGATAATCTTCGTACAGGTTGAGTACGCGCGGGATGCCGATTCTCATCCGAGGCGTACTTGCGGGCGTGGTCTGGCGCTCGAAAAGCAACTGGTACTTTAGCGCGGGTGCACTGATGCCTTTGCGCTCAGCTCTGCCTCCGTTGGAATATATTTTCTCGCAGCGGTTGCCGGAGAAGAAGTGGTTGCCGTTTGGAAACACAAGTTTTGTGACCGTACACTTGTTTTCACACCCCCGGCAGTGGATGTCTTTGCGGTTGTAATCGCCAATCGAAGCAATGTTTTCCAGACCGGTAAATGTGCTCTTAGGATTCATGCCATTCAAGTATTGGTCTCGCGCGGTGAGTGCAGCGCCGTATGCGCCCATCAACTCCGCCAGATCTGGACAGACCACCGGTTTGCCGATTAGCTGTTCAAGCGCTTTGTGCACTGCCGGGTTGCGGAAGGTGCCGCCCTGAACAACGATATGGTCGCCAAGGATATCCGTATTGGTGATTTTTAACACCTTGTGCAAGGCGTTTTTGATCACTGAGAATGCCAGTCCTGCTGAAATATCCTGGATATTCGTTCCCTCACGAAGTGCTTGTTTTACCCTGGAGTTCATAAACACCGTACAGCGCGTGCCCAGGTTATAAGGCGCCTGGGATGAGCAGGCCACCTGGGCGAAATCTGTCACGCTGTATCCCATCCCCCGGGCGAAGTTTTCGATAAATGAGCCGCAACCTGAAGAGCAAGCCTCATTGATCTCAATATTTTGAATTTGCCCATCGGTAATAAAGATGGCTTTCATGTCCTGTCCACCTATATCGAGGATAAAGGACACGTCCTTGTCGAAAGCACGGGCAGCGCGGTAGTGGGCGAGAGTCTCGACCATCCCATCATCGATGCCGTAGGCAGCCTGGATCAGGTCTTCTCCATATCCCGTGACCACGCTCCTGGCAATCTTAGGCATGAAGCCGTGTTTCTCAAAAGTATCGCGTAGCCGGGTGAGACCTTGCTGTACTGCGTGGATGGAGTTACCGTTGTTGTTGGCGTAAAAGTCAAAGACCACATTGCCTGCAGTATCAATCAAGACGATCTTGGATGTTGTGGAGCCGGAGTCAATACCCAAAAAACAGTCGTTTTCCTGCAGAAGCCTTGGATCAGCCCGTTGGATGCGATGTCCTTTGCGCTGCTTACTCCAGAAGTCAAATTCTGCCGGATTGTTAAAAAGAGCCGCATGCCGGGATTCCTTTGAGTATGCCTGCTCGTTTTCGACGGACAGCCTGTCGATCAAATCTTGCAACGTGCAGGTTTGCCTGGATGTATTGCGAGTTAACGCAGCACCCAGCGCTGGCAAAAGCTCCGGTGATACGGCAGACACGACATGGTCTTCGCGCAAACCTAAAACGGAGAGAAACGCCATTTTTAGAGCGGGGAGAAAGCTCAAAGGCCCCCCGCTGAAAAGGATTGTTGGATGGATATCCCTGCCCCTGGCCAGAGTCGCCAGTATTTGCAACACAACGGCATGAAAAACAGAAGCAGCAATATCCTCTTTGGGTACCTGCCGGCTGATCAGGTTTTGCAGGTCGGTTTTTGCAAATACCCCGCAGCGGGATGCCATAGGGTAAATTGTGGTATGGCGGCTGGCAAGATCGTTCAATTCGGAAATGGGCACATTCAGCAGGGTTGCCATTTCGTCAATAAACGCACCGGTGCCCCCAGCGCACGCCCCATTCATGCGCATTTCCGGTCGCAGGGTTTCGTCAAAGAAGATGATCTTGGCGTCTTCGCCGCCGATATCGATTAATGTTCGCACTCCAGGATAGCATTGGTGGATCACTTCAGCAGAGGCGACAACTTCCTGGATAAAGGGCATATCGTATTTTTCTGCAATGCCCATCCCGGCGGAGCCGGTGATCAGATAATCTACTGGGATGTTCCCCAAGGTATCAATGGCTTCTTTTAGCATAGAAACCAGGGTGACCAGTGTTTCTGTATTGTGCCGATAGTATGATGAAAAAACGGTTTCTTCCTGAGTGTTCAGTAGAACGATTTTTGCTGTGGTTGAGCCTATGTCAATGCCCAGATGATGATGTGGTACGTTGTCCATCACAATCCCTTACAAGTTGAATTTGGATAAGATTTCCGGCTGGTCCTCCAAAATCTGGCGCGCTATCTTGTATCCATGGTTGATCAAATTACTTGAATGTGAGAAATCCCAGATCGGAACGGGGTCATCTCCCATCAGGCCAATATAAATCGTAGGAATTCCAAGCGCTTCTGCCAACTCGACTTCAAGGTCTGACTGGCGTTTTTCCACCGCGTTTGAAATCTTGCTGACAAAACTCGCCAGGCGAAAATTTATCATTGGGGTTTCTCTGACATCCACCAGGTCGAGCGCCACAATCCCAGCAGCACCGGCGCGAATGGCTGTCTCAACCGGTAAACTGCTGACAAGGCCGCCATCCACCAACAGCCTATCTTGCTTTTTCACCGGCATGGTCCAGGGTGGCAGCGCGGTTGAAACCAGGAGCGCATCCAGGATCTTATCATCGGGGTCCAAACCATAGCGAACCGGACGGCCTGTATTCAAGTCGGAGGAAACGATGATCAAGGCTGAGTGTGAGAGATCTGAAAAGCGTAAATCTGGAGTGATCCCATGGCGGATAAATAGCTCTTTGATTTTATGGGAAGGATCATTTGTCGACCTGCCCAGCATGGCGCGTACTGCCAACCAGACATAGTTAGCGGGCAGCAGGTCCATTTGTACTACCTCTTCCCAGGCAGCTTTAAGCCGGTCGAGGTTGTTTTTTGAGAAACCATTCAGGGCGATGAAGGCTGCGTTCACTGCGCCGATGCTGGTTCCAACCAGCAAATCGGGTTGGAGCCCTTGCTCTAGCAAAGCATAACAGGCTCCCACCTGCATGGCGCCGCGCGATCCACCGCCCCCGAAAACGAATGTCAATGGTTTTGCCATAATATCTCCGACCACATGTTACCGATAACACCAGCATAAGCGAATGGTAACGGAAAAATTACAAATTCTCCTTTGCCAGGTTTACAAAAACATCTTCAAGGTTTTGTTCGCCGTCTTTAACAGCCCAGACCTGAATGCCAGCGTTTTCCAGGGGGCGAATCAATTCACTAACATCCAGCCCCTTCTGAATAATCATACGCAATTGGTCTCCCGCCAGGCTTGCACGCAGCACACCTGGCTGGGCTTCCATCACCGCCAGGCCCGCTAATAGCTCCGGAGTATATAATTCCACCACATCACCGGGGACGAA
>CAZTMX010000172.1:0-6160 GCA_964614855.1 uncultured Anaerolineaceae bacterium | reverse complement strand
ATTCTTTCGCGACGTCGGTGATTAAGTCTCGCTCTCGACAAGTTTCCGCTAGAAAAGCCACCTCCCTATAATATTGTTCTTCTTTCCCCGTTGGTGAGATTAAAATCTGCGGAAGTTCAGTATCAAAGGATAATCTTTGAATTTCTGCCCCATCTGGCTGAGTGATCATTGCGTATACCTCACCTTCTGGCCCTATTGTAACTCCATGATCTACAGAGGTATATTGCAAAGCTAACGGAACACGAGCCATTCCAATTAATCTTCTCGATGCATCATAACGATACACTTTCTGATCTACTTGAAATGACTTGTTTAAGACTAATTCAATTACTTGGACGACAAAACTGCCATCAGAATTAATGTGTAATACACTGAGACCACCCAGGTCATTGGTGACTGATACGTCGATTCGCTTATCCCCTGCCATGATATACCCATCTGATGCATCTTTTTCCCGCATATCGGCAGGATGGGCCGAATAAACATTCCCTTGGAATTCGTACCCTCCAAGCTCCTTTAATACTATTACGCCTGCA
Organism: uncultured Anaerolineaceae bacterium; assembly: GCA_964614855.1. Taxonomy (GTDB): domain Bacteria; phylum Chloroflexota; class Anaerolineae; order Anaerolineales; family UBA4823; genus CAWJHE01. The sequence continues at coordinate 5,624 of CAZTMX010000172.1, read as the reverse complement.
GGAGATAATAATTGAGTGATGGCATGGCCTCCCATTCGCTCAACAAGGAGGCTACCATCGGTTCCAAGAGCAATTCCACTCAACCCATCTTCGAGCCACAAACCCCTTGGTAAATCGTGTAAGCTCATGACTTTCCCAACTAGGTTTAGCTGAACGACTTTCGGGGGAATGGAAGCTACATCCAGAATCCATATTGTTTCTGATGTTACTTCTAAATCGCCAGCTCCAATAACAAAATCGCCAATGGGAATCTTATTAAGCAACGCCCCATCTGATTTAAAGCGCAACAGATGATCATTTGGCGTATCCGCGATCCAGAAAGTCCCATCTGGCGCCGCTGTGAATGCAGGAGGACCCCAAATAAGCATATCGGGATTATCTGCGCCTTCATAATGAATACCATTGTCTCCAACCGGAATAGAAAAGACGACCTCATTATTTACATTTACAGCATTATCCTGAGGTGAAGCCGAATTAACCATATCTGTGGCTCCTGTATAGATGCTTGACGGAATCACAGCAACCAAAGTCAAGATGGCAATAACCAACTTTTTCCTCATAAGACGTTCTCCAAAACTATTAACCTTTTGACACATAATCCGAATCTTGGACAACTACCAATAAAGCGCGTCCCCATATCAGCAACTCTACGACTACCTACTCACCGAAAAAAGCAAAAGACAAAAAAACATTACAAAGCTATTATATCAAGACGCGTGAAGCGTCTCATTCCTCATCGGTGAGTTTTTGCACTTTTTCCAACGCATCCTGATCATCAAAGCGAATTAAAGCAAGAAACTGCTCGACCGGCAGGTCAAGCAGCTCTATAATTCCAGGTGCCCCCACAGAGATTCGAACTCTGGTTTTAGCCTTGAAAGGGCTGCGTCCTGGTCCCCTAGACGATGGGGGCAAGCGACGGGATTTTACCACTGCCTGGTGAGCAGGTCAAGCAAATGCATGACGAATTTTCAACAAATTCCGGTTTTTCCCGTCCAGATATCCTTTATTTCGGTACAATCGTCACTTTTCGGCGCGGCTCTTCACCAACACTCTCGGTGACCACACCCTCATAATTACGCAGCTCAATATGCACCAGGCGGCGCTCACCAGCCGGCATGGGTTCCAGTGCCTGGCGCCGTCCGGTCTTCAGCGCTTGATCCGCCATACGTCGGGCAAGCTGCCGGATTTGTTGTTTGCGGCGAGCACGATACCCCTCAACATCGATCACCAGGGGCACCGATTTACCCAACTCTTTACCGATAATCAAACCAGCAATATATTGCAAGGCATTCAATGTTTCAGCCTTGGGTCCGATCAAAATGCTCAGATCATCCCCATAGATATCGACCTGAAGCGGCGGCCTGCTTTGTTCCTCATCTGGCTCACAATAGGCCGCCTTTACCTCTGCCTCCACCTTCATACGCGCAAGGAGCTCTCGCACCACATCTTCAGCCACGCTTATTTCAAAGGCTTCCTGCTCTTCATCGGCGTCTGCAGTTGTTATGCGCGGCTTTTGTTCCAAGATGGGATGTTCATCTACCATCACGAATAACTCGGCTTCATCCTCTTGCTCTTCTGAGACCTGCGCGGGCAATTCCTGATTCTGATCCTCAATCCAGGTTTCTTCCACCAGGGCGCTCTCAGTTGATGCAAGTGATTTAATGGTTAACCGCACTCTCGCCTGGCGAGAGCCGATGCCAAACAGCCCACGACTGCCGCTGTCTAAAACCTCAACCTCTACGGCATCCTCGGTCAAACCTAAATCTGACAAACCTTGAGCAACTGCATCTTCTACAGTCGGAGCAATAACCTCCAAACTAGCACGTTTATCCATTTCTAAAACCTCGCTTATCGCTATTGTTACAAATCCGCTATGTCTTCGTCAACTTCAGCTTAGGAAGTAGATTTTTCCAATTCAGCTTACCCATCGCTGCATACTGCAAAATAGTTACCACGTTGCTGGCGACAAAATACAGTGACAGACCAGAAGCGAATGTCAAAGCCAGGTAGCCCATCAAGAGCGGCATATACAGGTTCATCGCCTGGGTCATCTGAGCAGTCTGGTTTTGTTCACCAGGTGTCGGCGGCGGTGTCATCAAGCGCGACTGGGCAAAAGTAGTCACCACCACAATAATCGCCAGGATTGGGATACCTATGCCAAAGATAACTGCCCTCTCTGGCTGGTTAAGATCCATCCACAGGAACCGGTTATTCACAGGTAAAAGCTTAGCAGCATCCAGGAAGGGGTAGATATGCCTGGAAAGGCTGATCATCTGGATGGGCGTCACCGCCAAAGCCTGGATGATCGCCTGGTACAGACCGATAATGATGGGAAACTGGATCAGTGTGGGCAGACAGGAGGACATGGGGTTGACACCCATCTCCTTGTACAGTTTCATCTGCTCTTCCTGCATTTTTTGTTTGTTATCTTTGTATTTCTTCTGTATATCCTGCCACTGTTTTGAGCTTTGCATATCTTGCATCTTCTGCGTGCCCTTTAATTGCTGCACAGTGAGAGGATGCGTGATCAACCTTACCAGGATGGTAAACAGGATAATGGCGAAACCAAAATTCCCCAGCAAGCTGTAGATCCACAGCAAGACATTGATCATGGGGTTGATAATAAGTGTATCCCACATAAGTTTTTTTCCAGATAAATCAGAATCGTGATCCCGCTATTTTGCCGGGATAAATGTCCATTTTTGATTGCCGACAGCATCCAATGCAATCACCAGTTCATCTGTCCCTATCGGCGCCAGCAGCAATGTATCCCCTGCCACGATGGGGCCAGGATAGAATTGTGCTTCAAATTGTTTCATCCATTTTTGTGCGCCATTCGTAAGGTCCAATGCGAACAAACCACCGCCTTCGGTTGTGAAATAGATTACATCATTCAAAACAGCCGGCGTCCCAGATACTGCAGGCTTAACCACATTGGCTGGAGTATATCGCCAGGTTTCTGCGCCTGTTTTCGCATCTAATGCATAAAGCGTTCCTGAAAGGTCACCAAAATAGAGTTTGCCATCCAACAGCAATGGCGGTGACCAGACCCAGCCTTGAGTTTCTGCCCGCCATATGATCTGACCGCTCTTCTTAGTATCCAATGCCAGCATCTCGTTTCCGAAAGTTCCTACGTAGAGGAGACCATCGCTATTTAATACCGGTTGGGCGACCAGCGCACCGCCCAAGTCCTCTGTGGTCCACTGCAGAGAACCCGACGCCCGGTCAAGGGCATAAATCTTGCGATCCATGGAGGGCACATACACAAGGGAGCCGTTGGATGCAGGCGTACCCCACAGCGAATGTTCTGTTTTGAAGTCCCAAACCCTTTCGCCATTTTCATTGACAGCATACAGCAAGTTGTCAGCGTTTGGCGCTAAAATCAACCCATCCGTTGACAGTGATGAGGCAATATAGCGATTCTCTGCATCAGCAAAAGTCCATTGTAATGCGCCATTATCGGGAGAAAGACTGTAAAGGTTAAAATCATAACTACCGGCAACCAGTTGTCCGCCATCCGTCAAGGTTGGCGAGGCGTAAAAGGAAATCTTATTGTCCGCTTTTTCCGGATAACGCCAGCGTTCAGTGCCGTTGGAACTGTTTAGCGCATACACAAATGTTTGATATGCCACGTAGACAGTCTCTCGTCCTTCATCCACCGTAAGTCCAGGCCAGCTATTCGCCAGACCCGCACCACTTGAGCAGGCTGTTAACAAGCTGCTCATGATCAGTAATATCACCAGAAGATAGATTGGTTTTTTCTTCATTCGACTATTTTCAACTTCAATTTCCATGATTACACTGCCGTTTTTCAAATTACGGCTGCTTATTATGGGACAGGATCAAATCCGCCCGGATTGAATGGATTGCACCTGAGCACACGCCAAATTGCCATCCACCCGCCCTTCAATGCTCCATATTTATATATCGCCTGGTACCCATAATGAGAGCAGGTGGGGTAGAACCTGCAGGTGTCGGCAGGAAGCGTTTTCGAAAGGGTAGCCTGGTAGAGACGAATAAGCGCCAACAAGACCAATCGCGGAATGTTGCGAAAAGTGCGTGGCAGATCACGCAAATCAGGCTCTGCACCAGAATGAGAAAACTCGGCACTTTCCGTTTCAGCCGATATCATGTCTTAATACCTTTGCTCGGGTCAACACACCGTCAATAGCAGATTGGATTTGCTGATAACTCGCTTCACGGATAGAACTCCGGGCGATAAAAAGCAAATCCCCACCAGGCTGTAATACCTCAAGATAGGTGGATAGGACCGCACGCAACTGGCGCTTGATCCTGTTTCGCCTGACTGCATTACCAATAATCCGTCCAACTGCAATACCTATTCGCAAATCACCGGTGTCGTTGGGCAGCAAAACCAGCACAACAAGCGGGTGGGCATATGATCTTCCATACCGCCGCACCCGCTGAAAATCGGCTGACTTGGTTAATCGAAACCTGCGCTTCACCCTTTAGCCCAGGAATACCCATGTTTTGCGACAGATGATTAACTCTTCCAGTTGATCTTTTTGACGTGATTGTTCATTGTCACCGTCAGGCGTTGTCTTCCTTTTGCCCTGCGGCGCTTTAATACATCACGTCCGTCTTGTGTTGCCATGCGCGCCCGGAAACCGTGCACCCGAACACGACGCCTGATTTTTGGTTGATAAGTACGTTTTGTCATAACTGTTTCACTCTCACAGGTTAATATTTCGGCTCGATCACCGAGCGGATTCCACAAAACCACTGGGCAGATGATTGCCCGCAAACGAAAGTTGATTATACCTTACTCTACATATTTTTGGAAAGCAAGGGAAAGGAAATTCGTGAGAAATCTTTAACGAAATTAATCACAAAGCCTCGGGGAGAATGGCTTGTGTCTCCCCGAGGACAAAAACTGACCAAACAGCAAAATGGCTATTGTTTGTTTGCCATCTGCGCGGCACGCACCGTGTTGCGCATCAGCATAGCAATGGTCATCGGACCCACACCACCGGGAACCGGGGTGATTGCGCTGGCAACTTCCTTGACTTCATCAAAGCACACATCACCAACCAGGCGTGAGCCTTTCGGGTGTGTCGGGTCATCAATGCGGTTGATGCCTACATCGATCACAACTGCACCGGGCTTCACCCAATCGCCGCGCACCATCTCCGCTCTACCCACGGCCGCAATCAGCACATCCGCCTGGCGGACAACACCGGGTAAATCTTTCGTGCGCGAATGGCAAATCGTGACCGTTGCATCGCGCCGCACCAGCAGCAGCGCTGCCGGCATACCCACGATATTCGAACGACCCAAAACGACTGCATTTGCGCCAGCTAAAGGCACATTCAATTTATCAAGCATAAAAATGCACCCATAAGGCGTGCAGGGCACAAATAATGGATCACGACCCTTTTGCGCCAAGCGCCCAATATTAATGGGATGGAAGCCATCCACATCTTTTTCTACGCTGATCGTGCGCAGCACTGCTTCTTCATCCAAACCTTTGGGCAGAGGAAGCTGGACCAGGATACCGTTAACGCGCGGATCTGCATTTAGCTGTGCTACCAGCTCTTCCACTTCCCGTTGCGTGGCTGTTGCAGGCAAATGGTGTCCAAAGGACTCGATGCCGATTTCACCGC
>CAZTMX010000171.1:0-6170 GCA_964614855.1 uncultured Anaerolineaceae bacterium | reverse complement strand
GATTTACTACACCCTTGCCATTGGTCACCATGTCGGTGTGTTGGATTGCTTCACCTGCCTTTTCCAGGCGCCTGAAGATGAATTTCGTGCCTGGCTGGCTCGCCAGCCTGAAGGTGACGGAAAGAATAAGCTGGAAGGTGTGCTCCGTTTTGGCGAAATCGAGATTAATAAAAGCCATATTCCCGTGCTGGCACCGCTGCTTTCCGATGATATGTGTGAGCTCCCAGATTGGGGAAAACAACTCGGTGTCTGTCTGCAGGAGATGAGCGAAGAACCGGCATTCTATCTCATGGTAAAAAAGGGATGAAGAGCCGTAACATTCTACTCACGGTTGGTAACGGCATGATGGGTGATGATGGTGCAGGCACCCTGTTGGCCCAAATGCTGCAAAAAGACCCTTCCGATCATTGGGTTGTCTTACACGGCGGCTCAGCTCCTGAAAATGTCTTGCACCAGTTGCGCGATCTGCAACCGCAGCGCGTCATGATCGTCGATGCCTGCGACATGGATCTGCCTGCAGGAACCATAAGGATGATCTCGGAAGACCTGCTCCAGGATCCCTTTCTATTCACTACGCACACACTCCCCCTGAGCTATCTGATCGAGGCAATCCGTGAGTTTGTCCCGCAGGTAATATTGCTGGGGATACAACCCCAGGTTGTTGCTTTCAGCTATCCAATGTCTGAAGAAGTAAAAAAAGCTGTTGCACAAATTGCAGAGGACCTGCGCTCAGAAAACTGGCAATGGACTGCATACCAACCCCTGAAATAAGATGGTAAGGAGAAGAAAATGATTACAGTAAAAGATCTCTTAAATCGTAGCGGTGGCTCGATGGTGCTGGTTGAACCGGGTGATACAGTTTATCGCGCCCTACAATTGATGGCAGAGAACAATGTAGGCTCCGTGATGATTTGCGACGGCAACAAGATGCTGGGTATTTTTACTGAGCGAGACTACTGCCGGAAGATCATCCTGATGGGGCGATCATCATTAAACACCCCCATCCAGGATATTATGACAAAAAAGATGATAACCGTACAACCCAACCAATCCCTGGAAGATTGCATGGAATTGATGACTAAATATCACATCCGCCACCTGCCCGTTCAGGAAGGAGAAAACATGATCGGGGTGGTGTCGATGCGCGACGTCATGGAAACGATCATTTCTAGCAAGCAAAGCACTATCGATCAGTTGCAGAATTACATTCTCGGCACAGATTACGGTCATTAACCCTGTGATTTAAGCGTTAATCTAATCGAACTCTTAGCGAATTCGCGATAACCCATCGTCCATATTCGGTATAATATTATCAAGTTTATCGCATTATTAGCACGTAACTTGGATATTCTATCGAATTTAGACGAGGGTTAAAATGAAAATCAAATCCCTTCTCACCATTGGTATTGTGGCGCTAGTTCTTGCGGTCACCGGTGGTTTCTGGCTTTATAACTGGGTCCTGGGTGATACAGAAAGCGCAAGCGAGCTTATCACCGCACCTACTCTGGCTGTTGCAGAACCTTATCTCGCTACACAGGCTCCAGCCCGTGAGGAGACACCTGACACCAGCACAACAGTCTCCCCCTCCACTGCATTACAACCTGTGCAAACAGAGAACCCAGCAGAGTCGTCCACCAGGATTTTTGAAATCAGCCAGGATGGATCAGAAGCCCGGTTTATTATCTACGAGCTTCTGCGCGGTGAACCAAAAGATGTAATTGGCATAACCAGCCAGGTTGCCGGGCAAGTAGCACTGGACATTACAGATCTCAGCAGTGCCAGGGTTGGAGAAATATTAATCAATGCTCGAACCCTTGCCACTGACGATGAACGGCGCAACCAGGCGATACGTAATCGAATATTATTTACCGACCAAAATGAATACATTCGCTTTTTGCCCACCAGGGTGATCGGCTTGCAAGGTACCGGGGAAATATCCAAAACATACACCTTTCAGGTGGAAGGCGAACTCAGTATCCGAGATGTTACAAAACCGGTAACCTTTGACATCAGCATCACGAGTAATTCGCTTGACCAGCTCACAGGATTTGCCACGGCAATCATCCGAAGAACTGATTTTGATCTAAACATCCCAGATGTCCCATTTGTTGCCAATGTAGGCGAGGAGATTACGCTGGAGATCGATCTGGAGTTGAACTCAAAGTAAACTGAATTGAGTAGACCATTTTAACCCCCTCAACATTTTTATTACGCAGAGAACTCGTGACAGGCGGGTTCTCTGTTTCGTTGTATAATCAACTTTCAGGTTAATCTAGTCGCATTTTTGAGGATTGCAGTGGAATTAATTGAAAGATACCGGGGCTGCCTGCTTGGTTTAGCCGCGGGCGATGCAGTAGGAACAACATTAGAATTCCAATCACCAGGCATGTTCTCACCGTTAGATGACATGGTTGGTGGTGGGCCTTTTGATTTAGAACCCGGGCAGTGGACAGATGACACATCCATGGCTTTATGCCTGGCTGAAAGCCTGATCGAAAAAGAAGGTTTTGATGCGCACGATCAGATGGATCGTTACATGCGCTGGTACCGCCACGGGTATTTATCCAGTAATAACCGCGTATTCGATGTAGGCGGCACCGTGAGCCGCGCTTTGCAACGATACGAACGCAGTGGAAACCCCTACAGCGGTGTGAGCGATCCAATGACAGCCGGAAACGGCTCGCTTATGCGCCTGGCGCCTGTGCCAATGGCTTATGCAAACGACCCCTCTCTAGCCCTCTACTATGCTGCTCAAAGCTCAAGAACAACGCACGGCGCAGAAGCTGCGGTAGATGCCTGCCAATATTTCGCCGGTTTAATCATTGGCGCGCTCCAAGGCGTCGACAAGGATACCCTGCTATCAGAACGCTACTGCCCCATCCCTGGTTACTGGGAGCGCCATCGCCTGGAAAAACAGATCGATGAGATCGCTTGCGGTTCCTATAAACCTTTTGACCCACCGATAATTCGTGCGGACGGTTATGTGGTGAAATCCCTCGAGGCAGCACTGTGGGCATTTTATCGCTGCAGTTCATTTCGTGAAGGCTGTTTACTTGTGGTTAACCTGGGAGATGATGCAGATACATCCGGGGCGATATTTGGACAACTGGCCGGAGCTTATTACGGTGAGAGCGATATCCCGCTCGATTGGCTGCAGAAACTGGCGTTACACCCTTTGATCGAAGATTATGCTAATCGGCTGTTCCAATTGGCTGAAAAACAAGCATAAATCAAACCGTTCTCAATCAACCCAGGCGTTCAATCATTCTTCGATGTCATCTTCAGAAGCTTCTTCACGCTCGAGCAGCACTTCGCGCTCCCTGCCGCCGCTGACTGCTTCGCCAATCACGCCAAGATCTTCCAATTCATCGATCAGGCGCGCTGCCCGCGGGTATCCAATGCGCAACCTGCGCTGAAGCATAGAAGCGCTGGCGCGTTGGGTTTGGCGCACAATTTGGATTGCCCGCTCAACCAGGTTATCCCTGTCAGCTAAAACCGATTCCTGTTCGATCATTTCATCCCACGGCGCTTTCTCCGGGTCTGCACCTTCTGCCAGGCTTTTCTGCCAGAAGGTGATCACGCGTTCTACTTCCGGATCGCTGATCATCACACCCTGGATGCGCACCGGTCCCGATGATTCCGGAGGCACAAAGAGCATATCCCCACGCCCCAGAAGCGCCTCTGCACCAGGTGTGTCCAGGATGACGCGCGAATCAACCGACGAAGCAACAGCGAAAGAAATGCGCGCCGGAAAATTCGCCTTGATCAACCCGGTCACCACATCTGTACTGGGTCTTTGCGTGGCAACCACCAGGTGAATGCCCACCGCTCGCGCCATCTGTGCCAGTCGCACAAGGTTGTGTTCGGTTTGGTCAGGTGCGGACATCATTAAGTCAGCCAGCTCATCGATCATCACCACCAGGTGCGGCATGGTTTCTTCCCCCTTTTTACGGCGAACTTTGCGGTTGTGTGTGTCGATATTGCGTGACTTCGATGCCTCAAGCACTTTGTAGCGCCTGTCCATTTCGGCAACGGTCCAGCGCAGCACAGCTAAAATTCGTTCCAGATCCGTCTCGACTTTCCCATAAAGATGCGGCAATCCGTTAAAGCGAACCAGTTCCACCATCTTTGGATCGATCATCACCAGCCGTAAATCTTCCGGTGTGTTATTCATCACCAGGCAGGTCGTCAAAGCAGCAATACAGACCGATTTTCCTGAACCGGTAGTCCCCGCTATTAACAAATGCGGCATGCGACTCAGGTCAGCGACAACCGGTTGGCCGGATACATCTCGACCCAAAGCGATGGATAGCTGTGAGGGGTTTTTATAAAAGTTTTCGGTTTCCAGGATGGGGCGCAAGCGCACGACACTTGAGCGGGTATTGGGCACCTCGATCCCCACATACGGGCGACCGGGTACAGGCGCTTCAATCCTCAAGCGATCTGCCGCCAGGGCCAGGGCAAGATCCCGCCCCAGCGAGGAAATTTGCGCCACACGCACTTTTTGGCGGTTTTGCTCCCCTTCAGGATCCGATTTATCCTTCTCAAGATAGCCCGGTTCGATGGCAAACTGAGTCACGGTCGGCCCAACCCGAAACCCCACGACCCGGGCGGGGATACCAAATTCTGCCAGTGTCTTCTCAATCATCCCGGCAGTCATGTTGATATTGCGTTCATCCGGGCGGCTAAATGGTTCGTTTACCAGCAGGTCTAAGCTTGGCAGTCGTTCATCGCGCTGCGGCGGCGCCGAAGAATTATCAGATGTTTCTGATTGGATTTTAAAATTCTTGCGAAATTGTGCAGGCAGAGCAGGCTGGCGTTTGCGTTGGTTCTCCGCTTTCACCAGGGATGACTCGCCACCGCCCATTGGCATTTCGCTAACAACCGGATCGACCCCCACCTGGTCGTGGTCAACTCCAGATTGCGTTTGGGCAAAACGCCGCGACCACAGAATGAGCGGCCTCATAAAACCCAGGCCGGAAATTATACAAAATAGCCCTAACAGGGCAGTAAACAAAGCTATCCAGAAACTTGAGCCCAGGTTCAACGGCTCCAATACAGCTCGCAGCAGAACCACGATCCCCCAACCTATTCTTCCGCCGTCCAACCCGGCTTCCGCTCGATCCAGGGATGTGCCACCTACAGCAGAGAGAAACGCCAGGGTGGCAAAAGCGCCCAGCTCAAGCAATAACGCCCGCCCCCAAAAGGAGCTATTGGGTCTGGTTTGCCCGCCGTAACGCATCAACCAAAACCCCAGGGTTGCCAACCCGAGTATTGGCCACACAAATCCCCAACCAAACCAGACTTGGAGCAACCTGGCCCACCAACTTAATACTCCACTGGAGAGCCCAGGAAAAATCACTGCCAGGGCAGTCATCAATGCCAGGGCAAGGAGGAGAATGCCAAGAAAATCCCAAGCGTAGCGCTGCAGAATTGTCAACAGGCGGAGCAGATTTTCAGCCGGCGATTTATTTGGTTCTGCATCCGGAGTGGGTGCAGGTTTTGGTGGGCTATTTTGTGTCATTCTAAGAAACCGATCCACTTTATAGCAGTTTGTAATTGATCAACTTTAATATTTCTAATCCGTCTTGCTCTCCGGTGGTGGCACAGGTGTATCTCTACGGGATGCAATCGCGATGCCGGTCAAAATAAGTATAGCACCAAATACCTTGAGCAAAGTTGGCGCTTCATCCAGCAGGATATATGCCAGTATGGTAGAACCTATCGGTTCACCCAGCAAGGTGATCGACACAAAACCCGCTGATAGATACCCTAATGCCCAATTGAAGATCGAGTGACCCAGAAGTTGTGGGATAAGCGCTAATAAAAGAATCCAAAGGAGTGTCACGGCGGATATGCCAAGCGGGCTTTCCCCCGCCAGCAGCATGATCACCACCAAGATGATGGCAGCCATGCCATACACCAGGAAAATATAACTTGCCAGAGAAACTCGCGCCCGCAATTTACGTCCGATGATCATATAACCAGCTGCCATAATCGCCCCTGTGAGTGCCAGCAAATCACCCAAAAAAGCTCTGCCATTGATAAACTCGCTTATCGCAGGGCAAGTAACAGATCCACCGTTTAGCACACAGGCGTCACTCAAACCAACAATGGTACCGCCAACCAAGGCAAAAAACAGCCCAATCTTGATAGCTTTTGAAAACGGC
>CAZTMX010000170.1:0-6171 GCA_964614855.1 uncultured Anaerolineaceae bacterium | reverse complement strand
CTGGTGCGGGCGCAATTTGAGGTGGCGCACCAGTGGAGCGCGCAGCGCGGCGAGCTGCTGCAGGCCATCACCGGTATCCCGTATTATTACCGCCAGTTTGGCTACGAGATGGCGCTCGCTCTGGAGGGCGGGCGCATGGCCAACTGTGCGCAGGTACCGGCGCTGGCTGATGGGGCGAGCGAGCCGTACAGAATCCGCCCGGCGCGCGCCGAGGACGTGCCCTGGTTGTGCGAGCTGTACCGCCAGGCTTGCCGGCGCTACCTGGTGTGCGCCGAGTGGGACGAGGCGCTGTGGCGCTATGAGATTTGCGGGCGCTCTGCGGAGAACGTGTGCCGCTACGATTGGAGCGTGATCGAAGCCCCGGATGGGCGCCCGCTGGGGATGCTGGGGTGTTACCTGCAGGTGTGGGGCGGGCGCTTTGCGGCGCGCGCTTTTGAGCTGCTGCCGGGGGTTTCGTATGCGGCGGTCACACCCACGGTGATGCGTTATCTGTGCCGGGTGGGGCGGGAGAAGGCGGAGGCCGCTGCGCCCGCCAAGCCCTTCGGGTTGGTCAGCTTTGCTCTGGGTGAGGGACACCCGCTGTTTCTGGCGCTGCCGGGGGTACTGCCGCAGGAGCGGCGCCCGTATGCCTGGTTCCTGCGTGTTGCGGATTTGCCGGCGTTTCTCTTGCGCATAGCCGATGTGTTAAGCGCGCGGCTGGCGGCATCGGCGTTTGCGGGTCACAGCGGCGAGCTGAAACTGAGCTTTTACCGCAGCGGTCTGCTGCTGGCTTTTGAGCAAGGCCGGCTGGTGCGGGTTGAGCCCTGGATCCCGCAGCCGTTTGGGCATTCCGGCGATGCCGGGTTCCCGGATCTGACCTTTTTGCAGCTGCTCTTTGGTTATCGCACCATGGAGGAGCTCAAATATGCCTTTGTCGATTGTTTTTGCGAAAAGCCGACCACCTGCGGGCTGCTGCAGGCTCTGTTCCCACGCCTGCCGTCGGATGTGATGCCCATCGCCTGATCGAGATGCAGCTGCCGCACCTCACTGCATAATCGAGGCACCAGCCGCCGTACCTCACTGGCTGGCAAGGGGTTTCATAAATGAGCAGTTCGGAGTAGAATCAGCGGCAATCCAGGTGGGCGTAAATCTAAAAAAATGAACGAATGGCGGAGGCTTTATGAAAAGAGCAGTAAGCATCAGTATTGGGTCATCGAAACGCAACAAGGCGGTGGAGGTGGAGCTGCTGGGGGAGAGGGTGTCGATCGAGCGTATTGGCACCGACGGCGATATGGAGAAGGCTGCCCGCCTGTACCAGGAGCTGGACGGCAAGGTGGATGCCTTTGGCGTGGGTGGGGCGGACCTGGGGCTGATGGTAGATGAGAAGTGGTACCCGCTGCGCTCGGTGGAGCCGATGGTGCGCTTTGTAAAACAAACGCCCATCGTGGACGGCGCCGGGCTGAAGAATACGCTGGAAAACAAGCTGGGCAACTTCTTGATGGAGAAGATCGGCGATTATATCACCCCGCTCGGTAAAAAGGCCTTTGTGGTCAGCGGGGCAGACCGCTGGGGGATGTCCAAGTCCTTTATTGATAACGGTTTTGAGTGTGTTTTCGGTGATCTGCCGTTTGGGCTGGGTGTGCCATTTTTCATCCACTCCGAGGCTGGGCTAAAGCGTGCAGCGAGCATCCTGATGCCCATCGTCACCCGTCTGCCGTTTGAGTGGGTATACCCGACCGGCGAGAAGCAGGATAAGCGCGACCCGAAGTGGGAGAAATATTACCAGTGGGGCACGGTGATCGCGGGCGACTGCCACTATATCAAGCGCCATCTGCCGTTTGATATGCAGGGCAAGGTGATCGCCACCAACACCACCACCCCGGCGGATGTGGAGATGTTCCGCCAGTCAGGGATCAAGTACCTGGTCACCAGCACGCCGGTGCTGGAGGGGCGTTCCTTTGGCACGAATATGATGGAGGCGGCGTTGATCGCCATCTCCGGCAAGGGACGCAAGCTGACCTATGCAGAGCTGGATGAGTTGATGAAGCAGCTCGGCTTCCAGCCGCAGCTGCAGGCGCTGAACTAACACGCTGCCGGCTGCGGAATTTGCTGCTTCAAGGATTTTTAATATCACTGTTGGGTTGGTTACATAATCTGCCGCAGCGAGCTGTGCAAAAATTCTGGCATGTTTCAGGAGTAAATAATTATGGACGCAATTGTCACCGCAGGGGGAACGCCTGCCCCGGAAGACCTTTTGTACCCCTACACCCAGGGTGCGCCCAAGGCGCTGCTGGATATCGCCGGCAAACCGATGGCCCAGTGGGTGCTGGATGCCCTGAGCGAGTCGCGCCTGGTGGAGCATGTGGTCATGATCGGTTTGCCAGCCGATTGCGGGTTGGCCTGCAGTAAGCCGCTGGAATTTATCCCTGACCAGGGTGAGATGTTGGATAACATCCGCGCCGGGGCGAAGCGGGTGCTGGAAATGAACCCGGCGGCTGAGCATGCGCTGGTGGTCTCGTCAGATATCCCGGCGATCAGCGGCGAAAGCGTGGATTGGGTGGCGGAGCATGTGCTGCGGACGAACGAGGATATTTACTACAACGTCATCACCAAAGAAGTGATGGAAGCGCGTTTTCCCGGCTCGCGCCGTTCTTACACCCGGCTAAAGGAGATGGAGGTGTGCGGGGGCGATTTGAACGCCATCCGCTGCGCCATGGCGCTGGATACCGAGAGCATCTGGGACCAGATCATTGCCACGCGCAAGAATGTGCTCAAACAAGCGGCGTTAATCGGCTACGACACATTGATTTTGCTTTTACTGCGAGCGCTCACATTGGAGCAGGCGGTGGGCAGGGTGACAAAGCGCCTGGGGCTTACCGGCAGGGCGCTGGTTTGCCCTTATGCGGAGATCGGCATGGATGTGGACAAACCGCACCAATTGGAATTGCTGCGCGCCGACCTGGCGGGGCGCAAGCAGTAGAGAACGCAGGCTGGATGAGCGTTTTCGACAGGTTATTGCACCTCGATCAAAAGCTGTCGCGCCGTGTGCAAGTGGCTGAAAAGCCGGGCAAGCGGCGCGCAGTTTTTAGCCTGCTGGCGCACTCGGGCGATTCCTGGTTCTGGATCGCAGGGCTGCTGCTGCTGTGGCAGTTTGGCGATGCCTCCTGGCAAGACAGGGCATTGAAGCTGGGGTTTGGCATCCTGGTCACAGCGCTGATCGTGTTGTTGATCAAGTTCATGGTGAGGCGGCGCCGGCCTGAGGGAGAGTGGGGCGAAGTGTATCGCAAAACCGACCCGCACTCGTTCCCCTCCGGGCATGCGGCTCGCGCTTTTATGCTGGCGGTGTTGGGTATCTGGCTGGGTCCGCCCTGGTTTGGCGTGCTGCTGCTGGTGTGGGCGCCGCTGGTCACGCTGGCGCGGGCGGCTATGGGTGTGCATTATTTATCCGATGTGCTGGCGGGGGGGATTTTCGGTGCATTGATCGGTTGGGGGTTGGTAGAAATTATCCCGCGGCTTTCGTTTCTAAGTTAAAACCCGGCGATGCGAGCATGCTCTCGCACAAAATGTTCTCGATAACAAAATTGAGCGCGGCTGTATCTAGCTTGAAGCTTGTTTGAGCGCCTGCTTGAAATTTTCGATTGCCGCCACGGGGGTGGGGTCAACCCCGTAGGCCATCGCCAGGTAAAAAGCGGTGTAATCGCCGAAGTGCAGGCAGGTCCACAATTGGGCCAGGCGGGTGTCGCCCTGGGCATCGATGAAATCCGTATTCATGCCTTCCAGCAGGAATGCCTGGCGGGTCAGGTCGTTGCGCAGGCGGTTGCGCGGGTGGTCGCTGGCGCAGCGCAGGAAGAGGGTCATGCTGCGCGCCAACTGGTCTTCGGGGTTAATCACACCGGCCAGGGTGTTATGGTTCGCTTCAGGCAGGAATTCGAACTGCGCCCAGGCCTTGGCAATTTCGCTGATCTGTCCTTTCCAGCGGCGGGCGACGGGCGCCAGCAGACCGGCGGCGAATACATTCACCCAGCGCTCCAGCAGTTGTCCAGCCATACGCTTGGCGGGGTTTGAAGTCACAGGGATCTGTGCGCCCAGGGTTTGCTGCTGGCGGCGCATGGCTTGCACGGCGTCCGTTAACTCGGCGCTGGGGTCGGGCAGCAGCCCCAGGCGGGTGAGGGCGGCAAGCAAGAGGGTAAAGGACCAACCCACCGCAGCGCGCGGCTGCCCTTTGTGTTCAAAAATCCACAGCGGCTCGCCTGCAGCCTGCGCCCGGCGCGCCAGCTCGCCGCCGGTGGTCACTGCCAGGGTGCGGCAGCCGCCAGCCAGGGCGGCCTGGTAGCCTGAGAGGGTCTCTTCGGTGTTGCCGGAGTGGGAGGAGGCGATCACCAGGGTGTGCGGGCCGGCAGCCCAGGCAGGCAGGTCATAGTCGCGCTGGATGGTCAGCGGGACCGGGCAAAGGGGTGCGGCGTATGAGGCCAGCAGGTCTGCGCCGATGGCCGAGCCGCCCATGCCGCTGACAAGCACCTGCTGGATGCCGTCAACGTGGGGTAGGGGTAAATCCTGGGCATGCTCCCAGGCCTGGAGCAGCTGCTGCGGAAGACCTTCGATCTGCCCATACATATCTTGCGGGTCGAGCGCTGCAAAAGATGCAAAATCATCCAGGTTGGTGGTCATTCAGCCTCCTGTGGGTCTATCTTGGTTTTGTCTGGCTCCTGGTCAATCTCGGTGATCAGGCGGTAGATCGTGCGGCGCGGCCAGCCGGATTGGGCGGCCAGGGCTGCGGCCAGTCGGGCAGGCGATTGGCCCTGCCTCAGCCCGGTTTGTATGGCGGTGCGAACTTGTTGCTCGGAATAGGGCTCGCTGACGGCTCGTTTGCCGCCGATTACCAGGGTGAACTCACCCCGCGGGGGTTGGGCGGTAAAGTGCTCCAGCGCCTGGCTCAAGGGTGCATGCAGGATTTCTTCATGCAGCTTGGTCAGCTCGCGCGCCAGGCAGGCAGGGCGGTCTCCCAGGATGTGCAACAGATCGCGCAGGCTTTCCAGCAGGCGGTGGGGCGTTTCGAGGAAGATCAGGGTGTAAGGCTGGTCAGCCACCTGTTCCAGCGCCTTGCGCCGTTCGGCAGCGCGGCGCGGCAGGTACCCCAGGTAAAGGAAGGCATCGGTGGGTAGGCCGGAGGAAATCAACGCAGCCAATGGAGCGCTGGCGCCAGGGATGGGGCTGACCGCGTATCCCGCCTCCAGGGCGGCTTTTACCAGTTCATACCCGGGGTCGTTAAGGGCTGGGGTGCCTGCATCCGAAACCAGCGCCACGTCACCTTCGGAAAGAGCAGCCAGCACCTGGTCCAGCCGGCTGAGCTTGTTATGCTCGTGATAGCTTACAACTGGGGTGTTTATCTGGTAATGATCCAGCAGCTTGCGTGTGTGGCGCGTGTCTTCCGCTGCAATCAGGCGCACTACCCCCAGGATGCGCACAGCTCGGAAGCTGATATCTTCCAGGTTGCCGATCGGTGTTGCTACCAGGTACAGGGTGCCCACTTGCTTTAAGGGGTGATCCAGGTAAGGAACTGCAAGGTCAGCGCCAGGTCGGCGGGGTTGAAGCCTTTCAGCAGCAGCCAACCAGAAAGACCCAGGTTTGTCTGGTAGCACAGGTAAAGACCGGGGGAGAGGTTGTTTAAAATAATAGGACTGCTTCCCATGGGAAAGGAAAGGCATTGCTCGTAACTTGGTTCGCTACCGCCATAGAGACCCATGATAGAGCCGTTGCTTGGCGTCAGAAGAAGCTGCTGGTTTTCGCTGGCGGAGTAGGCGATGTCATCGCCAGAACCGCTGTTTATCTGATTGTTGTCCAGATTTAAGCCATCCCCCGGCACCATGGTCTTTGAACCGCTGGCTTGCACATCGGGGGAAGTTGTAGCGGCTGCCGTGGGTGCGGCTCCGGTGCTGGTTGGCTGTTCTTCAACGATGATGCGCACCCAAAAAGCTCCCGCACCGCCGGGGCCAATGCCAAACCAGGCCTTGGATGCATTCCGCAATTTCCAGTTGCCCTGGTATGTGCCTGCCTGCATGGGGGCGGTCAGGTCAACCCCAATATCCACTGATTGTCCAGGCGCGATCACACCCGGCATGGGCACGCTGGCAGGCGCTCCCATGGGTTCTCCAGAAAACACGGCTATTGAGTAATCCCTGGTCCAGGTACAGG
>CAZTMX010000169.1:0-6206 GCA_964614855.1 uncultured Anaerolineaceae bacterium | reverse complement strand
ATGTACCAATTGTCATCAAATGGTTTGATCACTTGAGGGCTTCAGGAATCATCACAAACAACATGATCAGACTTGATCTTTTTGGAACCTGCACTGAACCTGGAAAAAAGAAAGCCTTTTTCTACGCCCATGAGACCTTCAATGCACCTGCAATATATTTGGAAAATGAAATAATGCTGGCTGAATTGAAGACAGCCTTATCATGGGCTGAGGAAGTAGGAAAAACAGTATATTTTAGTGTGAGTGAACTGGCAAGTTTCAAACTATCCCCTAACAAAGATACAAGCGAAGGTAAAAAACCTGATCCCAACGCAGTATCTGCTTTGATCAACCTATTAAACATTGAGTCCTACTATTGGAGTCAAATTGAACCGTTTTTTTACCAATTCTTGCTTGACTTGCCAAAAAAAGAAAATGCGAAAATCGCTTGGCAGGAAAAATTGAAATATGCAGCAAGGAAGAGCCTAAGCGAGATTAGCGATGCTGTTGGAAGCGATGCAGCTGGGCTAAAAGCCAGGGCAAAAGCAGAAAACAAGTTGGAATATGGACTATCAAAATTGCCTGATCTATAAAAAAGGAGATATTTATGGCAAAAAACTCGAAAAGTTATGCTTTTATTGATTACCTCATCTCTCTGGCTGACGGAAATAATCGCGGGGCAATGGCTGACCTTAGACGGGGATTGGCTGGACAGCCAGGAACAGAGCCGGCAATGTTTCCCTACGTTGCCCCATGGGTGCCAGACAATCTTAGAAACACATGGAGGGAAAAGGTCTACTACCTGGTAGCAGCTCAATTTGCTTACTACCAGGCAGGGTCTGGGGCAGGAGCCAGGCTTCGAACTGATGAAGGCAATCTGGGAAAGCATTGTCAAACCTTGGTGCTAAAAGAAAAACAATCCGGTTCATTTGAAATGCGTTTTACGAGTTTATTAAATGCGCACCCAGAGGATCTGCCAACATACCTTAAGCAAGTAATCAGCCTACTTAGATCCAATGAGATCGCGATCAACTGGCATCAGCTATTGCATGATCTGCTTAGTTGGAACAGCGAATCACGATACATTCAACGGCAATGGGCGAATAGTTACTGGGCATACCAGCAAAAACAAGAAACCGAATCAACCTCAGAATCATAAATGGAGATAAAAATGTTTATAGAATTACATTTACTACAAAATTTTGTACCCTCAAATCTCAACAGAGATGACAGCAATAACCCAAAAGACTGTGTATTTGGTGGCGTGCGTCGAGCGAGAATCTCAAGCCAATGTTTAAAAAGGGCAATCAGATTGCACCCATCGTTTGAACAAACCACTGAAGTACATCCAGCAGATAGAACACGCTACCTGGCAACGGCAATCACAGAACGTCTTGAAAAAGCGGGCAAACCTGTAGAAGAAGCAGCAAAGGCAGCGAACAATACTATTGGAGCCATCCTTGGAGGGATGGATAGTAAAACACCTAACCGCAGTAAAGTTTTATTTTTTGTGAGTGAAAAAGAGAAGGAATATCTTACACAATTAATTCTGGATAATTGGGATAAAGCATTGGCGGGAGGCGAGAAAGATAAAGCACTGGGAGATGTTGTAAAGAAATTCAAAGAAACTTTTAAATCCCGCACTTCAGCACCTGGCATTGCACTGTTTGGCAGGATGTTAGCGGAGGATCCCAACCTAAACATGGATGCCGCCTGCCAGGTAGCACATGCCTTTTCAACACACAGGATCACCATGGAATTTGATTTCTTTACTGCGGTGGATGATTTTCAGAAAAAGGAAGAAACAGGAGCTGCAATGATGGGCATCATTGGATTCAATGCTGCCACATTTTACAGATACGCACGGATTGATTTTGAACAGCTTCTGAAAAACCTGGATGGCAACCTGGACCTGGCAAGAAAAAGTGTGGAGGGGTTTTTAAGGTCATCCGTTTTGGCTGTTCCAACTGGAAAGCAGACCAGCTTTGCTGCACAAAACCCACCGTCCTTTATGTTAGCAGTTGCCAGGGAGGACGGGATGTCATGGTCGTTGGCAAATGCCTTTGAAAAACCAATCTATCCCGAAAACGACCAGGGATTGTTGGAAGCATCAATAAGAAAACTGGATGCTTATTGGGGAGAACTGGAAAACTTCTTTGGAACAAAGGCTAAACCCGTGGTAGCTTCGGTTGGAATAAACGTTGAGTTACCAAAACTTAATGAATGTAAGGTGGACAACTTTGAAGCCTGGGTAAATGGGGTGGTTGATAAGCTGCCAAAGG
Organism: uncultured Anaerolineaceae bacterium; assembly: GCA_964614855.1. GTDB lineage: Bacteria > Chloroflexota > Anaerolineae > Anaerolineales > UBA4823 > CAWJHE01. The sequence goes on along the minus strand of CAZTMX010000169.1, from coordinate 3,945 downwards.
AATAACCAATATGTCATGCTTATTGCTACGCTTGCAGGCACCCATGCAATCTTGGGGTGTTTCAAGTTATTTTACAGAAAGAGATACCGCCAGAGAACCATCAAAAAGCGGTGTGATTGGATTGATATGCGCTGCATTAGGAAGAGGAAGGGATGCTGATCTGAGCGATTTGGCTGAATTACGCATGGGCGTGCGGGTGGATCGAGAAAACCCGGAAATATCCAATCGATATTACATAGCAGATGCCATTTTTTTGGTAGGACTGGAAGGTAACGAAGATTTACTAAGAGAAATTCATACTGCTTTGAAGAACCCTCACTGGACGCTATATCTTGGTAGAAAAGCTTTCCCACCGTCAAAACCAGTTTATCTGGATGACGGATTGAGCGATAAATGCCTGATGGATGCACTCGCACATTACCCAGATTTAGGGCAAGGAGACGGTGAAGTAAAACGATTGGTGATTGAAACAGATGAGGGGCAATTTTTACGCTCTGATGTCCCAATCAATTTTAGGAACAGACGTTTTGCAACCCGGCGCATCCAAATGGATAGCGTGACCGTATCTAAAGAACAGGAGGGCTGACATGTACCTATCTCGCCTGCAATTAGACCCCGCGAACCGACAGGTGATGGCGGAGATCGCTAACCGTTATGAATTACACCGCACACTTCTATCTCAATTTAAATCAATGGATCGCAATGAAATTGGTCTGTTACATCGAATAGAACCTATTGAGAAAGATGTATACCAACCTATCATATTACTGGTGCAAACACAAATAGAACCAAGCTGGGAAGGTTTATCAAAAAGAGGACTACTTACTCGACCGGTAGAAATTAAGACTTTTGAAGGATTTTTTGAAACTGGCAAGCAGTTTTATTTCCGATTGTTGGCGAACCCAACAGTACGAAAGGCAAAAGGTGATTGGGCAGGAAAGCGAGTGGAGTTGCGTACGCCGGAAGAAATAAGCAGCTGGTTGCGACGAAAGGGAGAGTCAGGTGGCTTCAAGATCCTGAATATGCAATTTTCAAACTTGGGAAAAATCACCAGTATGAAGTCAGAAGCTGGAAAAAAACAAACGATCCAACATCAAGCAGTGTTATACGAAGGGGTGTTGGAGGTGGGCGAAGCAGTGAAATTTGAAGCAACACTGAAGAAAGGGGTCGGCAGCGCCAAAGGATTTGGATTTGGATTGTTATCCCTTGCAAGATAACATCAATGCAGAGAACAATTTTTGCACAATAACAACAAAACTGGAGAAATTATGACTGTAAATATTCAAGAATTGCCTCGGTTACGAGACAGCTTATCTTACTTGTACATTGAAAAAGCTATTGTAGAGCGCTCACAAAACGCAATAGAATTCATTCAAGAAGAAGGAAGAATCCATGTTCCAGTAGCAGCTTTAAGTGCAATCCTGTTAGGTCCTGGTACCAGTATCAGCCATGCAGCAATTAAATGCCTTGCTGAAAACGGCTGCTCAATTGTCTGGGTTGGGGAGGATGCCATAAGATGCTATGCACAAGGATTGGGTGAAACGCGAAAGTCCTATCACATGATAAGGCAGGCAGAGCTAGTTTGCGACCCCAAAAAAAGGGAACACGTTGTAAGAAATATGTATCAGATGCGCTTTGATGAACTGTTACCTGAAGGATTGAGTTTGAATCAAATCCGGGGGATGGAAGGGGTTCGGGTGCGCAAGGCATATAAATCAGCAAGCAATGAATTTAATGTACCCTGGTCTGGCAGGCAATATAACAGGTTTGATTGGGATAAAGCGGATATTGTAAATCGTACATTATCAGCAGCCAATGCATTGTTGAATGGAATTTGCCATGCAGCAATTGTCACAGGAGGATATTCACCGGCACTGGGCTTTGTTCACACCGGCAGAATGCAATCCTTTGTTTACGACATCGCTGATCTTTATAAAACCGAGATTACTATCCCTTCGACTTTTGAAACTGTTGCCAAGGGATTAGAGAATACAGAGAGTAGGGTGAGAGAGCGGTGTCGGGAGATGTTTTCCGAGAAAAAATTATTGAAACGAATATTACAGGATGTCGATAACTTGTTGGAAATCAAGGATGATTTTGAACGAAGCTTTCAACTAGATCCACCATCAGAATTATGGAAGGAGTTATTTGCTGATGATCGTTATGATACTTGAAAACGTCACCACAGGGTTGCGGGGTGAATTGACCCGCTGGATGATTGAACCCAAAGCAGGTGTGTTTGTCGGTGATTTATCAGCAAGAGTTAGAGATCTATTATGGGATAAATGCGTTCGCCGGAAAGGTGAAGGTGGCGTGATACAAATATGGTCATCGAATACAGAACAGAATTTTCAAATACGGATGGAAGGCAATACAGACAGGGAATTGATCCAAATGGAAGGCATCCAATTGATCCGTGTGCCTGGTCAGAAGCCAATAAGCAAACGGCTAAAAGAGGTAAAATAAAAACAAAATAAGGGTTTTCCCCACGCACGTGGGGGTGTACCGATGCCGACGATATTGCCGCTTACTGGCTGAGAGTTTTCCCCACGCACGTGGGGGTGTACCGGGTTGCCGGATTACACGCTTACAGCAGAACGCGTTTTCCCCACGCACGTGGGGGTGTACCGTCCACATCGCAAGCGCTCGCCACTTGTGGATTAGTTTTCCCCACGCACGTGGGGGTGTACCGACGGATACGGCGCGCCTGGCCTGGCGGGATGAGTTTTCCCCACGCACGTGGGGGTGTACCGGGCCGGGGCGCGGCGGTGGCGGAGGAGGCGGAGTTTTCCCCACGCACGTGGGGGTGTACCTATTGTTTTACAACCAGGCGCCGCCAATCGCTCGTTTTCCCCACGCACGTGGGGGTGTACCGTTTACCTACTGCAGCGGCAGCAAAGGCAAGCAGAGTTTTCCCCACGCACGTGGGGGTGTACCGGCGTATGCGCTGGCTGTTGGCTCCTGGTTGATTGTTTTCCCCACGCACGTGGGGGTGTACCTTCCAGGCCGATCCGATCTGGACGGCTGAGCTCGTTTTCCCCACGCACGTGGGGGTGTACCTGATCCAGTGCAAAAGTCTCCAATTGCCCCGCGGTTTTCCCCACGCACGTGGGGGTGTACCTTAGAATGGGCTTAGTGCCTGGTCAAGAACCAGGGTTTTCCCCACGCACGTGGGGGTGTACCGGGTGATCTCGCTGTAGCAAGCGCAGCTGATACGTTTTCCCCACGCACGTGGGGGTGTACCGGTGTAAGCGCCCTGGTTTACAGAAATGTATCGGTTTTCCCCACGCACGTGGGGGTGTACCGAAGCTAAAAGTTTATTACCTGCTCCTCCAGACGTTTTCCCCACGCACGTGGGGGTGTACCATTTGGTCAATCGTTCGCCGGGGATGGGGCGACAAGTTTTCCCCACGCACGTGGGGGTGTACCGTCATACCCAATATCCTCAATAGCAGCGTAAACGTTTTCCCCACGCACGTGGGGGTGTACCGGGGATTGGATGACGTCCTGATGGCCGTGTACGCGTTTTCCCCACGCACGTGGGGGTGTACCTGAAGGTCGCCGTTTCATTTGCGAGATAACTTTGTTTTCCCCACGCACGTGGGGGTGTACCGCTAATTGCATGGCTGCGCTGGCGGCTCGGTTAGTTTTCCCCACGCACGTGGGGGTGTACCTGATAAAAACTATCCGCAGTGGCTACAGGCTAAGTTTTCCCCACGCACGTGGGGGTGTACCTGAACCTGCGTTGTGGTAGTAAGTTCCTAACGGGTTTTCCCCACGCACGTGGGGGTGTACCTATGGCGGGCAGCTGATCAAGGACATCACCGAGGTTTTCCCCACGCACGTGGGGGTGTACCTTTATGGCAGGGGTGTATAGTTGTGTTTCGGGCGTTTTCCCCACGCACGTGGGGGTGTACCTACCACCGCTAATCCTCCTGCTTCTCC
>CAZTMX010000168.1:2716-6240 GCA_964614855.1 uncultured Anaerolineaceae bacterium | reverse complement strand
TGTGCTGGGGGTAATTTCGGGTTTACTGTGGGTGTTGGCGAAGCCGTTGGGCGTTGGGTCCTAGTGGCGGTTGGGTTTGGGGGTGCAGTATTCATCACTACGCGCGTGGGCAGGTTTGTGACGGCGGCTGCAGTTTCCTTGACGATTGTCGACGTATTTGCTTGCGCCGGGCTCAAAGTTTCTGGCGCCAGCAGGTTCACCAGTCCGATTGCCGCCAAGCCAATTATCACCAATCCTGCCAAGACTAATCCGGTCCACAAGACAGGAGAGCGTAAAATGTCACGCTCTCTTTTATCTGGCAATGGGCTATTTTCAGGGATCCGGTTGTGCTCCACTGGGTGTTTCTGCGCTGGGATTTGCTGGCGCTGTGCTTCGGCCTCACGCTTTGCTTTTTGTTCTGCGTCCTGTTGTGCCCTTTGCACGGCTGCTTTCTTTTCTTGTTCCCAGCGTGTTTTTTGTTCCGCTTCCAACTGTCGCCGCGTTTCAGCCTCCATGGCAGCCCTGTGCGCAGCAGCTAACCGTTCTTTTTCTGCTTGCTGCCTATCTGCTTCCTCTCGCATGCCCTGTTCCAACAACCCCAACACCTCGCCACCATCCCAGGGGCGCTGTTCGGGGTCTTTTTGCAGCATGCGCGCCAATAGCTCATCCAACCAACCCGGCGCATCAGACACCAGGCTGCCCAAGCGCGTGCCGGGCTTCAAATTATTGTAATTGCGCCCGGTCAGAACCTCAAAGAGCACCACCCCCAGGGTGTACACATCTGATGTCGAGCGCAGGTAATCTGTTGTCTTCTCCTGCTCCGGGCTCATATAACCCGGTGTGCCAGGATGGCGTGGCGAGAGGCTGCCAAGCAGCGAGCGCTGGCTCAACCCGCCCGGTGTCTGCACCAGCCCCAGGTCACCAATTTTCCAGTGTTCGTTACTGCCAAACAGGATATTACTAGGTTTGATATCGCGGTGGACCAGGTCTATCTGGTGCAGAATAGACAGTCCGCACGCCAGGTCCTTAGCCAGGCTGAGAGCAAAATCAAGCGAAAGGCCTTCGACCTGGCTGCGGGCGGATGCCATCCGGGATGCCAGGCTGCCGCCAGGGCAGTATTCCATCACCAGGATCAAGGTATCACCAGCTTGTTCAAAGTCGTGCACCTGGACCAGGTTGGCATGGTTTAACCTGGCGCCCAATTGCGCTTCCAATTGAAAACGTTCACCATAACCCTTGTACTCGCTGCTTCCTAAACCAGGGGCATCCTTGCGCAGCACCTTGAGGGCGCGCAGGGCGTTGAGTTGCAGGTGCTCCGCCAGGTACACCTCGGCAAAAGCGCCGCGCCCCAGGAGACGTTGGACACGATATTTTTTCAGAAGCATATCGCCGGTGTTATAGGTCATATCATTCCATTTGTGTTCAATTTATTTTACCCCTTGCGCAGGTAGTTAGAAACCATCTCAACTGGTATGTTGGAGAAAGACTGCAGTGAAAAGGTAACTGGCTCAATTATACTAATTTTTGCACCCCCTCAAACAAATCCCGCTCCCTCACCCTGCCCTGCACCTGCGGCACGGCGCGCATATACTGGTCCACGCGCGGGCCGCGGCGCATCAGCCAGGCCAGCGGGCCGCGCTGCGGCATGCCGCCGAGCTGGCTGGCATGGCAGGCGGAGGCCGCCTGGCGCTGCTCATCCACCGCACGGTAGTCGATGTGGGCATGAACGGGGAACTCGCCCTCCTGGACGATGGACAGGATGTCGATATCGCCGTTCTTGCCAAAGCGGCGCGGGTCCTTGCCAAAAAGCGGCAGCAGGCGCACCGCCCAACGCAGCATGCCCTTGGGGAAGAGATGGTAGTACAGCTTTTGCGGCTGGTAGGGCGGCAGCTCGTCGGCGAAGCCCGGGTCGCCCGCCAATTCGAAGGCGCGCACAGCAGCCTTGTGGATGGCGATGTGGTCGGGGTGCTTATACCCGCCGATGGGGTCGAAGGTGATCAGCACCTGCGGCTGCAGCCGGCGCACCAGGCGCGCCACCTTGCTCGCGACCTCCTCGAGTGGGGCGTTAACCAGCGCCTGCGGGTGCGCGTTATCCGCCGAGCCGGGCATGCCCGAATCGCGGTAATCCAGGAAGTGCAAGCCCTTTAGCCCCAGGATGCCGGCGGCGCAGCGCAGCTCGGAGACGCGCAGATCGGCGATCGAGCTGAAACCCTGCAGGTACTCGGGCGCCACCTCGCCGGCCTCGCCGCGCGTGGCGCACACCAGGTGCACCTCCACCCCGCTCTTTGCATAATAGGCAATTGTGCCGCCCGTGCCAAAGCTTTCATCGTCCGGGTGCGCCAAAACCACCAGTAAAACCTGTTTACCGCTCATACTCACCTGCTTCCGAGATCAAACCTGGCTTGAAAACCAATGCTCACACCGCCAACACGCCTGCCGCCGGCATCTGCTACCGGCAACTGCCGCCGGCAACTGCCGCCGGCAACTGCCGCGGCAAATCCGCAGCCCATCACACCTTCAACCTTGCAGCGAACTTCTGGCGGAACTTGGCCACCTTGGGCGCCACCACCGCCCGGCAGTAGCCAGCGTAGGGGTTCTTTTTGAAATACTCCTGGTGGTAGTCCTCGGCGATGAAAAATTCATCCAGCGGCTCGACCTGCGTCACCAGCGGGCATTCCCAAATATTCGCCGCCTCGATCTCGCGGATCACCTGCTGCGCCGCCTGCGCCTGCGCTTCGTCCAGGGTGAAGATGACCGAGCGGTACTGCGTGCCCACATCCGCCCCCTGGCGGTTGAGCGTGGTGGGATCGTGGATGGTAAAAAAGACCTGCAGCAGCTCGCGATACGAAACCACGCCGGGATCGAAGGTGATGCGCACCACCTCGGCGTGCCCGCTGCGCCCGCTGCACACCTGTTCGTAACTCGGTTCGGGCGCTGCCCCGCCGGCATAGCCGTTTTCCACGCTGACCACGCCCTGCAGCTCGTCGTACACCGCTTCCAGGCACCAGAAGCACCCGCCGCCCAATACCGCCGTTTCAAAATTTGTTTCCATGTCGCTACTCCCTTTCTATCAGTTATACCGGTAATCAAACCAGGCGCGCCGTCGAGCCGCGCTCCGTCTTCTCCACCTCGATGCGGCTGGGGAAAACGTCCTTCAGCTCGTCAATATGCGTGATCACCAAAATCTTGGCAAAATCGCCGCGCACCAGGCGGATGGCCTCCACCAGGCGCTGGCGTCCCAGGGTGTCCTGGCTGCCGAAGCCTTCATCGATCACCAGGGTTTGCAGGCGCGCCCCGGCGCGGCGCGCCAGGATCTCCGAAAGCGCCAGCCGCACGGCAAAGTTGACGCGGAAGGCCTCGCCGCCGGAGAACATTTCATAATCGCGCATCCCGGAGCCGTCGCGGATCTGGATATCCAGCGTCTCGCGCAGATCGTCGCGTTTCTTGTCCTTGTACTGCGCCTGGGTGACAAAGCTCACCGACATCATGCCGTCGCTCAGCCGGTCGAGCAGCTCGTTGGCCTTGGCTTCGATCTCGGGCAGCGC
>CAZTMX010000168.1:0-2616 GCA_964614855.1 uncultured Anaerolineaceae bacterium | reverse complement strand
GCCTGGGCTCGCTCAAATTCGCCGCGCTGCTGCTCCAGGGCGGTTTCTTCGTTTTGCAGCTGCTGCGCCAGCTCGCCGATTTCGCGCTCCAGCGGGAACAGCGCCGAGTGCGCCTTTTCCAGCGCCAGCAGCTCGCTTTCGATGACCTTTCCCAGCTCCACCTGTTGGCGCAGCGCATCGTGGGCAGCGGGGTCGTAGCCAGTGCGGCGCAGCTCATCATCGATCTCCGCCAGGCGAGCGCGGGCTGGCAGGGCGTAATCCTCCTGCGCCAGGCAGCGCTCCAGCTGCGCCAGGCGCAGCGCGCCGCCGGTCTCCCAGGCTTGCTGCGCCGAGCGCAGCGTTTGCAGGCGGCTTTCGGCGCGCGATTCTTCTTGCAGCAGGGTGCGCAGCTCGTTTTCTACCCGCAGCAGCCCATCGAGCTGGTCTTTGATTTCGCCGGTCTGTTCTTCCAGGTCTTTGATTAGCTCGCTGTTCTGGCGGAACTTGTCCGCCAGCGCCGTGCCCTGGGCGGTCAGGCTGTCCGCCAGGCGCTGGCGCTCACCCGGGGTCAGCCGGCTGCCGCACAGCGGGCACTCGGCGCCTTCGATCTTCAAGATTTTATCGATGCGCTCCTTGAGCGGGTTCATTTCATTTCGTACCTGCGCATTCTCGGCAACCAGCCCGGCTTGCTGCTGCCGGAGGGATTCCAGCTTCGGTGCAAGCTGTTCGCGCCGCGCCAGGCGTCCTTCGGCAAACAGGCGGTCATCCTCCAGGCGCTTGAGCTGCGCGTCCAGCTGCTGGATTTCCGGCAGCGCGCCCTGCAGCTGCGCCTGCGTCTGCGCCAACCCATGGCGCTCCTGCTCCAGGCGGGTGCGCTCGGAAAGGATCTCCATGCGCGGTGTTTCCCGCAGCTTTTCCTGCTTGCGGAAGCTGCTTGCCAGGGCTTCCATCTGCGCCAGCGCTGCCTGGGCGTCCTTCCAGGCGGTATGCTGTCGGCGGATTTCAGCGGCGCGCTGCAGCAGATCGTTATAGGTTTGGCGTTCATCCCGGCGGCTGCCCAGGCGCGTTCGCAGCTCCTGGCAGCGCTGCTCTGCGCTCTGCGCCTGCCGTCCCAGTGCCTCTACCATGCGACCCTGTTCCTGCAAGGCGGCTTCGACCTGGCGCATATTGAGCAGCAGCTGCTCCTGACCCTGGCGCAGGCTGCTCAGCTGTTCCAGCTGCGCCTGCAGCTCCTGCAGGCGGCGGGTGCGCTGCGCTTCTTCGCTCAGCTCAGCCAGGATCTCCTGCAGGCTGCCATCCAGGCGCTGGATTTCTTTCTCTACCGCCTGCCGTCTGCTGGCCGCCTGGGTGCGATAGTCCTCCCAGATATCCAGCCCCAGGATGCTGCCCAGGATGCGCTTGCGCTCGCTCGGGCGCTGCTGGGTGAACTGGTCTGCCTTGCCTTGCAAAAAGAAGGAGGCGTTGACAAAGGTCTCGTAATCCAGGCGCAGGGTATCCTCGATACGCTTTTCGGTCTCGCGCAGCGTGTGCTCGGTCAGCGGCTTCCACCTGCCCTGCTCCAACTGCGCCGGGTCGAAATCGCTGCGGGCGGGGTCGTGCGCCGCACCGTCTTGCTGCAGGATATGGAACTCCAGCACGGCCGTCTTCTCCTTGACCTTGCTGCGCAGCAGGCGGTAAATATTGCCTTCATAGGCAAAGACCAGGCGCACTTCGGCGGCGCTGGACTGGGTGTTGATCAGCGAATCGTCGCGCTTGCGTGCAATCCCGAAAAGCGCCCAGGTAATGGCGTCCAACAGGGAGGACTTGCCGGCCCCATTGGCGCCGGAAATACAGGCCAGGTCCAGCCCGGTTAAATCGATATCCACCGGGTCGCGGTAGGAAAGAAAACCAGAAATGTGTAAGTGTAAGGGTATCATAGGCGGTGCATCCAGGCTTTGATTATAACAAGAAGCATCCCTTCGCCAATACAGAAAAGCCGCCCGGCGAGGCGGCTTTCTGGTTCCTATTCATTATTGGTGATAAAGGGTTACAGGGGAGGCGGGATAGGCTCTTCAGGTTCGCTCACATCCACTGGGGTTGCGGGCGTGACTGCAGGAGCCTCCGCTGTGGCATCGATCGTCGAGGCTGCAGGCCTGACCGCAGGCGCTGCCGGGCTGGCCGCCGCCGGTTTGAGACGCAAGGTGATGATCCCAGACACAAAGGGGATGGCGATCAACAGCAGCGCAAAAGCCAGCAGCACATATCCGACCCAGGTAGGAATGGTGCCCGTGTTGATGCTGTTATTGAATTCGGTTTCGTAGGGCATCACGCCAGCAGCGGTGACCGCGCCAAAGATAAAGATACAGCAGCCGGGGATGGCGCAGCACAGGGCAGTGAGCGCCGTGATCATGAGACCGATTGTGCGTTTTTCCATAAGGTACCTCCTGGAAGCATTGAATAAGAACACTACTTGCCAGTATAGAGCAAATTTCCGCGAAAATCAAGCGCGGCTGGCACAACAAAAATCCCCACCGCACCCGGCAGGGTACGGTGGGGATCACGTTGATCCACGATCCGGCGTTTAACTCCTGAGCTTTGCCCCGATCTCCTGCTCCAGCCGTTTGATGATGCGCTGGCGCAGCTTGAGCACTTCCTGGT
>CAZTMX010000167.1:0-6246 GCA_964614855.1 uncultured Anaerolineaceae bacterium | reverse complement strand
GCATCAAATGAAAAACGCCAGGGATTTCGCAAACCATACGCCCAAATTTCAGGTTTTGCACCGCCATCTCCAAATGGATTATCCTGCGGGATCGTGTAGGGTGAACCGTTGCCAATATCCAGCCGCAGCAGCTTTCCCAAAAGACTATCTAAAGACTGCGCATTGCCTTGTGGATCCCCTGCAGAGCCACCGTCTCCCATTCCAATAAACAGGGTTCCATCTGGGGCAAAAACAACGCCACCCCCATTGTGATTGGCATACGGCTGTGGTATCACCATCACCATCGCTTCGCGATCTGGATCTGCCCAATCGGGAGTATCAAAATCAACCTGTAAACGAGAAATCACAGTATCGCCGCCGCGATCGGTGTAGTTGATAAAGAAATAACCATTTTCAGCAAACTTAGGATGGAAAGCCAACCCCAAAAGACCTTGCTCAAAACCCCGGCTTCCTACCCGGTCGGTAATATCAAGGAATGGTTGCGGTAAGAGTTCCCCGTTCTGCACAATGCGAATTAAACCGGGCTGCTCTATGATAAACACCCGCCCCGTACCATCTCCCGCATGGGTTAACCATACTGGCTTATCCAACCCACTTACAAATGGAACCCAGTGAAATTGATCTGCTAGCGGAAAATCGACTACATCTGGCAAGGATGGAAGGATGCTATCCACGACTGGTACAGCAGACTCTGATGCTGCAGGGGTAAATGGCGACGGCATCAAAGTTGCCGGAGAAGACTGAGCATCTTTTTGACCCATCGTAGGGGTGGATGCCGGAATATTCAGCTCTATCGAAGGGGAAGTAGAAGGCGCGGGGGAAATTTCAGGCGCCTGACCAACACAGGCCGCCAGGGAACAAAGCACTGCCAGATAAAGGATTATTCTTTTCATTTATCCACTTACCAATAAGTTCACAAATTAGTTCACCATTCATTATCAGGCTTCTTTATCGCGGATTTCTCCATCGACAATCTTTCCTGGATTCTGATGCGAGCCGTTCACCTGGCCTCGCCGCTCTTCAGACACAAGACCTAGCATATCCATATGCTCTTGAACGATATCGGGCGGACACATTTCCAGGAACAGGTACATACCAAACCAGATAATCGCCATATCATCAATGGGTCCGGGGGCGATATCCGGAATGATGAAATACAAAGCCGAACTAAGCGGAAGGACCTTAATCAAAGGGTTGACACGCTTATCGGCCATCAACCGCAAGATGAGTTTTATCCTACCGACAAGATCAGCAAGTACACCCCCCTGGTTAAGCGGAAATTTCGGACCTGGTTCACCTGTCATTGTTTCTCCTTTAGCGCCTCGCGCTCTGGTAAAAAAATTATACTATAGGGGTGTAGGCTGTACAGAAAACAAAGAAAATAAAACGGGATGGCTATCATCGGGTTACCCCTGGCCATCCCGTTATCTGTTGTGGAGGGTTGGATCAGCTTGCTTGCATGCGAGCGACAACCGCTGTAAATGCCTGCGGGTCTCGCACTGCCAGATCAGCCAACATCTTGCGGTTGATGGCAATCTGGCTCTTTTTCATACCGTGGATCATGCGGCTATAAGTTGTGCCATTCTGGCGGGCAGCCGCGTTAATCCTGGCAATCCAAAGACGGCGCAGGTCACGCTTGCGTGCACGGCGATCGCGGTACATGTACCAAAGGCTTTTCAGCATGGCTTCATTGGCACGCTTAAATAACCTGTGGCGGGTGCCAAATTGGCCCTTAGTTAGCTTGAGTACTTTCTTATGGTGCTGGCGCCGGTTCGGTCCAGTCTTTACACGTGTCATTTTTCTCTCTCCTACGTACCCCTGGGCGCCGGTAGACCTGGTCCTCTACCTGTTATACACCCAACGGCCGCAACTAAGGTTGGATAGGCTATCTTGCTAAAGCGCAAACCACCAGTGCCTTGCGCTTTTTGCTCCAAGAACTAACTCTGCTTTTTCAAGTAGGGCGCCAAACGGTGCACGGATTTTACAATTCCGCGGCCTTTGACTGGCAGCATTTCGGAAAACAGGTATTTGGTACGCTGTGATGAGCGGCGGCGCAAGTGGCTTTTGCCAATCTTAGTACGCACCAACATCCCAGAACCCGTTACGCGAAAGCGCTTTGAGGTAGCCTTGTGAGTCTTTATCTTGTACTTACCTGCAGTTTGCTTACGTGGCACGATCGAACTCCTCTCACACAAAATTCCGCGGATTTTATTAGTACCCGCGGATATCAACAACCGTCTTGTTTGAGAAAAATCAGCGGAACAATTTACTTCTTCTTCGGCGCCTTTCCCGGGGCCAAAACCATCAACATGGTGCGCCCTTCCAATGCAGGGGCCTGTTCAACGATTGCAATGTCGGCCAGGTCCTCAGCAACTTCTTTCAGGTCGCTCAACGCGATTTCGGGGTAGGTGATCTCACGGCCGCGGAAACGAATTCTCACTTTAACTTTCATTCCATCCAGCAGCCACTTGCGTGCATCACGCACCTTCAAGTCACGGTGATGTTCATTGGTTTTTGGGCGTAAACGAATCTCCTTGACTTCAATTTTCGTTTGCGCCTTACGGGCTTCACGTTCCTTCTTTGCTCGCTCGTAGATAAACTTTCCGAAATCCATCACCCGGCATACGGGTGGATCAGAATTCGGCGCTACCTCGACCAGGTCCAATTCTGCATCCCGTGAAATTCGTAAAGCCTCGTCAATTGAGACTACTCCGACATTCTCACCCTTGGGACCGATTAAGCGGACCTGCGGAACGCGAACGGCTTCATTTACTCGATAATTTATTGCGCTGATAAGTCTCTCCTTTCAAATAGGCGAACGGGCACAAGGCCCGTGCCAGTCCAAGGATGATACCAAAAAACGCCTGAATCGTCAACATTCCTGGAAAACGGATTCCCGGGGCATGTTGACTGCTATACTCCCTCGGCAATTTCATGTACAGCCCTGCGTAGAAAATCATCCAATCCGACAGCACCAGGGTTCTCACCTGTGCGCAAGCGCAAGGCCACCTGGCTGTTCTCTACCTCTTTATCTCCAACCACCAGCATATACGGAATTTTCTGTTTCTGAGCATCCCGTATCTTGGCGTTCATCCGCTCACCACGCGCATCAATCTCAACTCGCAAACCTGTTGCCTGTAATTTGGCAGCCACTTGCTGGATATATTCCAGATGTCGGTCGGCGATTGGGATCAAAACAGCCTGAACCGGCGCCAGCCAGACCGGAAACGCCCCAGCAAAATGCTCGATTACCACACCCAGGAAACGCTCAGTGGAGCCGGTGACCGCACGGTGCAGCACCACAGGTGTGTGTTCAGCGCCATCTTCACCGATATACGAAAGCCCAAGCCGGGCTGGTTGGATAAAATCCACCTGAATAGTAGAAAGCTGCCATTCACGCCCCAGGACATCGCGCGCCAGGAAATCTGCCTTTGGCCCATAGAACGCTGCTTCACCTGTCGCTTCAAAGAAATCTACCTCATTGGAAAGCAACGAAGCCCGCAGGGCTGCTTCTGCCTTGGTCCATTTTTCTTCGTCCTGGACGTACTTTCCGCCTTCACCGCGCAAAGACAGGCGGACCTTGTAATCCGAAAAATGATACCGGTTTAGTACATCCTGGATCAAGTGCAATGCCAGGGTAAACTCGCTTTCAATCTGGTCTTCTGTACAGAAGATGTGGCAATCATCTTGGGTCAAGGCTCGCACACGTGTCAATCCCGAAAGTTCACCCGTCTTTTCATAGCGGTAAAGCGTGGCGAATTCGGCAAAGCGCAGCGGCATTTCCCTGTAGGAGTGGCGCCCCATTTCCTTGTATAGCGTCATATGGCTGGGACAATTCATTGGCTTTAGACGAAAACTTGTGTTGCCGTCAACCATGGGCGGGAACATCGAATCTTTATAGTTGTCGTAATGCCCAGAGAGCTTATACAGGTCTTCCTTCACCAGGTGACCGGTCCAGACATGCTGGTAACCATAGCGGGTCTGCACATCCCGTACATATTTTTCCATCTGGTAACGCAGCATTTCACCTTTGGGTGTAAACAGCGGCAAACCCGGCCCGACATCCTCTGAGAAATAAAACAAACCCAATTCTTTGCCCAGTTTACGGTGATCGCGTTTCTTTGCTTCCTCAATACGCCACAGGTAATCTTCCAGTTCTTGCGACGTGCGCCAGGCTGTGCCGTACACACGCTGCAGCATCTGGTTCTTCTCATCGCCGCGCCAGTATGCGCCAGCAACGCTCATCAGTTTGATCGCCGAGGGATTGATTTTGCGCGTGTTTTCCACATGCGGACCACGGCACAAATCCACAAACTTGTCATGCTGGTAGATTGAAATATCCGGTTTTTCCTGGAGCGGGTTGCCGTACTCGTCAAAACCGCCCTGTTCTAACCCCTGGATGAGCTCCAACTTATAGGGTTGGTCTTTAAAGATCTGGCGCGCCTCGTCTGCAGAAACCACCGTCCGGATAAAATTATGATTCCCGCCAATGATCTGCCGCATGCGTTTCTCAATGCCCTGCAGATCTTCCGGGGTGAGAGAACGCGGCAGCTCAAAATCATAATAATAGCCATCTTCTACCGGTGGTCCGATGGTATATTTCGCCTCTGGAAAAAGTTCCACTACCGCCTGCGCCATCACATGCGCAGCCGAATGGCGAATACGGTACAGGTCGCTTTCTTCATATTTCACTTCTTGTTTCTCTGCCATCTTACACTCCTTAAGCAAAAACAAAACTCCCACCCTTCTGGGGCGGGAGTCATTCACACTTCTCGCGGTTCCACCCAGATTTACTCTCCATTGGAAGAGCAACTCTGTGCGACGGATAACGGGGTCAACCGTTTCCCATACTGCCGGCTCAACCGGGTTCAGGGTTATGCTCACGGGGGGTTTTAGCTGCTGGGCACCCGCAGGAGAGTCTCAGTCTTTGCTCTCCTGTCCCTGTCGGTCTTCAGCAGTTACTCGTCCCGGTCATCGCATTTAATAAATTGTGTGGGCGGAATAGGGCTCGAACCTACGACCTCTGCGATGTCAACGCAGTGCTCTAACCAACTGAGCTATCCGCCCAGACGCCAAAGAATTATACACACTCCATGAGGATTCGGCAAGGTCTCAAAAAAAGAGAAATCAGACAGAAACGAAGAAGCAAAGACCTTTTGGGCCGCCGGGCTGTCCATCCGCTTTAGACACCCCGCTGTAACCTGTCTGCAGCAGCATCCGTCAAAGGGATCGTCACTTTAATGCGTGTACCGGTGTCGATTGAAGAAACTATTTCGAAGATTCCACCCATCAGTTCTGTTCTCTCGCGCATATTTTGCATCCCCAGGTTGCTGTGGTTATCTAAGTTTGTACCTGTTGCACCTGGAATGAAACCGGCGCCGTCATCTTCGATTTCTAAATAACATAAATCATCTCCAAGCAATTTCAAAGAAACAGCTATCCGGGACGCCTGTGCATGCCTGCGTGCATTATTTACCGCTTCCTCCGCTATATAAAAAATTTCTGTTTGCTTTCTCCTATCTAAAGAATCGATTGCCGCTTGATCCGCTTCAACGCTTACATCCTGGTGGTGGGTTTCCTTCTCCTTCTCTGCCAAAGATCCTAATGCTGCTCCCAGCCCGTGCGATTCCAGAACCAGGGGGTGCAGTAGAAACAAGACACGCCGGATCTCTCTGGTGGTCTGGCGCGCCAGATCTTCTGTTTTCTTGAGCTCCTCTAATGCAGCTTGCGGATCCTTCTCCATCAATCGCCGGGCAAAATTTACCCGCATAGCAATGGCTGCAATCGTCTGTGTGGGACCGTCATGTAATTCCCGCGCCAGTTTTCTGCGAGAATTTCCTTGCAATTCCAACGTCCGCTCCATCACATCAGGAATATCTGGGTGAACAGCCGGATCGGGTGTCTGCTGGAAGTGTGTTGCCAATTGTGCCAGGACATGCGCCAAAGCCAGGATCAATAAATAGGCAGCACCCAGAGGGAAAAGAAATACGATCAGTACGATGCTGATCAGCAGATCTATCAAAGCACTCAAAAGCGTGACAATTATTTTCTTCCGGCAAAATGCCAGCAACAAAGTCCACAGGATATTTGCAAAACCTACCAGGACGAATACAAACCGGACTGGAAGATTGTAATCGCTCCCTGTTGCCAGCCACAGGCTGGCCGCCACCAGGAATACCCAGCGTGTGGTTATCACACCCCAATCCGGCACTGGCAAAGGATATGGTTTAGGCATAGAAATCATCC
>CAZTMX010000166.1:1659-6249 GCA_964614855.1 uncultured Anaerolineaceae bacterium | reverse complement strand
CCTCCTGTAATTTCCCTGGGTTGCGACCCCCGGCACAAGATTTTTCTGCTGATTTCCTGCGCCAAACCCTGGCTGCACAGGGGGCAACTGCCACGCAACCTGCGACGCCACCCAACCCGGAAAGCACGGCTGTGCCGTATCCCACTGCCGGCAGCACTGCAACAGAGCTTGTCCCTGCAACGGTAGCACCGCTATCGAACCCACCCGATACAGATCAAACCTATTATTACCTTGTTCAACCGGGGGACACGCTGCTGGCAGTTGCCAGGCGTTTTAATGTCTCTGTAGATATCCTAGGACCCCAGGTCGAGGCAGCCCCCGAAGCCTTTTTGCCGCATGGGTTACTTTTAACCATCCCCAACCAGCTGCCAGTCCCGCTTTATCCGCAAGCTCTCCTGCCCGATAGCGAGGTGGTGCAATCTCCTACGACAGTTGACCTGGATATCCAGGCATACATCGACCAGGCAGGCGGCTATTTAAGCTCTTACGGGGAGCAGGTAACCGGTGGGTGGCTGACCGGTGCGCAGATTATTGAGCGCGTGGCAGTCGAGTCATCAGTAAATGCCCGCTTTCTGCTGGCTTTGCTGGATTACCGTTCAAGATGGGTGACGGGCCACCCGGCTGGCGCCGAGAAAAATGATTACCCAATCGGTTTTCACGTGCCTCAATGGATCGGGTTGTACCGCGAGTTGGTGATGACTGCCACGCATTTGAATGCCGGGTATTACGGTTGGCGCGACGGCAGCCTGACCGAGATGAAGAACCGTGACGCAAAAGTCATCCGCATGGCGCCCAAGCTTAATGCGGGTTCTGCGGCTGTCCAATACCTGTTTGCCAAACTTAACCGCCAGGCAGAATGGGAAAAAGCTTTGTACGGCGAGGCGAACTTCATCGATCACTATAGGCAGATGTTTGGCGATCCCTGGACTCGGGCGGCAGCCTTTGGCCCCCTTTTCCCTGAAGGCCTGGAGCAACCGCCGCTTGAGCTGCCTTACAAACCGGGTCAGCGTTGGAGCCTGACCGCTGGGCCGCACCAATCCTGGAAGACGGGCAGCCCGCGCGGTGCTATTGACCTGGCTCCGGTGACTGGAGAACCAGCCTGTGCGGTTTCAAAGGTCTGGGTACTGGCCCCTGCTGCAGGGGTGGTTGCCCGCTCGGCGCGCAATGTGGTGATCATCGACCTGGATGGTGATGGGTATGAGCAGACCGGTTGGGCGGTTTTATTTATGCATATCGCTGATTTTGAGCGTATACCCGAAGGGACGCGCGTGGAAGTAGATGATCCCATCGGTCACCCGTCTTGCGAGGGCGGCACCAGCACCGGTACCCATGTGCATATCGCACGCAAATACAACGGCGAGTGGATTGCAGCAGATGGACCGCTGTCGTTAAACCTGGGGGGTTGGGTGGCACACGCGGATGTGCGCAACTATTATGGCGAGATGCGCAAGGGTGAGCAACTAGCCACAGCCAGCCCTGTGGGACCACGCACATCGATAATTGTGCGCGAGTAGACTGCTTGCTGTTGGGTTTGTCAGTTGCGCTGTCTCTTAACGCTCGATCGAGATACTTTCAATCAGCCTGTCCAGTAGCTCCAGGTTGGGGGAAAAGCTGTCTGGCGGCAGCATGCTAAGGCCGTGTTCCATCTCTTGAATGTAGGTTGTATAGTTATCGATGAAAGCCTGGTCTAGCTGGATGGTTTCTGGGTCGGGCAGCGCCGGATTTGTGGTGGGCAAGATGGCGGCGATATAAAACCTCTCGTCGGAGGTGAGACCCTGAAAGGTGTAGAAAAGCGAATAATTGTTTATCGGTGAAATATCCTGTCCATACTGTGTCAGGAACCTGACCCCAGAGCCATTTTGAAAATCCAGGTATTGCACGTTAGCCTGCATCACCTGGGCGGCATTCCAGATAGGCAAAAACGGCAGTGAGTCTTGCGGGGCTGCGGGTTTTTCTTGCAGCAAGGTGCGCAGACCGTCAATAATCCCAGCAGCTGCAGGGCTCTGACTGGCGTACTCGGCGGTTGGAAAGACCAAAATTTTAGGCTGGTGAAAGGTCTCCCCAGGGACCGCATAATCTGAAAGGTCGATTTGGATAACCTCCGGCATCCACTCCCACTCTGGCAGGTTATTGCCGGTTACGGCAGGCAGGATTTCGCTGTTGATATCTTGTGCGAGTGCTGGATCCAGGGTTAAGCGCACCCCGTCGGCGAAATATTCGCTGCCCTCAAACTGGGGGAGCTCTGTGAGGGCTGGCTCTTCTGTGGGGATAGGCATAAAGGTGGCAGTTGCGGGTGGGATCCATTCTTCAGTGACTGCGACGGTAACCTGCGCTGGAAAAACAACCTCTGCCGGCGTATCACTGCTTCTGGCGATGCGAAAGATCGCCCCTCCAAGGACGGCAAGCAGGCACCCGCCAACCAGGCAGAGCGCAAGAAGCGCTAAGAGGATGATCAGCCAAAGCGGTGTAGTCTTCTTCTTGGGTTCTTCTGGAAGGGGCGGTACATAGGCAGGGATCGGTGGGATTGTTGCTTGGGGAAGCGGCTGAGAGATAGTCTCTGGTTTCCACTCTGGCTGAGATATGGGCTCTGGTTTCCACTCTGAGTGCGTTTCTGTGAACTCGTTATTCTCGAAAAAGGATTTTTCCAGGTCAGGTAGTTCATCTTCACTTACTGGGGTAGGGAAATCCTGGTGGAGAGGTGTCTCAACTGGAGCGCCGCACATGTCGCATGTCTCAGCGCCACTGCTTAGTTTTGTCCCACAAAAGGAGCAGGTTATTTCGATTGTAGCCAAGGAATACCTCCTGAAATTCAATGATTTCTCTGTCCACAGGTAATTGAATTGATTAACTATGAACGCATTTTGTTGTGTTTATTATAGTTGTTTTTTGTCAACCGGCATCATCCCAGGCGGATTTTATCCATTGCTGTACCTGGTCATCAATCTCTTCTGTTGACTATAATTCAAGGTGGTGCATAAAGCGTCCGGGATTGGGTTCAACGATTTCCTTCCAGCGAAGGGACGCATCTTTTTTGTGGAAGGCGATGGACAATACAAGCGGTGCACTTTTTGAGCGCAGATATCGTGCCGGAACCCAGGCCCAGGCAAAAGGATTACGGCGGACAAAGGCAACCTGGCTCTTATTGACTTTTAAAGTAGTCTCGCCTGTTCTCTGGATGATCTGCAAAAGATGATTGAATATTGCCTGTGATTCAGGATAATTTTCAAAAATATTCTCCAGCGATGGAATAGACATTGCCTATCCTCCTGGCATATCCGGGTTATCCGTAGACAGCCAGTAGGTTTTCCCCTTGTTCTCGCGGCGCATGAAACCGAAGTCTATCAGGTAACGCCGCAGACTGACATAATCGGTTTCGTACACCTGCTTTAGGATGTCATTGACTTCGCTCTCGCTGTAGACCTTTCCGGGTTGAAACAAAGATGCCAACCAGCGTAAGATAACAGCCATTTTCTTTCGTTTTGCCGGCAAGCGCGTCAGCTTTCCATTATCCAGGAATTTTTGCAACACCTGCTGCTCTCGTTCATCCCACCCAGAAAGGTTGATTGCACTCATCTTGATTTCTTCAACAGCTGTGTAAAGCTTGACATTCTCAATTTGGGCGGCAAGTTGTTTAAATTTTTCCAGACCGTCAGCGTTGATGATGTAAAAACGCTGGGTGCCTGCCATACGCAGGTTTACCAGCCCGGCTTCCCGCAAGCGAGCCAGGTGGTGCGAAATAGTTGGTTCACTCAAGCCGATATTGGTTGCCAGTGAACCGACAGTCATTTCGCCATTTGCCAATTGATTCAGCACCCGTAAGCGACTTTTATCTGCTAACGCCTTGAGCAGATACAGTAAATGTTCTAATTCATAATCCGACATTATGCTCTCCACTTATCTCTGTCTAATTAGATGATTATCTAAGTTTATTATCACTAGATTTACTATTTTGTCAACCAGCCATATTTTCGAAATATGAAGATATTGTTCAACTATTTGCCAGATTGATGTATACTCGGGAAATCAACAAGCTCACTATTGAGACCCGCATCATGGGACAGGTGAGAACCATAGGGAAAGGAAATTTCGGATGCAGGAAAACCATGTAGATCTAGTAAATATCTTCCAGACGGTAACCCAGTCCTTGGAGGAAAACCAGCAAAACCTGAACCAGGCAGATGTTTATAACCAGGATCACGGCAGGAATATGGTTGAGACCTTCCATACCATTACTTCGGCGCTGGAAAAGAAGAAGGGAAGCTCAGATAGCGCTGCCCTGGCATATGCAGCTAGGACGCTTTCGCGCAAAGCCACCAGCGGTTCTGGTAAGCAGTATGCTGAAAACTTGAACCGCGCTGCAACGGAATTTAAAGGCAGGAAGGTAGATGAACGCGGTGCTTTGGAGTTGCTGCAAACCCTGATAGGCGGCAGCCAGGGCGGTCAGGCGAGCCCTGAGCCACCAGCAGGCAGCGATCTGATGAGCGCGCTGTTGGGCGGCATGGCCGGCGGTGCGCCGTCGCAGGGCAGCAGCGATGCAGGCGGCGATCTGATGAGCGCGCTGTTGGGCGGTATGGCTGGCGGTGCGCCGTC
>CAZTMX010000166.1:0-1559 GCA_964614855.1 uncultured Anaerolineaceae bacterium | reverse complement strand
GGCAGCGGTTCGAGCAGCCAGGGTGGTCTAAACCTGCAAACTTTGCTTGCGGCAGGAATGGCTTATCTTAAGGCTAAGCAAAGCGGCCAGGGAAACTTGCAGGCACTGATCCAGGCTTTTATGGCTGGCAGCGGGATGGGGCGCTCCCCTTACCGCACGCAGTCCACCGAGTTGGTAGTGCAATCCTTCCTGGAAGCGCTGGGCAATTAGCCGCGGCTATCAGCCGCGGCGATCAGCCGGGGCAGTTTGCCTTGGCTTTCAGCCGGGACGATCAGTCTTACTAATTAGCCCTGGCAGCTAGCCCTGGCAGGATCAGGAAAATAGGAAGATTCCTAGCAACGAAGGAAGTAAGACGAATAATGCTAAAGCGGGATGGGCGCGCCGGTTTGTGTTGCGGCTGTCCCAACTAAAGAGAAAGACAGCCAACCCTCCAGGCACTCCAGGGTGCTGGTCTTTCCGGCGCCGTTTGGGCCCAGCAATCCGAAAATTTCACCGGGCTGGACATCAAAACTGATGCCGTCGACAGCCATAAAGCGGTCATATTTTTTTCGAAAATCTCTTACCGATATTACAGGTTCTGTCATAATCGACGCTCCCTTGCAGATGCACAATCTATATTATCTTAGCAAAATTGATAAGTTTGTCAACAATTGATTGGATGTGATCTATAATATAAAATACCAATACGAAAAAGGAGGAAATCTCAATATGGAGGATAAATCATTATCCGATTTGTTGTCACAGGTGTTGCCTGGTTATGAGGAAGAAAGCGCAGCAAAATCAGAGCAATCAAAGGTTGGCGAAGACAATCTTTTAGTCATGGGTCTGAAGACCCTGGCAGGAAATGCCGAAGGCGACCTGGAAAAAGCGGTAGATGAGTTCCTGAAAGGCAAGGGGGCGCTGCATGATCTTACCAGTGCTGCGGTAACACGGGGTAAAACGACTGCAGACAGTGAAATTGCAGAACTATTAGAGAAGACCTTTAAGATGTCGCCAGCAATCGCCAAATTGATTGCACCTTTATTGACGAACTTGCTTCCGTTTACAAAAAAGCAGAAAGAGACGGCTTCGCCCAAGAAACCTCGCAAGACAAAACCAAAAGCCACCGCCAAGGAAAAAGAAAAGGTAACTAGCAAGAAGAAGCCTGGCAAGAAGACGACAAAAAAATCAAAGACTTCAGCAAGCGCTAAAAAAGAAGAGACATCCAGCACTGCAAAAAAGCCAAAGAAGAAGACAACAGCCAAGCCAAAGACAACGACATCGAAGGCAAAACCCAAAAAGAAAGCATCGGCTTCAACCAAGCCGAAGAAATAGACCTGAATTTACGAGCTTTATTCGGCTGAGAATTTAAAGACGCCTGCACAGGAAGAAATCTTTCTAAAACTGGCTTTGAAGCCGCGAGCAGTGACGGCAGCGATTGCCTCATCAGCCAGCCAGAAGTATTCTTGTTCCCAATGCTCTCCCATCTTAAGGCGGAGAGCATTTTCATCCGCAGCATGGTGAAATGCCAGGTCGCCGACAACAAGGCACCCGCCGGGGTTCATATGGTCATTGAACAG
>CAZTMX010000165.1:3693-6268 GCA_964614855.1 uncultured Anaerolineaceae bacterium | reverse complement strand
CTTGAAAAAAACCGGGGAAACATACCATAATAACTGCATCACAAGACCCAGTATCTGTTGAAAATCACGATATTTCAAATTGATGGATGAGGTCAATATTGCGATCGGCCAACCCAGCAGAAAAAGGATGACCAGGGTGATGGGCATGGTGGCAATGCCGAAAAGCAGATTGGCGGGTTGGGTAAAAAGAAACCACAAAAACATCGCCTGGATGGCTATCAGAAACGTCGTGATCTGAACCAGGGTGGTTTTCAGGGGGTAAATCACCATGGGGTGGCGAAATTGTTTGATGTAGGCTTCGCTGACAAGCAAAGAACTGCAGCCACCTAAGGCGACACCCAACACAAATTCCCACACAATCAGACCAGAGAAGACATACGGCGCAAAATCCTTCATCGGGATGCCGAAGAGGTTGCCAAAGATCAGCGTAATCATCAGCATCAGCATCAAAGGATGGATCATCGTCCACAAGAGACCCAAGCGCGAGCGGCGAAATTTATACTTCAGCTCCGCACGCGCCAGGTGCAGCCAGAAATATCGCGAGGTCCAAATTGCTTGCCAATAATTCTTGTTGATCATCTTAGAAATAGCGGTTATTACAATCCTGGAGCTTTCCCAATTACCTCCAGTAAACAATCGCAAACATAACGAATATCATCCTCCGTCAGGTTTGCAGATGAAGGCAGGTTGAACCCTTGGGCAGCTACTTTATCAGCAACCGGGAATTTTTGAGCTTTGGTGAGATGGCGGTACATGGGCAGGACATGCATGGGATAGAAAAACGGGCGCGTCTCAATGCCGCGTTCCGCCAGCCCCTCCATCACAGTATCGCGCGCCGGCAGGCTTTCATCCAGAACCACGCTGACCATCCAGTAGCTGTTCACATAGCCTGGTAATTCAGGTTGCAGTTTCAACCCTGGCACGCCAGCCAGGTATTTCTCATATGTATTAGCAACACGGCGGCGCTGCGCCAGGTGCCAGTCCACTTTTTCTAATTGTGCCAGACCGATCGCCGCCTGGATGTTGGTCATGCGGTAGTTGTATCCGATCATCGGGAACCAGTATCGCCGAGTGGGATCCACACCCTGTCCCTTAAGCTGGCGCATCCTTTGCGCCAGATGCGGGTCGTTGCTGACGACCATGCCTCCTTCGCCGCAGGTGATGATCTTGTTTCCAAAGAAGCTAAAAGTTGAAACATGTGCGAACGAACCAACACGGCGATTTTGGATGCTGGCACCGTGCGCTTCGGCCGCATCTTCAATCACCCACAGGTTGTGTCTTTGGGCGATGTCCATGATCGCAATCATATCCGCTGGATGGCCGTAAAGATGCACGGCGATGATGGCTTTTGTGCGCGGGGTGATCGCCCTTTCAACTTGCTCAGGGTCGAGATTCCAGGTCAGCGGTTCGCTATCGACAAACACCGGTGTAGCGCCGACATAGGAAACGCAATTAGCAGTCGCCACGTAGGTTAGCGTGGGGATAATCACTTCATCACCAGAGCCGATGTCCAAAGCCAGCATCGTCAGGTGTAAAGCCACCGTGCCATTCATTACAGCAATAGCATGGCTTACCGTGCAAAATTCGGAAAATTTCTTCTCAAATTCGGCAATATATTTGCCTGCGGACGAAATCCAAGTGCTCTCCAGGCAATCGTTTACATACAATTTCTCATTTCCCACAAGCGCAGGCGAGGCTACCGGTATAAATCGCTTACCCATTTCGACCCCTTAAGTCTTTCAGCATTATAATTTTTTCATCCATAAAACCGTTATGCTCGATTGGGATGTTTTCACGCTCTGCAAAACCCCGGCTGAGGTAAATCTTACGAGCTGCTGGATTACTCGCATACACACTCAGACGAATTTGGCTGCAGCCCAGTTCGCGAGCAGCGTCGATAGTGAGATCCAATAACTCCTTGCCGTACCCCTTGCCGTGGTAGCGGTGATCGATAAAGATGCCAAAACTTGGCACAGAGAACCCCTCATCCCAGCCGCGCAACATCGAGAAACCGACCACTTCATCCTGGTTCAAACCCAGGTAAAAACGGTCTTGATGCGACTGGCAAGCGATCCACCGTGCCGTCTCTTCCGTCAACGTAAAAGGGGAGAATGTATCGAGGATCGCCTGCACATTATTCTCTTCAAAGAATGCAGACAATTGCCCCAAGTCACACTCATCGATCAACTTAAGCTTCAGCACCCAGGTTTACCCAGTCAAGAATTTATGTAACCTGCCCTGTATTCCCGCCAAAATCACAGCGGTTCAGGTTTTAACCTATTCATTATACCAAACCTCACCTCTTCAGACTCCTGTACTTAATGCGGTGCGGGGTCTCAGCTTCCTTCCCCAATCTCCGCTTCCTGTCCGCTTCGTAATCCGACCAGTTGCCCACGCTCCAGCGCGCCTGGCTCTCGCCTTCGAATGCCAGGATGTGCGTGGCGACGCGGTCCAGGAACCAGCGGTCGTGGCTGACGATGACGGCGCAGCCGGCGAAGTTCTCCACGGCTTCCTCCAGGGAGCGCAGGGTGTTGACATCCAGGTCGTTGGTGGGCTCATCCAGCAGCAGCACATT
>CAZTMX010000165.1:576-3593 GCA_964614855.1 uncultured Anaerolineaceae bacterium | reverse complement strand
TCGATCACAATATCCCCCAGGCGCGGGCCGGGTGGGATGTAGATTTCCAGTTCTTCGCGACGGTTCTCGTACTCCTGCCCAAGCAGTTTTTCGTAGGCCGTGTAACGCGCCTTGCCCTTAGCCTGGCGCGCCCTGGGCGACATGCTGATCCACTCCAGCTCACGCTGCAGGGTCTTCTGGCGCTTGCTTTCGCTGCTTTCCTCCTGTGCCAGGCGGGTCTTTTTCTGCTCAAGCCAGGAGGTGTAATTGCCCTTCCAAGGGATGCCGTAACCGCGATCCAGCTCCAGGATCCAGCCCGCCACGTTATCCAGGAAGTAGCGGTCGTGGGTGACGGCGATCACCGTGCCGCGGTACTGCTGCAAGTGGCGCTCCAGCCAGGCTACCGACTCGGCGTCCAGGTGGTTGGTAGGCTCATCCAGTAGCAGGATGTCCGGTTCGGTTAGCAGCAAGCGGGTGAGCGCCACACGGCGGCGCTCGCCGCCCGAAAGCGTCTTCACCGGGGTGTCGCCGGGCGGGCAGCGCAGGGCGTCCATGGCGACATCCAGGCGGTTATCCAGCGTCCAGGCATCCAGGTGGTCCAGCGCATCCTGCAGGCGGGCTTGCTCGGCGATCAGGGCATCGAAATCGGCGTCTGGGTCGGCGAATTTCTCGTTGACCGCATCGAACTGGTGCAGCATTTCGATGATGGGCTGCACGGCTTCTTCAACAACCTGCTTGACTGTTTTATCAGGATCGAGCTGCGGTTCCTGCTCCAACAAACCGACGCTGTAACCGGGAGAAAAGGCCACTTCGCCGGTATAACCATCATCTTTGCCAGCGATGATGCGCAGCAGGGTGGATTTGCCTGCCCCATTCAGACCCAATACACCGATTTTGGCACCGTAATAAAACCCCAGCGAGATATCCCGGATCACCTGGCGGTTGACCGGGAAGACCCGGTTGACCCTCACCATGGAGAAAATTACTTGTTGGTCACTCATAAGCTGCTTATATCCTCGATTTCATTATTGATCCATTAGCCCTTAATAGATATTTCACGGCCCAGGTAGCGCAATTGCTTCTATTCAACATGCGCAATTATTCGGCTATGCGCTATTTGATATCCTGGATTTGCACCGCCGCGATCTGGAACGGCAGATCCGGCAGTGCGCTGTAATATGCAACAAAACGCTCGGTTTCCAGCGTGTCGTAGCCGTCCAGGTTTTGCGCCCAGCGGTAGCCGATCGACTGGTAGAGCAGCTGGACCTGGATGGTGAATGGACCCGTTGCCGAGCCCAGATCGACAATATACTTTAACTTGTCGCCGCCAGCGGTGAAGTCGGCATCCTCCAGGGCTGCGCCGTGCACCGCAATATCTGCAGGGGCGCTGGGTTTGTCAAAACCCTGCGGCAGCAGGCGGTTGTCTTTAGCATAGGCTGCACCGCGCAGCAGCATGGTGGTTACAGCACCCTCTGTATCGATCATTACCGGTTCGTAAATCTGCACCTGTTCCGGGCTGTCGATCTGCAGGTAATGCGGTTCGAACTTGGAGCCATCTACGTCATTATCGTTGCCCTGGATGCTGCCGTCCGCCCCCGAAGCGCCGCTTTCAAAAACGACCTTGCCAGCGCTATCCAAAACAGCCACATGCAGCCAGGCGCGGCGGGAGGGGTACCCGGCGGGCAGCTTGTGACCAGCCAGGTTTTCGATGCTGACATCAAAAGAAAGCCTGCCGTCCGCCAGGGTTGGGTTTTCCACCTTCAGGTTGGCGGTCATCGTTTCCAACAACGTTTCGCTGTTTTGTATATTGACCTGCAGCTGCGCCTGCGAGGCGGTCACCTGTAAACCAGCGCCGTATTCCTGCAGCAGCTGCGGCAGATAGGTATTACCGCCGACAAAGAAATGTTTATAAAATGGGCTGCGCGGCGGACCACCGGTGGTGGAAAGGCGCACGCTGCCCTGAGCCAGCGGCATATGACAGCCCTGGCAGGTTTTTGTTTCGCCAAAGCTGCTGTGCAGCCACTCGTTGAAGATCATCTGCTCGGGAAATTCACCCGCGATCTGACCGCTGGCATCCAGGTAGGGTGTAATCAGGTTGTGGCAGGTTCCGCACAGGGCAGCTTCTTCGATGTGCAGCCCCAACTGCGGGATAAAACCTGAAACCCCCTGCATGATCTGCACCAGGTTCTGCCCTACAGGATAAGGACCGTAGGCGATACGCGCTCCGGCTGGTGTCTGCGTATCGACAAGGTAACCGCCGCTAAAGCTCTCCATGTCTCCAAAGTTGTCCGGCTGTACCTGGTGGCACAGGCTGCAAGAAACCCCATCGATCGCCAGGTTGTGCAGCTCGTGCGCCGGGTCGCCCAGCGCCTGGTCCAGCAGCGCGCCGGTTTCACCCCGGGTTTGCAGGGTGGACGAAGCCATGGGCATGTGGCAGGCGGTGCATTTATCTTCGATAATTTCTTGGTTTTGCGGGCTGTTGAGCACCTCCCGCCGCACCGAAGCCTGCCAATAAGGATCACGAGCAGCGTTTGCCATGGTCGTAGCGCGCCACAGGCTGTCATTGGAGACATCATTCCCTGCCATGTCTATCATCTGGGTATGGCAGACGGCACAGTTGCCCGAGGCATTGAAAAGATCACCTCGCGTTGAGATCAACGGCAGACCCTGACCCACCGGAGCGGGTGCATGGGGGTCCTGGGAGACAGCACCGCCAGCCTGTGCTGGGTCAGAGGTGTCCGCCTGTGCGCCGTTCACTGGCGCGGCAGGCGCTCCTTCTGCCGGCTGGCTGGCTGGCGGCTCGCTCTGTACTGGTGCGGGTGGCGCTTCGGTTTCGGCCACTTGCACGGCAGGCGCAGCGCAGGCGCTGAGCAAAATCAAAACAAAGAAAATGACGGCTGTATGGAAATTTTTCATCTGTCAGCTCCTCATGATATTTACCAGGCGCACACCCGCTTCGCGCAACTGGCGGATATTACCACCCTGCGAGATTGTCGCCAGGGTGGTATCGATATCGATGACCACTAAACCGGATACCA
>CAZTMX010000165.1:0-566 GCA_964614855.1 uncultured Anaerolineaceae bacterium | reverse complement strand
AATCAAAAAGCCGCGGGCTGAGCGGCACGGTAGGCCCCAGAAGGATGACAAAGGCATTCTCAGGACAAAGCGCCAGCAGACCTTCCAGGGTGTGGTTGATCAGGGTCATCCCGGTGATGGCGATTACATCGGCTGTGGGCAGGATACGCGGCGCTTCGCCGGCGTGCAAATCACCTGGGCGCGGCTCAAGCTCCAGGACTGTCAGCCTGCCAACACGGTTGCGCAGATCATCGACAAAAGGAAAATGTCCGATCAGGGCGACATGTTTGCCTGCGCCTTTTTGCAGGATAAATTCACTTGCGTTTGCTTCAAAGCCGTTTTCGGGCGGTGGGATCAAGGCATTCAGCGCCGCCATGCCGATGCTTGCCATGGTGGGTTGGTCTGCAAGCACTTGATGCGCCAGTTCAAGAGCACCCAGACTGGTCAGTTTTCCCGCCAAGGGCACCGGCGGAGCCTTATGATCGTACACCGGGCTGACCAGGGTGGAGCCCACCCCACAATTCAACCTGCCGTCACGTTCCACAACCACAGCAGTGCGGTGCAGCCCAACGCGCACATCCACCACC
>CAZTMX010000164.1:0-6354 GCA_964614855.1 uncultured Anaerolineaceae bacterium | reverse complement strand
CGTAAGGATTATACGGTTTTGTCCTTGTGCTGTCAAGTGTTTGGGCAGTGGAATTTTGGAATGGCTCGCCGGGCTAGTGAACTTCGAATATCCAGGCGCCGTTCTGCTGATAAAACACCGAAAAATTTGTTGAGTTACGCAGCAAATCCGCCGAAAAGACACCCCCGCGCACGCCCACAAATAGATAGCGCACACCCGCTTGCTTCATCGCTTGCGCCAGGCGGCTGGCATCCCCGCTGGCGTCGATCAGCGTGCGGATCCTGGCATTGATCTCGCTCACATTCTCCCAGTTCTCCTGGTCGCCCAGCCCGTAAAGCACAGGTGGGGGCAGGGTCTTTCTGCCCGCCAGGGGCGCCAGCCAGTACCCGCCGTCATTGCCGGCATACAAGCCGTAGCCCCAGGAGAAGGGGTTAATTAGCACAGTTTCGTCTTGCGGGATATGCTCTGCTGCCCACTGGATAGCCGGCAGGTCAGCCTGTCGCACCAGCAGGGTCACCGGGTTGAGCAGGGTGACCAGGCGCGGCGCGGCGTAGAGACTGGCGCTCGCAAGAAGCAGCAGGCAAACACCTTGTGCCAGACGCAGCCACTGACCCGGCAGAAGCCGTACCAGCAGGCTATACAGCTCGCTCAGGGCGTACCCCGCCAGAGTACACAGCGGGATATACAGCAAGATCTCCACCGAGGTATTGTTGATCAGGCTGGCGCCCGGCAGCCCGAACACACCCAGGTTGGCACTGAAGACCAACAGCCCCAGCCAGAGGATCAGGCTGGTGGCAAACCAGCGCTGCAGCAGCAGGGCGATTAGCAGCCCCAGGGCAGCGGTGATCATCACCGGCGTACCCGAGGCGCTGGTCAGGTAATTCCAGGAAAAATCGCTAAACGCTGCAATTTTGCCTGCGGTTGCAGTTGCACTGGGGGCGATCAGGCTGCGCAGCGTTTCTGGCCACCAGGGCAGCAGCAGCAATATTGCCAGCAGGGCGGCTGCCGATAGCGAAAGGGTCTGCTGCAAGAGAGATTTGCGCAGGGAGGGAGTGATCAAGGTGCGTGCTCCCAGCACCGCCCACTCGGCGATGACCAGGAAGGCGAAAAACGCCAGCACACGGTAATGCACCAGAGCCATTCCAGCGCTGGCAACGGCAGCCAGCAGCAGCCAGCGCACAACCGTGCTGTACAGGCTGAATTTTCTGGTTGCGCCTTCCTGCGTATCCAAACTTTCAAAAGCAGTGGTCAGCAGCTTGTGGGCCGCCGGAAGTATCAGCATAGCGGTCAGCTGCGTATAGCGTCCCCAGCTGACCAGGTAAGCCGGCATGGGGGTGAACACACCGCAGCCCAGCGCCGCCAGCACGCCCGCCGTACGGCTGCTGGTGATCGTCTTCGCAAACAGATACACCGCCAGCACAGCCAGGGCGTTGAGCACCTGTCCCAGGATCAGCATTCCATGCTGGATTTCAAGCCCCGAGAGCCAGCTAAAGACCGCCATCACAGTATGGTAACCCGGGTGGTAGCCAGCGTTATTGCTTGGGATCAGCGGCTCGTAACTGCCTGGCAGGGCGCCCTGTTCCATGATCAGCCGGGTGATCACGCCGTGATGCACGGCGTCTACCCAGGGCGGCGCAGCCAGGTCGCGCGCCATGAGCCCGCGCAGCGCCAGGGTCAGTATGAAAACGGCCAGGAGTGCCAGGCTGTACCCCTGTGGTTTTGTGATGCGGATGCCTGTCTGAATAACCTGGCGAAGGTTATGCCTGGTTGCGCGCGGCTGCCAGGGCTTGCCCGCCGGTACATTCTGCTCGCGCATACCCGCCTGCCCAGACAGCCGCCAGGTCTGCCATGCTGTCCGCCACTGCCAAACCTTGCCTGCCAGCAGCAGGGCGACCAGGATCAGGAGGGTCCGCTGGGTCAGGTGTACCCCGGCAGACGTCGACCATAGGAAGAAAAGCGGGATAACTGCCAGGCTGAGCGCCAGGCTGGCGGCAAAGATTTCCCAACCGTCCAGGCGCTCCTTCAATTCTTCATGTGTGACCAGGGCATGCAGCAGTACGCTCCCCGGCAGCCATAGGCTGAGCAGCAAGGGCAAAAGCAGCCAGGCGTTTTTGAGCACGTTCAAGGCATCCTGCATTGCGGCGGACAAACCGTAGGAATAGCTCAGGCGAAAAGCCAGGTCTCCCATTAGTGTCAACCCGTTCCTCCAGGCCTCGCCTTGCGCATAGTTATCAGTGCTGCGCCCATAAATGCGGTATGTCCCTGCCTGGGGGGTCAATTTGAGTAAATAATGGGTGTTTGCCGGATCGTGCTGCGCCGGGATATCGACCGTCACCGGGTAGCTGTCTTTGATCTGCTGCGCGCTCACCAGCACGCTTGCCAGCGGGGCGCCTTCGCCGCCGGAATGGAACAGCTCCAGCAAGATACCCTGTGACAGGTCGGGCGGGGTTTCGGCAATGCTGATCCACATCTGCAGGCCGTTCAGACCAGGGCGTCGCGAAATAAATGTTTGGGAAATCGAGCTGCCTGGCTGCGAACCGGAAACGCCTGTTTGGTCCGTCGGGTTGCCCGGCAGGGGCGCTATGTTTCCTGGCTGCGAGCCGGAACCGCCTGTTTGATCTGTCGACCCGGGCGCCTGAGTTTGCGCCGTGCCCGCCGCCAGGGTGTCCACCACATCGGCGCGGAATTCTTGCGAAGCCTCGGGGTCTCGCAGCGTCATGCAGCTGCTAAGCACCAGCGCTGCCAGCACAATCAGCGCAATCAGCGCCAGGCGGGTGGTCTTTGCTCGCATCACCCCGCTCACCAGCCTAGCTCTCTTCGGTCTTGCCGTTGCCCATGCTAAAGCGCAGATAGGCTTCGATCAGCTCATCCAGCGCGCCGTTCAATACGCTCTGTGCGTTGCCCACTTCGTAATTGGTGCGGTGATCCTTGACCATCTGGTAGGGGTGCAGCACATACGAGCGGATCTGGCTGCCCCACTCCGCCTTGGTATACTCGCCGCGCATCTCCGCCAAAGCTTCCTGCTGTTCGCCTTGCTTGATTTCCAACAGCCGGGCGCGCAGCACGCGCATGGCGTTTTCACGGTTCTGCGTCTGCGAGCGCTCGTTCTGGCAGGTGACTACCAGACCGCTGGGCAGATGCGTAATGCGTATCGCTGTATCGTTCTTTTGCACGTTCTGCCCGCCTGCGCCCGCCGAGCGGTAGGTGTCGATGCGTAGGTCGCTGGGGTTGATCTCGATCTCGTCGTCATCCTCCACCTGCGGCAGCACTTCCACCAGGGCGAATGAGGTATGGCGGCGGTGGGCTGCATCGAAGGGGGAAAGTCGCACCAGGCGGTGCACACCCTTCTCCGCGTGCAAGTAACCGAAGGCATACTTGCCATTGACCGCGATGGTCACGCTCTTGACACCGGCTTCTTCACCCAGGGTGGTGTCCAGGATTTCAGTCTCGAAGCCGCGCAGCTCGCACCAGCGCAGGTACATACGCTGCAGCATCTCCGCCCAGTCTTGCGAGTCGGTGCCGCCCGCCCCCGCGTGGATCGCCAGCAGCGCGTCGCCGTGGTCGTACTTACCGGAAAGCATCACGTTGAATTCCAGCTTGCTGATCTCGGTTTCGAGCGCTTCGACCTCTTGCTCCAGGTCAGAGCGCAGGCTTTCGTCTTCCATTTGCGCCAGCTCGCTGGCGTCGCTGATGCGCTGCACCAGGCTTTTCCAGTCCTCCAGCTCAAGCTGCAGACTGGAAAGCTTTTTCATCACCCCCCGGGCGCGGTTGGTATCGTCCCAGAAATCGGTTTCTTCGGATTGTTTTTGTAACTCTATCGCCTGTTTTTGCTTGCCATCGAAGTCAAAGACGCTCCAGAAGGTGCTCGGTCAGATCTTGACAGGTTTTCAGGCGGTCGATCAAATCTTGCATGGGGGACTACTCCTTGTATCAGCGAGCCGTTGTCTCTTGCGGCTCGAAAAAATGCGATATTGTGTGAATTTATTTTATTATGTCTTGATCTCTCGGATCGTTTTCCTTGGGCGAGGGTGTGCTTATTTTTTTGCGCTTTATTGGGGTTCGCGCGGAAAACACAGTTTAAGCGTTAAATTCACCCAGGATGCCGTCGATAAAACCGTCCGGATCGAATGGCTGCAAGTCTTCGGGTTTCTCGCCCAGCCCGGCGAACAGGATCGGCAACCCCAGCTCACGCTGGATGGCAAAGGCCATCCCGCCGCGTGCAGAGGAATCCAGCTTGGCCAGGATCACACCGGTCACCTTGACCGCGTCTTTGAAGGCGCGCGCCTGCTGCAGTGCATTCTGACCAGTGGTGGCATCCATCACCAACCACACCATGTGCGGTGCGCCTGGCATGGCTTTGCCCGCCACGCGGTGCACTTTTTTCAGCTCTTCCATCAGGTTAAAGCGCGTGTGCAGCCGCCCGGCGGTATCGATCAGGGCGATATCCAGCTGGCGTGACTCGGCGGATTTGATCGTGTCGTACACCACCGCCCCGGCATCCCCGCCTTGCTGGCCCGAGATGATGGGCAGCTTGAGCCGCTCCGCCCAGATTTCCAACTGGTCGACAGCGGCAGCGCGGTAGGTGTCCGCCGCGCCCAGGATCACGCTCCTGCCCTGTTGGGTGAAGCGCTGCCCCAGCTTGGCGATGCTGGTGGTTTTGCCCGAGCCGTTAACGCCCACCACCAGGATGACCGCCGGTTTATGGTCAAATACGACCTGCGGCGGATCTTGCAGCAGTGCACGCAGCTCTTCGCGCAGCGCCGTTTTGAGCTCGCTAGCCTTGACCAGCCCTTCGCTGTCAACGCGCTTTTCCAGCGCATCCAGCACTGTGTCTGTGGTCTCCATCCCCAGGTCCGCCTGGATCAACAGCGCTTCCAGGTCATCCCAGGTATCGGGGGTGATATCGCTCGCACCCAGCAGGGTTGCGATCTGCCCAAAGGCAGCTTTGCTGGACTTTGCCAGCCCGTCTTTCCATTTTGAGAAGATATTAGCCATAGGGGGCTATTATATCATGCGCGAAAAAACAGGGTGGCCTTGCATGACCATCACTATCGTCATGCCGGTCGCGCCGCCTGTTGTAGAACCTGCATGAGCAACAATCATGTCTGCATCAGCTTTGATCAATGCCCGGCTTTCATAAATTGACGCCATCTTCAATTTCATGTATAATCTTAACGGACTAGTCTGACTAGTTATAATCGGAGGTGAGCGATGAGTAATATTTGGCAACTTCAAGAAGCAAAAAGCAGGTTCAGCGAGCTGGTTGATCGGGTATTAGCAAATGGCGTGCAGATCGTTACGCGCCGTGGGCGAAAAACCGTAGTCATCATACCATTCGACGAATATGAGCGCCTGGCAAAGCCGTCGGACAGCCTGGTACAGTTTTTGTTGGCTTCCCCCTTGTCAGGCTCCGAGCTGAGCGTTGTGCGCGACAAGAGCAACCCCCGGAACATTGAGATTGAACCATGAACTACCTGTTGGACACCTGTGTCCTTTCTGAGTTTACCCGACGCCAACCAGAGCCGCGCGTGGTGGATTGGCTCAACTCAATTGATGAGGAAAAGCTCTTCATCAGTGTAATCACTATTGGGGAGATCCAGCGCGGTATTGAGCGCTTGCCCGATTCACACCGTAAAACCGAACTATTAGTCTGGATGAATACCGGCTTGCTTCCCCGTTTTTCAGGCCGTTTGGTTCCCATTGACCCGCCGACAATGTTCCTTTGGGGTTCGTTAGTTGCGCGCCTGGAGACTGCCGGTCATCCCGTGGGCGTGATGGACTCGCTCATCCTTGCCAGTGCACTGCAAAATAACCTGACCATAGCCACCCGCAATGTGACCGATTTCTTACCCGGCGGAGTGCAAGTGATCAATCCGTGGAATTAATTGCTGCTTGCTCTAAGAAATGGCTCACAACTAAACGTAAGCAAAAATCAAAGTCATTACGACGATGATCCCACCGATCCCGATTGCAAGCAGTGTGGAGATTTGTTGTCGCATTTTACCCTCAAACCAGGTCAAACCGCTCGGAGTGAAAATCGCCCACCGGCAAGCCAATTTGGACAAGCGCTTTTTCTACCGCATCCATCATCGGTTTTGGACCGCAAATGAATACTTCGATTTGGTTTCGTTTACGATCCTTGGGCAGGTATTTCTCCAGCAGGCCGGCGGTGATAAACCCGGTTTCACCCCTCCAGTTCTCTGGAGGCTTGTTGAGAACATGGATGATTTTCAGGTTCAGCCTGTCTTCTAAGCTTTTCAGCTCTTCCCGGAAAATGATGCTGTCCCAATTTTGATTGGCGTAGAACAAGAGCAGGGGACGCTGGTCGCCGCGATCGGCGAGGCTGCGCAGCATGCTCATCATGGGTGTGATGCC
>CAZTMX010000163.1:3472-6439 GCA_964614855.1 uncultured Anaerolineaceae bacterium | reverse complement strand
CAGATAACCCATTTAATCAAGGTCGCCTTTGTGTACGCTGCCTGGCTTTGCCGGAAGTCACCAACCATGAGGACCGCCTAAAATATCCATTAAAGCGTGTTGGAAAACGTGGTGAGAACAAATGGGAGCGCATTAGCTGGGATGAGGCATATGACACCATAGAATCTGAATTCAACAAAATCAAAAACGAATATGGTCCCGAGTCAGTCATTTTTGCACAAGGTACAGGGAGAGACATAGCAGCAGTTATTGCCCCTTTGGCCTATGCTTTTGGCAGCCCCAACTGGGCATATTTGTTGAGTGGCTCTGCATGTTATGTGCCCAGAATGGCTGGTTCAATGGCGTTGATGGGAACGTTCTGCACTGCAGATTGCTCGCAGTATTTTGCAGATCGTTATGAGAACAAAGAATGGAAAGTACCTGAGTGCATTGTCATATGGGCTAATAATCCTTTGGTTGCCAACGCTGACGGTTTCTTTGGCCACTGGGTTGTAGACTGCATGAAACGAGGGTCTAAGCTGATAGTAGTCGATCCCAGATTAACATGGTTAGCTTCACGTGCAGATATTTGGCTACAGCTAAGGCCCGGAACCGATTCTGCTTTAGCATTGGCAATGATCAACATCATCATACAGGAGGGGTTGTACGATAAGGAATTTGTTGATAATTGGACATATGGGTTTGAAAAACTTGCAAAGAGGGCAGCCGAATATCCAGTGGAAAAGGTAGCAGAGATCACCTGGATTCCTAAAGAGAAAATTATTGCTGCAGCTCGATTGTATGCAAAAAGCAAGCCTGCTGCGACACAGTGGGGACTCGGAATTGATATGACTAAGGAAGCAATCCCTGCGACTCAAGCTCTATCGGCTATGTGGTGCATTACAGGAAATATGGATGTACCTGGCGGGATGTTAAATTGCTTTCAGCCTTTTGATGCCACCTTGTGGCTACCGCCTGATCCCACTGATTTTATGAGCCAGGAAATGGCGGATAAGCGCTTGGGGTTAGAGAAATATTCGCTATTTCGTTATGGCTTTGCTTTGACAAGTACCGAGTCAACAATCGGCGCAATGCTGACAGGAAAACCATATCCTGTCAAAGCTGCCTGGTTACAGACCACAAACCCAATTGCTTGTACATCTATGGAACCCGAAACCTCAACATTTAAAGCTTTGCGTGGTCTGGATTTTGTTGTGGATGTTGACCTATTTATGACGCCTACAGCCGTGGCTTTTGCGGATATTGTTCTCCCTGCTGCGACATACCCTGAAAGGGATGGATTGCGGGGACTTTGGTACTATCTTCAAACGATAAATAAAGTTACGCAAGTTGGAGAAGCAAAATCTGATGTTCAGATATGTTTTGATTTAGCAAAGCGGTTTAACCCAGAAAAATTCCCATGGGAAACTTCTAAAGAATGGCTAAGTTCTCGTATTGTGACAAGTGGAATGACATTTGACGAACTTAGGGAACGAGGACCTGCTTATCCGCCATTTGAATATAAAAAATACGAGAAAGGATTAGCTAGACAAGATGGACAACCAGGTTTCAATACTGGAACTGGCAGAATAGAACTCTATTCAACATTCTTTGAAGCGAATGGCCTGGATCCATTACCCTATTATGAAGAACCTACAACAAGCCCATATAGCACACCAGAACTTTATGAAAAATATCCGTTAGTCTTGACAACTGGCGCCAGACCCTGGGCTTTCTTCCATTCAGAGCAACGCCAAGTGAAGCGATTGCGAAAGATTAAGCCCGATCCTCAAATAGAAATCCACCCTCAAACTGCAGAAAACCTGGGCATCAAGAATGGTGATTGGGTGTGGATTGAAAACGACTTCGGAAAGTGCAAGCAGAGGGCAAAAATTACTCCGATTGTAGATCCTAGGGTGGTGGCGGCTGACCATGGCTGGTGGTTCCCTGAAAAAGAAGCGGCTGAGCCATCTCTTTACGGAGTATTCGAATCAAATATTAATAAACTCATGCCATGGCTGTGTGGTCGCAGTGGTTTTGGTTCTAACTGCAAATCCTTGCTTTGCAAGATTTACAAAGTAAAAGAAGAGGAGATTTGAAATGGCCCGCTACGGTTTATTGATCGATTATGAATACTGCACCGGTTGTCATACCTGCGAGATTGCCTGCCAGATGGAACATAATATCCCGGTTGGCAAGTGGGGCATCCAGATTGCCGATATAGGCCCATGGCAGATAGAAGGTGATAAATGGCAGTATACCTATATTCCAGTGCCGACCGAGCTGTGTAACCTTTGCGGCGAGCGGGTGAAGAAAGGTAAGCTGCCAACTTGTGTGCATCACTGCCAGGCAAATGTCATAAAATTCGGCAAAGTTGAGGAATTAGCCAAGGAGATGGAAGATAAATCGCATTTGGTGTTGTTTGCACCTAAATAAGGATTCGTGACAGGAGACATCTGTGCTGTAAATGCACCAAGCGAAAATTCTCCTCTCTTAAGAAGAGCGGGTCGGATATTCCTGAAATCCGATCCGCTTTTTCTTTTTTATCCACTAATGGCTTTAATAACAAGAAATATGACTTATAATAATTAGTAGAGGATCATGTATATTATTACACCCTGAGAATAGTGAAATTCTTTGAAATTTGATAAATATACTATAAATTGCTTTTTGGAGGTATACCATGGCTGAAATCGAAAACATTGGCAAAAACAAAAAGGCTCAGGTGAAAGCTGCGCTCGAGCGCTTTATCACCGTACACGAAGTCAAGGCCGGCGAGACGCTGGGGGCGCTGGCGTTGGAGTATTACGGGCATGCCACCGAAAAGTATTGGCGCCTGATTTACGAGGAAAACAAGGCAAAGATCGGCGACAACCCGAACAAGCTCGCCAGCGGATTGAAGCTCAATATCCCGGAGCTGCCGGCTGATTTGAAATAGTGATATGCTGGTTTTCTGGGCCGGGCGATGGTGATGACTGCAGCCAGGTC
>CAZTMX010000163.1:0-3372 GCA_964614855.1 uncultured Anaerolineaceae bacterium | reverse complement strand
GTTAGACAGCCTGAAGAAACCCAAGGATCTCACCTTCATGCCGGCACAAGGGTTTTATTCAATGAACACACGCCAAAAAATTAGAAATATCCTGATGGTTCTCCTTGGAACCATCGCCTTGCTCAGCAAGACCTGGTTTCGCGCCTCCATCGGCGACCTCGGTCATGCCTATCTTGGCAATCTGGCTGCATCGTTTGCGACTTTTTTCCTGGTCACCTTCGCAGTATCTCCCTGGCTGCACCGCATCTGGATCGCTTTCATTGCGCTGGCAATTGTTGAACTCTTCGAGCTCACCAATGGCTTTGCCGTGATGACCAATGTGTATGACCCATTCGATTATCTGGCGAATGGGATTGGAATCGCCCTGGCATATTGCGCCGATCTCGTCTTGACACGGATGATGCAGCACAAACCGGCGGGCGGCTGAAGGTTGGAGAGACTCTATTCTCCTTCTTCTACTTCGATCTCCCTGATCACTCTGGCCGGATTGCCCGCCGCAACTGTATTTGGCGGCACGTCGTGCGTGACAACAGCACCAGCACCCACCACGGCGTTTCGCCCGATTCTCACCCCGGGCAAGAGGATAGCGCTGCCGCCCAGCCACACGTTATCCTCGATGATGATCCCCTTGGCTTGCTCCCAGCCCTGGTTGCGCGCTTCAGCTTGCAGCACATGGGCGGGTGTGTAGATCTGTACGCCGGGTCCGAGCATGACATGGTTACCGATGCGCACCTCGTTGCAATCCAGGATAGTGCATTGGAAATTCAAATAGACATAATCGCCGAGATAGATGTTCTTGCCGTAGACACAGAAAAAAGGCGACTCGATGATGGAATTCTGCCCAAGACCACCGAGCATATCCCGGAGGAGTTCCTGTCGTTCCCTTGCCGTTTCACTCAGGTTATAACGCCGCAACAATTTCTTAAATTCCTGGCGCTCGATATCCAGCCCGGGGTCGAGACAGTTGTAAAGCTCCCCGGCCAGCATCTTTTCTCTTGTGTTTTTTTCGACCACGGTCTGCCTCCTTTATCAGTATAAAAAAGGCTGCTGGCAGCTATCCGCCAGCAGCCTCGGTGTAATTTCAGATTTCTTCAAGATTTGCTTAATGATTTGCTTCATGCTGTGCTTCGAGCTTGCACTAAGTTTGCTGCTGCAAGCTAAGATTTGTGCAACGGATCGAGGGAAGGCTAAAAAAAGTATACAATAATTTAAGTTTGTGTTCAATAGCGGTGGTGGTATGAATTTCCCCCACCGGGGATAGTGAAATACTGAAATTTTCCTCTGTGAATCTCCATAAATCTACATTGTCTTTTTTTCATAAAGTAGTATAAATTCCAATTGTCATCTGATCCGGCGTCTGCTGCCGGTTTGCTTTCACCCGGCCTGGGCACTCCAGCCGGAAATTCTCGGAGCTATCCATATGAAAGAGCCTCGAAAGAACCGTTTTCCCCGCCGGTATCCGCCTGTGTATGAAAAACTGATCCCGATCGCTCTATTGGTCATCCTGGCTGTGATTGTTGTCCTGGCAGTTTTCGCGGTAATGGTCTTATTGGGCATAGTATGATCGTGCAGTTGCAGCTTCTCCCTGCTGCAATGTTGTCCACTATGAATCAACCAACCAGAAAGAAAATCCATACCAAATCTTCTCAGGAGTTATCATGAATATATTTAATACGCTCGTCCCATTTCTCTCCAGTGTGCTAAGCTTTCTCTTTGCATTTCTGATCCTGCGCCGCTTCAGCCAGCGCGGCGGGGCGCACCACTTGCTGTGGGGCACCGGCATGGTCTTCTACGGCATCGGTGGTTTTTGCGAAGCCTATTACGGCGCCTTGGGCTGGAACCCACTGGTGTTCCGCCTGTGGTACCTTTTTGGAGCGCTGCTGGTGGCTGCCTGGCTGGGGCAAGGCACAGTATATCTACTGGCGAAACGGCGATTGGCGAATGGTTTAATGATCTTGTTGCTGGCAGGCTCGATCTACGGAGCAGTGCGTGTTTTTGGCGCCGAGCTAGATCCCTCTCTTATGACCAGCAGCCTGCACACCGGCAGTGAGCTGAGCGGACATGCCATTGTCACCCCCGGTGTGCGCTCGCTGACACCTTTTTTCAATCTGTACGGCACAGTGACCCTGGTGGGCGGCGCGGCATATTCGGCCTGGCAGTTTTGGCGCAAAAGGGTGATGCTCAACCGCGCGATCGGGAATGTTTTGATCGCCTTTGGCGCGATCCTGCCGGCTTTTGGCGGCATCTTCAGCCGCATCGGCGTCAGCAGCGCATTGTATATTTTAGAATTTCTTGGCGCCCTGGTCATCTTCGCAGGTTATCTGCGCGCGGTCAAACCTGTGCAAGAGAAATGAGCGTAATTGTTCTAACGCATCCCAGCAATTGAAACGAGGCGCGAAACATGGAGCGATTTTGATGAAATGGTGCGCATGAACAATTACTTGCTCAACAGCGGCAAATAAACATGCAGCAGATTATTCGCCGGACAGTGGACATAACCGGTGTGCAGCTCGCCGTTGCCAAGCGAATTGACATAAGAGATAGCATATGTGTGTCTGGAGCCCAATCCGGCATAACCATCCGCACCCTCATATCCGCAGGATACCTGGAAGCCGAGACCATTTACCTTATCTGATATATAGGCATTATTCTGGAAAAAACCCTGGTAATTGGCGCGCATCTTTCCGTCAATCTTTATGGTGATACTCGTAATGCTGACGGGATCATCAACTTGAACTGCAATATCGTACCAGTTGATATAACATCTATCTGTGCGCGGCTGGAGCTTGTAGCAGTGTGGAGTCATACTGTCCATGTCATCTGTTTCTGGCATCTCCGCATCCCAACCGAGGCTGGCGCGTTGCTGGGGGTTTGATTTGTTTGCGGGAGCGCCCGATGATTGTGGTAGCACGATGCCGCTGGCTGCCGTTTGAGGTGCAATAGCGAGCGCGCCAGGTTTGCTCGTCTGGGCGGCGATGCGGCTGGAAGGCGGGGAAAGGATCAGTGCCAGGCAAATCAGGATGCAGCCAAACCCAAGCACCTTTGTGCGGTCCTTTAATGGGGTCATTATAACCACCTCCTGGCAGGCAAGTTACGGCGTATAGGCTGGGCAGTAAATAGTACCTGCATGGTATATCCAATAATCTGTGGCGTCCTCCACCTTGATGTTCCATGCATAACTCTTCCCTAAGGTGGCTATACCCCCTGAGCCGAGCGCCCCGCATTCGACCCGGTAGCCCTGGCCTGCCATGCTGTAACTGATATACATACTGGTCTGGAAGAAGCCCTTATATCTAGCCATGATGCCTATGCTGGTGAGGGTTGTGGTAATGGTTCGTATATTGTCAGGTGCTGAATCGGCATAAATGGAAT
>CAZTMX010000162.1:0-6439 GCA_964614855.1 uncultured Anaerolineaceae bacterium | reverse complement strand
CAGCCCGTCATTCTCTGCCCGGATTGCCAGGAGTGAAAGCGTCATGAATAAGGCAAGCAGGATGGAAATGTCACCGTTTAAGACAGGATGAAAACTATACACCCAGAACAAGGTGAAGATTAATAGAACGCCTGTCATCCAGGGTGATACTTTCCAACGACTCAGCGAGAGACTGGCAACCATGAGAAGGACCAGGCTGATTTCCAAAAGAGTCATCCAGACAGCGCGCGCAAGCGCATAATCCGTAATCAGCGCAAATGGCGCAAATAAATATACGGAATACAACGGGTATAAAAAGGCAAGCTGATCCTCATTGGTGGTTTCTGCTCTCCCATTTACCATCCGTTGGATTTCTGCAGTGGTCTCCTCGCTGTACGGGCTAACCCCTTCCAAAAGGAATTTGCGCGTACCAACATACCGGGAAACAAACTCGTTGTTTCCCGGATTTTGATCGGCATATGAAATATTCGCCCAGGTAAGCCCAACCAGAGTTGCTGCAGCCAGGACAATCAGGGTGAGGAAAAGGAATGTGGTGCGCTGGTTATTCAAAAGAACCCAGATTATTTTTATTGTGTGATTTTTTTATCCTAAATATTCCCTGAGCTTCCGGCGGATGGCCGGGTGACGTAACCGGCTGAGCGCCTGAGCTTCTATCTGTCGCACACGTTCTCGGGTGACGCCCATTTTCCGCCCAACTTCTTCCAGGGTATATGCCTGGCCGTCTAGCAGTCCGTAGCGCAACTGTAGAATGCGTACTTCGCGCGGCGGCAGTGCATTTAAAACGCTATCCAGGTGCTCTCGCAGCAAATTGTATGTCGCCGTGTCATCTGGAGCAGCGGCTTCGTCATCCTGGATGAAATCACCCAGCACCGAATCCTCTTCATCATCTGTTGGCGTTTCCAGAGAAAGCGGACGCCTGGCTACCTGGATCATATTTTCCACTTTTTGCGGCGTCACGTCTAGCGCAACTGCCAACTCTTCCACCGATGGATCTCGACCCAATTTTTGTGTCAATTGGTGCTGTACGCGCAGCAGTTTATTGATCTGGTCGCCCATGTGAACCGGTACACGAATCGTGCGCCCCTGGTCGGCTATGGCGCGAGTCACCGCCTGGCGAATCCACCAGGTGGCGTAGGTGCTGAACTTGTGGCCCCTGCGGTAATCAAACTTCTTTGCAGCCCGGATCAAACCGATATTGCCTTCCTGGATAAGATCCAGAAAAGGAACCCCTCGACCCATATATTTTTTGGCAACGCTGATCACCAGGCGAGAGTTGGCTGTAATCAGATGCTCTCTGGCAGCCCAACCATCTTCAATGAGATGCTGCAGCTCTTGACGCCGGCGAATGTTGACATTGCCTTTTGCCAGTTCCTCGCGCGAAAGCCGGCCTCGCTCAATTCGCTGGGCGAGCTCGACTTCTTCTTCTGCAGTTAGAAGGGGTACCCTACCAACCTCTTTGAGATACAATCCGATGGTATCGTCGGTATCGATATTTGCCAGGTAGTTTTCCTCAACAGTCAGATCCTGTTGGGTTTCTTCTTCCGCGTCATCTTCTTCCACCAACTCTTCATCGCTAGGGCCGCCAACAACGGTCTCATCCAAATAGGGGATCCCTGCGCTGATAAGGGCCGCAAAAGCTTCTTCTAATTGATCGACATCTTGTTCGGCATCAGGGAAAAATCCCAATATGTCATCGATTGTTACATATGTCTTTTGTCTACCAAGCTCTATTAATCTCGCTATTGCAGGGTGATCACCATCCTCGTGATCTTCAATTTCATTCAACAACTCTTCATCAATCATATATTCTCCACCACCTGCATGAGATATCTATAAAGGACATAATCAGCATACAGGAAATCCAACGATAAAGCAATACCCAATTTCGACTAGAGATGGATTAGAAATTCCCACCCATCCATCTAAGGCGCCGCTGTTGGTTCACCCATTTCTGGCGCGGTGCCATCTTCCGTTGCAGTCACTTCAGGTGTGGCAGTTGCGAGTGCGGGCGGGTTATCCAGCAGTTGGAGAACCGCATCCAGTCCAGACTTGCCCGCCACGACCACCTGGTTGCTGTTGCTGACCAGAACATAATACCCACTCCCAGTGGGGGTTTCTCTGCCAACATCAATCACAATCTGGCTGCCGTCCTGCAAATCAAGCAAGATTTTGTAGGTTGCTGTTGCCAGGTTTAATGCATCCAACCCAGGCAGTGACTCCGGAGAAGAGACAACCTTTACCGTAGCCAGTTGAACCACGGCCGCCTGAACGGTATTGGTATCTGTTGCTTCAGCAGCTGGTTCGATTAAAGACCACTCACCACCTGATAGCCGTTCGAGCCGGAGCAGTTTTCCATCAGCGCTTTGTACAGTAAGCCCCACAATACTGGACTCACTCACATCCAAAAGAAAGGCAGGCACTGCCGTTGGGGTTGCCAGTGCATTCTCTTCTGGTTTATTCTGCTGCAAATAGACTGCAAGCGCAGCCACCGCGACAAAAAGCAGCAGGACGATCCATGTATTTCGCCGGATCATTTTCCTACCCTCTACGCCGGCGCTGCAGCCAAACCACCAGACCCCAAACCAGGGCCAGCCCCGGCAGCAGGACCACGGTACCCAGCAGAAGCAAGCTGGTAGTCAAGCGGTCGGGGGGTGTCAGGAGGCGCTGCGTATTTTGCTTTGGGGTCAGGCTGATCATATCTTCATTCCCGGCTGCCCAATCGATGCTGTTGATAAACAGATCGCCATTGGCATAAGCGTAGTAATTCGCATCAATGACAAAATCTGCGTCGCCAAATACAACCACACGGCCGTCG
This sequence comes from uncultured Anaerolineaceae bacterium, assembly GCA_964614855.1. GTDB lineage: Bacteria > Chloroflexota > Anaerolineae > Anaerolineales > UBA4823 > CAWJHE01. The sequence goes on along the minus strand of CAZTMX010000162.1, from coordinate 3,624 downwards.
TTTTGCAGGTCCTGAGCGGCTACAGCCAGGCTGATTGGACCAGGGGCATCAGCTTCTGCATCAAATACGATTTCATTATTCTCTAAACCTACCAGGTTGGTTTCTGCCCAGGATTGGTCGGCTGTATAAACCAGGTCAACCGGGTTTGCACCAATCTCCGACTCAACCGCTGTTACGCTGCGCACCGTTGGAAATTGAGAAGTGATCTGCTGCATTTTCCTGGTGATTTCGTGGCTGCCGTACCTGGCTGCATAGGGGGCAAAAGGCTGGGTAGACGTGGGGTCAACCACAATATCCGCACCAAGCGAGATGCCCCATGTCTGTTTCAGGTAATCTGCCAGGGGATCGGGATCATCCCCAAAGTCGGTCATTGGCAGCGGTTCCAACATTGCCACCAGGGCACCGCCGTTTTCGGCAAATTGCTTGATCAAATCCACTTCAGCAGAGGAAACCGGTTTGCGTGGGCCAGCAACCACCAGCACATCTGCATTCGCTGGGATTGAGTTGGCTGAAAGCAAGTTCAACATGTTCACCGTGTAATTCTTGCTCTCCAAGGTCCGTTTCACCTGTGTATAGGCCTGGTCGCCGCTGTCTTCAGGGCTGTACTCGCCGTGACCCGTGAGGAAATAGACCACTCGCTCTTCGGGGCTGATCAAACGCAGCATGGCGGCGGTAATCTGCTGTTCGCTGACAAAACTTACCGGTTCCTGGCGCTCCCCCATAAAGAGCACCACAGACCCATCGCGGCTGATCTTTGCCTGTTCGGCAGCGATCGGATCGCTTTCAGGATCGATAAACTGGTAATCAAAATTTCCTTTGCTGTAATATTTGTATTGTTCCAGCAAGTTTTTGGTTGTAGTCGAATCCACACGCACAGTATAAAAGGCCTTTGCAGTGACTGGCTCTTGCAGGCTCTCCAACGCAGCCACTGTTTCATCTGCCAGAGAATACTGCTGGTCTTCAGTCAGATCCCAACGTTTTGGGTTCTGGTAAACCAAGAAGTTGATGATCACCACAATGCCAACAAACGCCAGCGACAGCACCAATGCGTTGCTGCCGTAACGCGCCTGTCTGCCCGTAAGCAACTGCCGCACTCGATCGGGATCCATAAGCGCATAAAGCGCCAGGCCGACAACGATCAGTGCCAGAGAAATTTGAACATATAGATCAAATTTATTTTGTACCAGATAAAAACCGGTGGCAGCCAGTGCAGCCACACCAGATAGTACAAGCCCAAAGGGGGCAAAGCGACGCCATTTTGAATTCATTAGCCCCACCTCCGTGCCTCAACCACCATTGTGCCAAAAAACAGCGACAAGGCAGTCAGCGACAGGTAATAGACCACATCCGTTAAGTCCAGGATGCCTACGATCAGGTTAGAAAAGTAATGTTCTTGTAAACCGATATAGGTCACAATTTCCGAGAGCGCGCTGCCGGTTCCAATCACCTGGCCAATGGGTGTGATGATCCACCACAAGAAAATTAACACACCCAGTGTGGCGACAAATGCAGCGATCTGGTTGTTGAAAAGCGAAGAGACAAACACACCTACCGCCACCAAAGCCGCACTAAACAAGAATATTCCCAGGTACCCTGTAACCAACGGCCCTTGATCGATCCCAGGGGTGACCATCTGGTGCAGGATAATTGGATATATTAGCGTAAGCCCGACAATGGATAGGAGCAAGAGCAACCCACCCAACCATTTACCAACTACCAATTCCCAATCCTTCACCGGAGAGGTCAACAGCAATTCAATTGTCCCGATACGATTCTCTTCGGCCATCAAGCGGGTTGTGATCGCCGGAGTGATAAATATCAACATGGTTGCCAACGGTCCAAGGATCAGATCCACACCGGGGACATAACCCTGCTGCAGCACAGCGCTGGATAATCCAAAGAAGTAGAATATCGCTCCCACCACCAGCAGGATAAAAAACGCCATCAAATAAGCCACAGGACTGGCAAAATAGAGTTTGAATTCTCGTTTTGCGATGGTTAGAATATTATTCATAGAAGTTTCTTCCTGTTTCTTGTCTCACAGTCCTAATCAAGATCATCTTCTTCCAGGTCTTCATCTTCTTCAAATTCCTTACCAGATTCAAAGAAATTTTCATCGGATGTTTGCGGAGGTTCAGGTTCATCCCTTGTCAATTGTAAGAAGATATCTTCCAGACTCAGACCAACCGCTTTCATTTCAAGTAAATCAAACCCGGCTGAAACCAGTGCGCGTGCTACCTCAGGTCGCGGGTCTTCCCCAGGAACCGTCTCAAACTCCAGCGCGCCGTCTCCACGGTCTGCCAGGCTGGCAACCCCATGGACTGCACCCAGTATCCCAGCCAGGCCGTCTGGATCACCACCCACACGCAGCATGACGCGCTGTGAACCGGTCAAGCGCGACTGCAGCCGTTCGGGAGTATCTTCGGCAACAATACGCCCTTTGTTGATGATCAAAACCCGGTTGCACACTTGCTGCGCTTCACTGAGGATATGCGTGGAGAGCAGCACTGTGCGTGTACGGCCCAATTCACGGATCAAGTTGCGCACTTCAATAATCTGCACGGGATCCAGGCCGATGGTCGGCTCATCCAGGATCAAGACTTCCGGCTCGTGCAGCACAGCCTGCGCTAAACCCACTCGCTGGCGCATGCCTTTTGAAAGATTGGCGATATATCCATCCGCTCGATCTTCCAGGTGAAGCATCTCCAGGACTTCTTCAATACGGTCATCTGCATCAGGCACGCGCCGCAAATCGGCAAAAAATTTCAGGTATTCATACACAGACATATCTGGATAAAGCGGCACGGTTTCGGGGACATAACCGATGCGCTTGCGTACTTCCAGGGATTGCTCCATCAGGTCGTACCCGGCAACTTGCGCCTTTCCGGATGTTGGCGGCATAAAGCCAGTCAGGATACGCATGGTCGTTGTCTTGCCAGCGCCATTTGGCCCTAAGAAGCCGAGGATTTCTCCTTTTGTGGCGTCAAAGTGCAGGTTGTCAATCGCCCGGCGTGTGCCGTAATCTTTTGTCAGTCCTTCAACACGGATCATATCTTTCTCCTACAAAGAACTTTCACCAATACAACAAAAAGCACAGCAACCGTCATCGGCGGCAGTGCTTTTGATCAAAGGTGTTTATCCCACCTTTTTTGATTGGCAGTCAATCATCAAAACATCTATACTCACTATGAATAAGATACGAATTAGTTTATACAATAAATAACGTAGTGAAGTCAAGTAGGTTTTCAATTTCTAATAAATTGCTAATTTAGCCGTTAATCATCTTCTCATTTCTTGACACATTCGCCCCCCGCTTGTACAATCCTTTTAATATCCCCCACGGGGAAATACATGACTGAAAAGGCAGGCTGGCTGGTTATTATTACCATAATGAACAACATGCTGCACAGAGTAGACACCCACTGTCTTTACCACAGTCGATACGAGGAGGTATATACCGAAATTTTCGCCGGTTTATGAGAGCACCGGAATTTTTTGTTTTTGAGACAGCAATATATCCAGAGAGTATGCTTTCCGGTTCTATGTCAAAATAATCAAACAAATAACTGATCTGCGGGAGGACAAAATCTTATGTATATGCTTTCAAGGTTTGAGCAAATTTCT
>CAZTMX010000161.1:2661-6508 GCA_964614855.1 uncultured Anaerolineaceae bacterium | reverse complement strand
CATCTTCGAGCCCTTTTACACCACAAAAGCACCCGGGCGAGGCACCGGGCTGGGATTATCCTTGAGCAACCGCATTGTCAAACAGCACGGCGGCTCCATCCAAGTTGAAAGCCAGGCAGGCTCCGGCAGCTGCTTCACGGTCATCCTGCCGTTGACCTGATCCTCCCTCTTTACCCGGCTGTTTCACCTGACCTATAGCTCAGAAAAAATCCTGCACACCAGGCTGACCAGTTGCGCCAGACCCCCCTCTACCGGTTTCGCCTGAATATATTCCCCCACAGTATGCGCCCCAGAACCGGTTGAAATGCCCACGCAGATCGCCGGGTAACCCAGGCTGAGCGGGATATTGGCATCGGTGGAACTGATGGCCAGGCTGGGCTGCATGCCATGATCTGTAATATTTTTCTGCGCCAGCTGGACAAGGGGATGGGTTCGCGGGATACTTCCGGATGGCCGGTTGCCGATCTCCTGGGCGACAACTTCCACCCCTTTTCCATTTACCGCCTTCACCAGCCGGTTCACCCGGGTCACCAGAGCTTCCAGTGCTGCCTGTTCTTCAGAGCGCAGGTCAAGCTCCAGTTGGGCTTCCGGCGCTACCGTGTTGATGCTGGTTCCCCCCGATATCACACCCACATTAAGCGTTGTGCGCGGTTCGGTTGGCAGGACAATGCCGGTCAATTGCACGATTAATTTTGCCAGCTCGTGGATGGCCGACGGCTCCCCGTAATCCTTCCAGGAATGACCGCCTGCCGTCCTGGTGATGATGCGAAAGCGCACACTCCCCAACCCCCGGTGATACAACTGCCCGAGCGCCAGACCCTCCAGGACAATATATGCTTTCACCTGATCTTTGAATTTCTCAACCACGGCGCGCATACCGCGTAAATTACCCAACCCTTCTTCGCCGACATTTGCCACCAGCCAGAGATCCCCTGGAAGGGCAGAGCGCAGGCTTACCATGCTGCCAGGGGCATGTGCCAGCTCCCAAACCAGGCCAAACAACGCCGCCACTGCCAGCGAATTATCACCGATACCTGGACCGTAAATCCTATCCCCTTCTTTTTTAATCCCCAGGTCGGTCATCAATGGGAATACAGTATCCAGGTGCGCCGAAACCACCACGGGCAAAGCACCCCCACCGCCGGGCAGGCGAGCATATACATTCCCCGGCGCATCCGTATGCACATCACTCAAACCTGCCTTTTTAAACTCGCTAGCGACAAAAGCCGCCCGAACCTCTTCCCCGAAGGGAGGAGCCGGGATTTGCTGGATGGCGCATGCCATATCCAACAACCGTTCTACAGTTGTAGATCTCATTTTTTACCTCATTTACAACTTACGGGCAGATTGGCGTAAAGATTCCATCCTGGCCTGCGCCAGCCCCGGCAGTGCATCCAGGGCATAGTCAGCGGTATCCCCCTCGATGACAAGAGATGAGGAAATATTGCCGTACAGCGTTGCTTCCAGGGGATCAAAGGTACGGCGATAGCCAGCCAGGAAACCACCGCAGAAAGCATCTCCAGCGCCTAACGGGTTCTTCATGCGCGCGGGATAGGGCGGAATATCCCAGCGCGAATGGCTGTTGGCAATATATAATATTTGGCCGCGTTCACCACGTTTAATAACAATAATTTCGCAGCCAAAATTTGCCAGCGCTTCAGCCATTTCCCACAGGTCATCTGTGCGTCCATGAAAAAGCGCACGTACATCTTCCTCTGCCGGCATAAATGCGGTTAAACCGTTCAACAGGGAAGGCATATCATCCCAAAACGCAGGGGTCATATACCCGGGAGCCGGGTCCAGAGTGACGGTGGTGAACTGTGCCTGCCGCAAAACCGCCGGGAGCAAGCTGTGAGTCAGGTAATCCACCGGGCAGAAGTGCGCCACATTGGCATCCAGAAAGCTTATTGGAATATCGCCCTGGCGCAAAGAGATGTTCTGTAAACGCGTCCGGCTGTTGATATTGGCACTGGTATTGCGGTAGCCGAACAAGGACTTTGGGAAGGGGATACCCAGCCTGGCAAAATGCGCCACGGGATCATCGTGTATGCGGGTTATACGGTCGACAAAAGCAGAGAAGGAGCGCAGGTCCACCACTTCGGATAGAACCCTTACACCGGATGTGTCCAGCCCCCATTTCTGAAATTCAGCCAGCCACTCCTGGGGATAGTCCTCACCCACCCTGGCAATAATCGCCGGTGCAGGTTCTGGTTCCCATACCATTAACCCCACCGAGGCGTACAACGCATTCCCACCCGGAACATCGATTAAAGCCTCGCCGCTGGGCAGGAGGATATAGTCGCGAGTCAATTGGCCGATGAGCAAAAAGCGCGGTAAAGTTGTCGTCATTCAGTGAACCAGCCAGAATACTTTGGGGTTTTTTCCCCTGATCAGGCTTTCCCTTCCCCCAGATTAGCGATACTTCGCAGTAAACCCAACACCAGGACACCCAGCTTCACACCCTCACCTGCGGAAATTCCACCAGCTTCTTCTTCTCTGTTTTGTATGTAGATGTATGTAGCAGCTGCTCCCACGCAAAGCCCAACCACTGCGCCAACTACAATCGCCCTTGTTTTCCAGGCCTGCTGCCCTGTTGTTTCAATTGCTTTATCGGTCATAAGGTTCCTTTCAAGAATTTACCTGCCACTCGCACTCGTTATCTTTGAATGATCCGCCAATAAGGATGAGATAGAACGGGTTATCGCCGCCGGAACTGGTCCATCAACTTTTGAAAGCGTGCGGTTGTACTATTTATCTTGATGACCGGCGCTACCAGGCGGTCATCTACCTCGCCGACCCGCATGCGGATCAGCCGGAAGATATCCTGAGTTTGTTGGGTATAGCGCGGCAGCAGGTGAATAAGCTTGACCACACCATAACTTAGCCCAGCCAGAATTGCAGTAGTCACCAATGCGAGCGGTAATAATGGGATGATCAGCCAGATAAGCGAGATATCCGCCCAGAGGCTTTGATTTGTGGTCACAAAAACGCTTACACCCATCAAAACCAGCACGAGCACAATGCCAAGAACCAACGGCAGGAGTACCTGCCACATCACCTCGCGGCGATGTTTTTTCAGGGCAGGTGTGTCTCGATTGACCTTGGGTTCAGGTTGGCTGCTATCCATAGGTTTATTTTAACATGGATTGCTTTTAGCGTTTATCCTTTTGTATAGACTTCTTTCTTTAGCTCGGCGACAAAGGGCAGGGTGCGGAAGCGGTCCGCATAATCCAGCCCGTAACCCACCACCCACACATCCGGGATTTCAAAACCCAGGTAATCCACCGGGAAATGCGCCTGTTCGCGCTGTTTGCGCACAAGGGCACAGGTTCGCAGCGAAGCAGGGTTGCGCCCTTCCAGGATGCGGTGGAGGTAATACAGCGTCTGCCCGGAATCCACAATATCCTCCACAATTAGCACATGCTGCCCTTCGATTGGCTCGCGCAGATCCATCAGGATACGCACTGCGCCAGATTCGGTGGACTTGCCGTAGCTGGAGAGCGCCATAAAGTCGACCACGTGGTGGATGCTAAGCTCGCGCGTTAGATCCGCCAGGAAGATAAACGCCCCCTTCAGGATGCCGACCATGTACAGGCGATCCACATCCTTGTAATCTTGCGAGATTTGATCCGCCAGTTCTTTTACCCGCGCCGCGATTTGTTCACGTGAGAGCAAGACTCGTTCCAGAGAAGGAGAGTAACCGGACATCGTGAAAGATCCTTTCTTAAGTTGGTAATTGATCGGGGCATGCTGCTGTACGAGGGTGTGAGGTGAAACAACTTATTGCGCACCGCCCCTTCGTATTTTACTCCACAAACTGTTTTCCTCCCGCCGAGTGTATAATCAG
>CAZTMX010000161.1:0-2561 GCA_964614855.1 uncultured Anaerolineaceae bacterium | reverse complement strand
GGGGATATCACCGACCCGGGCAGCCTCCAAAGGGCAATCGAGGGCTGCGGTACGGTCTACCATGCCGCGGCCTGGGTGAGCGAGCGAGGCGCCAGGGAAGAAGTTTGGCAGACGAATGTGCAGGGCACACAAAATGTGGTCGATGCGGCATTGGCAGCGGGGGTACCGCGTTTTGTCCACCTGAGCTCGTGCGCAGTGTACGGTTCACTGCAGCAGTACGACATCGATGAAACCTTCCCCACCCGCAGAAAAGGGAACCTGTATCACGACACAAAAATTGAAGCCGAGGAAATCGTGCAAAAAGCGCATGAAAGCAAAGGTCTGCCGGTGACCATCGCCAGGGTTTCTCAAGTGTATGGTCCGGGCTCGTACCAGTTCACCATCCGCCCGGTTGAGCTGATTAGAAAAAAGAAGATGATCCTGATCGATGGGGGTAAATTTATGTGCAAACCCATCTTCATCGACAATTTGATCGATGGGCTGCTGTTGTGCACAGCGGAAGATGCAGCGTTGGGCGAGGCCATCAACCTGACCGACGGCTACCCCGTCCCCTGGCGGGATTTCTTCGGCGCCTACGGGCGTATGCTGGGTGTGGAGAAATTCCCCTCCCTGCCCTATCCCCTTGCCTGGACGGCAGCGCTGATCTTCGAAATTCAAGCCGGCATTAAGGGAAAAAAAGCCAGCTTTTCACGCGGCGCGGTGAACTCGCTGCGCAGCTCGAACAGCTTTAGCAACAAGAAAGCCAAACAAATTTTGGGCTGGGAACCGCGCTTCAGCCTGGAACAGGGGATGCAAAAAACCGAAGACTGGTTGAAAGAGAATGGGTATTTAGAGCAGGCGAAAGCTGGTTGACCGCGATACGATCTCCGGAGTATACGTTTGAAGCCCTGCTGTAGTGAAGAAGGAATCGAACCTGCACCTCTGGTACAATATAGATATTTTATATCCATTTTCTGGAGGGAATTTTTATTATGTCCGAAACATACCGAAAAATTGCACAAATCATCGAGCCGCAGCTTGTGATCGAAGGCGTTGATGTGCTGCTGCGCCGCTCGTTTGGTCCCCGGCGCTCTAATCTGTTCGATCCATTTCTTTTGTTCGACCATTTCGCCTTTAATGATCCAAAGGATGACCCGATCCAGGGTTTTCCCACCCACCCGCATCGCGGCATCGAGACCGTGACTTATATGCTAGAAGGGATCGTCCGCCACCGGGACAGCCTGGGCAACATGGGCAATATCGGTCCGGGCGATGTGCAGTGGATGACCAGCGGGCGGGGCATTATGCACGAGGAGCGCCCCCAGCGCAGCCCCATTGGCGCGTTGAACGGCTTCCAATTGTGGGTGAATCTGCCAGCGGCGCAGAAGATGAGCCAACCGCGCTACCAGGAGGTCTCTGCGGAAAGCATTCCGGTGATCACTGAAAACGGCGTCAAAATCCGACTGGTAGCGGGTGAATACGGCGGAGCAACAGGCCCTGTGAGCGAAATCGCCAATCAACCGCTGTATATGGATGTGGCGCTTCAGGCGGGTTCTGCGTTTACCCTGCCGGTACCGCAGGGGCATTTTGCCCTGGCATACCTTTTCGAAGGTGAGGCGGTGTTCGGCACCAGCGATGCAGAAACAGGCGAAGCCATCCAGGCAGTGCGCATGCTGGTTTTTGAAGACGGCGATTTTGTGAGCGTACGCACTGGTGCAGGATCCCCGGCGCGCTTCGTGCTTATGGCTGGCAAGCCCTTCCAGGAGCCCATCGCTCCATACGGCCCCTTTGTGATGAACACCCAGGAAGAAATCCAGCAGGCGCTGCAAGACCTGCGCAACGGGACTTTTGTGCGGGATTGAGCGATCACGCGGTCACGATTGCTGCGGCTGGAATGTATAGCGGCGTCTCAGCAGGTTGAAGGGTTTTATCCCCTTGTCCAGCCAAATCAGCATTGACAAGAGCCGGGTTGGCATCTAAACTAAACCCATGCTTGCCCGTGTTTATTCCTGTGCAGTGATCGGCCTCGAAGGCGTGGTGGTTGAAGTCGAAGTCGACTTAAGCGATGGTTTGCCCACCATAACGATTGTCGGTTTGCCGGACACCGCCGTGCAAGAAAGCCGCGAGCGGGTACAGTCTGCAGTCAAGAACTCGGGGCTGGTTTTTCCGCGCAAGCGCCTGACGGTCAACCTGGCCCCAGCTGCCGTGCGCAAGGAAGGCCCGGCTTACGACCTGCCCATCGCTCTGGGGGTGCTGATTGCCAGCAGCCAGATCCCCGCCGGGTGCCTGGACGGCGCGCTGGTGGTGGGTGAACTTTCCCTGGACGGCAGTGTGCGCCATGTGCGCGGCGTATTGCCGATGGCTGCCCTGGCGCAGCAGGAGGGTTTTCACACCCTCTTCACCCCCCTCTCCGACGCCGCTGAAGCCGCCCTGATCCCGGGGTTGGAGGTTATCCCAGTCTCGTCGCTGGCAGACCTGTACCAGCATCTAACCGGCGCGAAACGCATGGCCCCCCCCCCCCCCCCCCCCCCCGACCCAAAAAAACGCCGAAAGGGAAAAAATTTTTTTGTTGAAAAAAAGGG
>CAZTMX010000160.1:0-6566 GCA_964614855.1 uncultured Anaerolineaceae bacterium | reverse complement strand
CTGAATATCCCGATGCGCGGACTAAAGGGGTGATGATGGCTTCTTTCCATAAACCGGGCGTCGATGCTGTTTTGTTCATAACATTTAGTCCTCCCCTGAAGTTGCAAGTAAAGCTTCAGGAGACAAAATCGGTACAAATCCCAGCGATTGCACGATCTTCTGCGCATCAACAGATAGTATCCAATCCAGGTATTCTTTTACAGCACCTGCTGGCTCACCTGCCGTATAAATGTACAGATCTCTTGCAATTGGATAAGTATCGTCGTTTACGGTCTCGATTGCGGGTTTGATGTAGGGTTGGCCTTCAGCAGCAGCCACAGCAACCACCTTCATATCATCGGTGACATACCCTAATCCATCATAACCAATTGCGTTGGGGTTTTCTCGAATTTCAGCCCCGATGCCTTCCGAAGACGGCAGCAGCAAGGTGTCGGTAGAAAACAAGGTCTTGTTCTCGGAATCACCTAAGCGTAAGACCTCTTCCAGAAAATAGACATGGGTACCCGAGTTTGTTTCACGCGAGAGGCGGACGATGGGGCGATCCTCGCCGCCAAGCACGGACCAGTTATTAATTTTGCCGCTGTAAATATCCGAGATTTGCTGTAAGGTAAGTTTTTCAATCGGGTTTTGCGGGTTGACGATCACTGCGATGGCATCGCGGGCGATGATAAACTCAACCGGTTTGATCCCATTTGCTTCGGCATTAGCGATCTCTTCGGATTTGATCTTGCGGGAAGCATTTGCCAGGTCGGCAGTTGTGTTTATCAAAGATGCGATGCCTGCACCAGAGCCTCCGCCCGTTACCGAAATGGATACCTGCGGGTTGGATTTTTGGTACTCCTCCGCCCAGGCTAACGCCAGGTTCACGATGGTATCCGAGCCCTTGTTCTCGATATTTGCTACCGGTTGTGGGTTTGTCTCAAGCTCGCCGGCAGGAGCAGGGCCGCAACTGGAAATGATCAGGGAAATTAGCAAGGGGAGCAAGAAGATTTGCTTTTTCATCGTTTTGGATTATAGCCGTAAATCAAACCCCATACAAGTGAATTAAGCAGGTTTCTACTCATTTCCCGTTATGCGATTTTTCGGGTAAAATCCTTCTATGGACCCCACACAACCCGTTTTCAAGGTAAACAACCTGGATTTTTATTATGGTTCTTCGCAAGCGTTGATGCAGATCAGCATGGATATCCTGCCGCAGAAAGTCACTGCATTGATCGGGCCTTCTGGCTGCGGGAAATCCACCTACCTGCGTTGTTTGAACCGCATGAACGATACCATCCCAAAAACCAGAGTGGAAGGTCAGATTTTGCTGGATGGGCAGGATATTTACGCGCCCGAATTTGACCTGGTTGAGTTGCGACGGCGGGTGGGGATGGTTTTTCAAAAACCCAATCCTTTTCCAAAATCGGTCTATGACAATGTAGCTTTTGGTCCTCGTATGTTGGGCCTGGAGAAGCGCCGCTCTGAGCTGGACAACCTGGTTGAAGACTGTCTGCAGCAGGTAGGATTGTGGAATGAATTGAAAGACCTGCTGTCCGCGGATGCCTTGTCTCTATCCCTGGGACAACAGCAGCGCCTGTGCATGGCGCGCTTGTTGGCAGTTCGCCCGGATGTCATCCTGATGGATGAGCCTGCCTCGGCTCTCGACCCGATAGCCACCACTGTCATAGAAGAATTGATGGCAGAGCTGGTGCAGAAATACACCATCGTCATCGTCACACATAATATGCAGCAGGCGGCGCGTGTATCGCAATTTACCGGTTTCTTCTGGCTTGGGAAGCTGGTTGAATTCTCCGAAACCGCCAAGATGTTTACCCGCCCCGATCAAGAGCTGACCGAGAATTACATCACCGGTCGCATGGGGTAGTCAAAAAATTTCCCCAATTAGTTTCACAATTCCTGTTTTTATTCAGACCCGGTTTGGGTGGGAAAAAATTTTGTCTCGAGCTCAGCGGTGCTGGGTTCAACCAATATCGAGCCATCGGGAAAGACGATCGTCGGCACGCTGCGGTAACCGCGATTAAGCTTTATAACCAATTGCTCGGCATCCGCATTGTTATCAATATTCACCCAGGTGTGTTCGATTTGGTATTGGTCAAAAAACTTGCGCGCCCGGCGGCAATCTGGACACCAATCCGCCCCATAAACGATAATCTTATCATCAGTCATTCGCTTCTCCCGGTAAAGAATAATATGGACAGGTTCATCCAGATTATAGCTGGATTCCTGGCTCTTTGTGATTTATGCGGCAGAAATAGTTATAATTGCTGCCAGTGAACATCTGTTTTCTCACGCCTGTAACCACGTTTTGTTCATCACAAGGAAGGGTATCATGGACGAGAAGGCTGAGTTGGAAGCGCTGCGGCGCCAGGTTCATTACCATAACTATCGCTATCACGTACTGGATCAGCCCTTGATCAGCGATGCGGAATTCGACCGGCTGTTGTTGCGCCTGCGCCAGATCGAAGAGCGGCATCCAGATTGGGTGACACCCGATTCGCCCACCCAGCGTGTCGGCGCCCAGCCGTCGGAACGTTTCACCAAGGTGCGTCACCCGGCACCGGTGCTCAGCCTGGCAAACGCCTTTGGTGCAGCGGATGTGCGCGCCTGGTATGAGCGCATCCTGCGCCTGGATGGGCGAGTTGCAGCCTCCGCCTTTGTGCTTGAGCCCAAGATTGACGGGCTGTCGGTGATCTTGCATTACCGTGACGGCGTTTTCGTACTGGGTGCAACGCGTGGCGATGGGGAGACTGGCGAAGACATCACCACAAACCTGCGCACACTGCGCAGCCTGCCGCTGCGTATCCCTCTTGGCGATGGAGATGGAACGCGCAGCCCACAATCAGGTGCGGGTGATCTGGGTGCTTATGCCAATCCAAGCGCTCCAGCCTATATCGTGGTGCGCGGCGAGGTCTTTATCAACCTGAGGGATTTTGAAGAGTTGAACGAACGGCTGCAGGCAAAAGGCGAGAAGACCTACCTCAACCCGCGCAACACAGCTTCCGGCTCGCTGCGCCAATTAGATCCAGCGCTCACGGCCTCCCGTCCGCTCAACCTGCTGGTTTACGAGATTGTGGCTGGTGATGGCGATTTTCCGCTCACCCAGTGGGAGCGCCTGGAGTACCTGCGCGCCCTGGGTTTTCCTGTTACCAGGCATGCCAGCCGGCATGCGGACCTGGATAGCACCCTGGCTGCGGTAGAAGAGTGGGCAGCTCGCCGCACTACGCTTTCCTACGAAGTGGATGGTGTGGTGATCAAGCTGGACGACTTGTCCCTGGCAGCCGATCTGGGATTTGTCGGCAAAGATCCGCGCGGCGCCATCGCCCATAAATTCCCCGCCCAGGAGATGACAACTCAATTGATAAATATCGGCGTTAATGTTGGGCGCACGGGTGTACTTACCCCTTACGCCATGCTGGAACCGGTTGAGCTGGGTGGTGTGGTGGTGAAACAGGCCACCCTGCATAATTTTGATTACATCGCCGAAAAGGATATCCGCATTGGCGATCGCGTGCGCGTAAAGCGCGCTGGCGAGGTGATCCCCTATGTCATCGGCCCGGTAGAAGAAATGCGCAGTGGCAGTGAAACGCCTTACGAACCGCCGCAGCGCTGCCCGGCTTGCGCTGAGCCGGTGGAAAACCTGCCTGGTGAGGTGTACTGGTACTGTGTCAACACGGCCTGCCCCGCACAGTTGATCCGCAACCTGGAGCATTTTGTCTCGCGCGGTGCCATGGATATTGTGGGGCTAGGGATAAAAATCGTTGAACAGTTAGTAGAGGTTGGTCTGCTGCAAGATGTAGCGGATTTATTCACGTTGCAAAAATCCGACTTACTCAAGCTGGAAGGTTTTGGCGAAAAGAAAGCCGATAACCTGCTGGCATCGATTGAGACTTCGCGTCATCAACCGCTGGCGCGCCTGGTGACTGCGCTGGGGATTCGCGGTGTGGGGGAGGTGATGGCGGCGGACCTGGCATCTCACTACACCGACCTCGATCAATTGTCCCTGGCAGGCTATGCCGATCTGCAGCAAATCGAGGGCGTCGGTCCAAATACAGCCCAGGCGATCGTGGATTGGTTTGCTCGCCCGGCGAACCGCCAGGTGCTGGTAAAGCTGCACGCGGCTGGTGTCTGGCCGCGCTCACAGTCGCCGTCTGTTCAGGGACCGCAGCCGCTTGCCGGGAAGACCTTTGTGGTAACCGGGACATTGCCCACTTTCAGCCGCGAGCAAGCCAGAGAATACATCCAATCCTTTGGCGGCAAGGTCACCGATTCTGTCAGCAAGAAAACGGATTACCTGGTGGTGGGTGAAAATGCCGGCTCCAAGCTGGACAAAGCCCGAAACCTGGGTATCCCGCTTCTGGATGAGGCTGCTCTGCGCAGGCTGGCTGGTGAGTAAAAGCCCTCCTGTATCTTTAACGGCTCTTTTTCTAGAGCTCGCCGCTTTTGTTAATCTGGTTGACAACTGCCTTGAAAGCAGCTAAACTTCATGCATTCTTGTAACGGGAGCAATAAAATGGATTATTCCAGAGAAGACAGCATCGTCCAACGCATCCGGGCCATGCACCAGCGTGTGGAAGGCATGCAGGATCAGGATTTGTATTTTTACAACCAACCGATTTCTGAGCTGCGCGGCGGGGCGCGTGTGCTGGTTGGCGGCAGAGAAATGGGGATGTTTGCTTCCTACAGCTACCTGGGATTGGTGGGTCACCCGCGCATCAATGCAGCCGCCAAGGATGCCATTGACCGTTTTGGCACAGGCACCCATGGTGTGCGCACTCTGGCCGGTACCCTGCCGGTGCATACTGCCCTGGAAGAAACGATTGCCAATTTTAAAAATGCTGAAGCTGCGGTGACCTTTACTTCTGGTTATGTTACCAATCTGTCTGTAATCTCCACCTTGCTCAGCCGGGGCGATTATGTCATTTCAGATAAGCTCAACCACGCCAGTATCGTGGACGGCTGCCTGACCTCCGGCGCCAAGTTCCTGCGTTTTCATCACAATGATATGGATGCGTTGGAGTTGCGCTTGCAGCAGGTACCGGATGGAGTGACAAAGCTCGTTGTCGCAGATTCGGTTTTCAGCATGGACGGCGATATCCTTGATTTTCCGCGTACCGTTGAGCTGTGCCGTAAATACGGCGCCTGGTTGATGATCGATGAAGCACACTCGGTGGGCGTCCTCGGCGATACCGGCCGCGGCATCGAAGAACATTTTCATATGCCCGGTACGATCGATATTAAGATGGGCACACTGAGCAAGACCATCCCCTCGGTGGGTGGCTATATTGCGGGTCGCAAAGAACTGATTGATTTTTTGCGTCACTCTACGCGAGCATACATCTTCTCTGCTGCTTTGCCGCCTGCTCAGGCGGCTGCAGCCAAGGCAGCTTTCGAAGTGATCCTGGATGAACCCTGGCGCATTGAAAAATTACGCGCCAATGCCGCCCAATTCATCAGTGGTCTCAAGCAGCGCGGGTTCGATACTTTGTTAACCCAAACGGCTATCGTACCGGTGCTTTGCGGAGATGACGAAACTGCTTATCGCATGACGCAAGAAGCCCAGCATCACGATGTCTTTGTGCTGCCCGTTGTCTCGCCAGCAGTACAACCCGGCCTGGCGCGCTTGCGTGCAACGGTGACT
Source organism: uncultured Anaerolineaceae bacterium (assembly GCA_964614855.1). Classification (GTDB taxonomy): domain Bacteria; phylum Chloroflexota; class Anaerolineae; order Anaerolineales; family UBA4823; genus CAWJHE01. The sequence goes on along the minus strand of CAZTMX010000160.1, from coordinate 925 downwards.
ACAGCACACGAACCGGATGATATCGAGCACGCCATGGATGTGATCCAACAGGCAGGCAAGAAGCTTGGATTGGTCTAAACCCGCAGTGATGCGCCTGAAACCCGGGCGCGAAAAATCCTTGCTGCGCCGCCACCCATGGGTGTTTTCCGGCGCACTGGACCGTGTGCAGGGGGATCCTGCTGATGGGGACACTGTCCGCATTCTGTCTGCTGCAGGTGATTTCCTGGCCTGGGGCGCATACAGCCAGGGATCGCAAATCCGTTCCCGGGTCTGGTCCTGGGATGAGCATGAAAGAATTGATGAAGCGTTTTTTGCAGCCCGGTTGGGTGCGGCGATTGCTGCTCGCCGGGCTTTTTTGCCTGAATTTTGGCGCGCAGAAGAACTGAACGGCGAGGAAAAGGGCAAGGTACCAGGCGCGGCTGGCGCAGTCAGGCTTGTGCATGCCGAATCGGATTCCCTACCAGGGCTGATCGCTGACCGTTACGGTGATTGGCTCTCGCTGCAGTTTCTCTCCAGCGGTGCTGAAGCCTGGCGCCAGGTGATTGTGGCGCAGCTGGCTGCGCTGACAGGCGCCGCCAATATTTACGAGCGCTCGGATGTGGATGTGCGCCGGCTGGAAGGACTGCCCGAGCGTACCGGCGTGTTGTTGGGGAAGCCACCGCCACCGCTGCTTTCGATCATTGAGAACGGGTTGGAACTGCGTATAGATATCAGAAACGGGCATAAGACCGGCTTCTACCTGGACCAGCGCCGCAACCGCCTGCGGGTGCGCCAACTGGCGAAAGACAGGCGGGTGCTGGACTGCTTTTGCTATTCCGGTGGGTTTAGCGCTAATGCGATTGCAGGTGGGTGCAGTGAGTTGACGCTGATCGATGCTTCCGCCGAAGCGCTGGAGATGGCGCAGGAAAATATCCATCTGGCTCTG
>CAZTMX010000159.1:0-6598 GCA_964614855.1 uncultured Anaerolineaceae bacterium | reverse complement strand
AAATCTACGTGCTGCGTCTGGCGGATTTACGCGTCTTCCGCGTGACCAGCAACAACTCATCCGACTGGCAGCCGCGCTGGGGACCCTAGCGGCGCGAATTCCTTCTGTCACCCGACGCTGGATGCTCTCGCGCAGGCGTAAACTTCTGGCAGAGGGACAGAATTTTAGCGTTTTCGCTTCCGTTTCCTCTTGCCTTCCGCTGAGCCAGGCTGGCGTGCAGCAGCAGCCTGGCTGCTGGCGGCTGCCTCCATCTGCCCGCCGCCACTTTCTTCGTCATCCCCTTCTACCAGCTCATAGCCCTCGCCTGCCTCTTCTCCGCTTAGCAGCGCACCATCCTCTTCATTGACTTGTGATCCAGCCTGGACGCTGCTCAGGTTGCGCGGGCGGTAGGTGAACATGCGTGAGACCACACCCAGGCGCATGTTTGCCAGCAGCTCCTGGAAAAGCTCATAGGCTTTGCTCTTGTACTGCACCAATGGGTCGCGCTGGGCGTAGGCTTCCAGCCCGATCGAAATACGCAGCGACTCCATTTGCGTCAGGAACTCCACCCACAATTCACCGATCACCCCCAGCAGCAGCTGGCGATAGATCTCTGTCAGCGCCCGGCGTCCCAGCTCGCTGCCCACAGCCCGGCGTGCTTCGAGGTCAAGCGCCTGCAGCGGGGTCTCCATCCAGACGGCTGCCTGGTCGCCGTTAGCTTCAATCAGCGCCTTGCGGAAACCTTCGCCCAGGTCAGAAGGAGAATATTGCCCCAGGCGGGTCAGTTCTGCCTGTCCCCAGGCGTGCCCCACGGCTTCCTGGGCTTCTTCCAGGTGCTCCAGCACATCCGTCGCAATCTCATCCGGCTCCTGGTTTTCCAAAAGCTGCGCCATCAGATACACATACTCCAGGCGGTTGGTACGCTCCAGTTTTTTCCGGTGCGTTTTGCGGTCAAAGATGGTGCGCGCCCCGTGCGGCATCAACAGCAGCAGCTGGAGCAGGCTTTGCTCGCTGCCTGGATCTGGCAGGCGTGCCAGGGCGCTCTCCAGGTCGCGGGCGATCTGCCCGTTTGTACCCAGGTAGCGCTCCTGGCGTGCGCGCAGCACCGTGCTGGTTTTCTCAAGCACCTGGTTCGCCATCGCATTCCAGTTCTCCTGGGCGACCTGGTTGGCGTTGATCTCCAGCGGTTCTTCGATGCGCCGCTCCACCGCGCCGATCAGGCGGGTGATGGCTTGGCTGTACAGCGTGTTCTCCACCTGGCGGCGGGTTTCCGCCGCCGCTTTTTCAGGTTCCTGCTGCAGGCTGCGCAGGATATCGGGAGGCAGGCGCAGGGGCACATGCGTCAGGGTTGCCAGCTCGTTCACCACATCGCTGGTCTTGCGCGCCGGCTGGCCTTCCTCCTCCTGATCCAATCCTTCAAAATAGGTGTCCACGATTTCCAGCCGCTCATCCAGCTGCTCTTGCAGGCGGTCCTGGCTGGCTTCCAGCACATTGTGGATGGATTTCAAGTGGTGGTTTTCTTCAGCTTGCAGCGCGTCTTGGGCGATCTGCAGCAAGGCTTGCTTGATTTCTTGCGGGCTGGGGTTCTCCGCCAGCCTGTCCAGCAGGTTGTGCAGCAGCAGGCGAAGGGCATAGGAGGGGAAATAGCCGCCGTCGACAGAAAGCGGCGGTTGGATTTGCTCCAACCAGGCCAGCAGCTTCCAGGGACCGCCTTCGTCTTTCAGCGCTTCGGGCACGCGGCGGGCGACTTCAATGCGCAGCATATCCGTCACGTCGTCTTTCAGGTCTTCCTTGGTGAAGATGCGGTTGCGCTGCCCGTAGATGGAGGCGCGTTGGGTGTTGAGCACATCGTCGTACTCCAGCAGGTGCTTGCGCATGTCAAAGTTAGCGCCTTCCACCCGGTTTTGCGCCTGCTCCACCAGCCTGCCAACCAGCCCGACTTCCAGCGGCAAAGCATCGTCGATCTTTAAGCGCTGCATCATATTGTCGGCTTGCTGCCCGCCGAACAAGCGCATCAACTGGTCTTCCATCGAGAGGAAGAAACGCGATGCACCGGGGTCGCCCTGGCGGGCGGAACGGCCGCGCAGCTGGTTATCGATACGGCGTGCATCATGCCGCTCGGAGCCGATGACATGTAGACCGCCAAGGGCGTGCACCTGTTCCATTTCTTCCATATGCTGCAGGAAGAAGCCGATCTCGGAATCGTAAATGCCGTAATCCTCGGGGCTCATTTTAACCAACGCCTGGCGGCGCTCTTCCATGGTCATGTTATACGGGTCGTCGTAGCCGTTGCGGCCCAGCACCCGGTGCACCGAAGCCAAAATCTCCTCGGCCAGCTCGCCGCCCAGCTTGATATCTACACCGCGCCCTGCCATGTTGGTGGCAATCGTCACCGCGCCAAAGGCGCCGGCGCCGGCGATGATCTGGCTTTCTTCGGTGTGTTTACGTGCGTTGAGCACTTCATGCGGAATGCCGCCCTGCAGGCTGGCTGCCAGGCGCTTGGCTGCACTGCTGGGTGCGTTGAGTATCTGGCACATCTTTTCCAGGTTTGCCGGGTCTTCTGCGTTAAAGGGCATCTCCAGCTCGCGCGCCAGCTTGCGCATCTCGCTGAGTTCGAGCTGCTCCAGCGGGGCGTTGAGGAACAGCAGGGGTTGGATCTGGCGCCCATCTTCTGTAATATTATTCTTTTCAATGTATGTCTGGCGCAGCAAGAGCGACAGCGCCAGGCGTTTCAGCGGCTCGGCACGCAGCCGGTTGGAAAGCCGCTCGGACATTTCCACCGAGGTGGTGCCAACCAGCACCGGTCTGCCGGTGATGTGATCCGCCAGGATCTCGCGGGCGATAGCGCGCAGCTTGATTTCTTCGGTGCGGAAGACGATATCCGGGTAATCCTTGCGTTTGTAATAGATAGCTTTGCGCTCCTCGTCGTCTTGCAGGGCGTAGTATAAGTATTTGTACCCCTGTTCGTCCTTGCCTTCCAGCTCCACCAGGTTCGAGCCGGCGCGCATGGCGCGGTATTCCAGGTTGGTGGGGATGGCCAGCACTTCCAGGCTGTAAATTTTTAGAAATTCTTCGGCTTCAGTGGCTGCGGTGCCGGTCATGCCTGCCAGCTTTTCATACATGCGGAAGTAGTTCTGGATGGTGATGGTGGCATAGGTCACCGACTCGCTCTGCACCTTGACGCCTTCCTTGGCTTCCACCGCCTGGTGCAAACCGTCGGACCAGCGCCGCCCGGGCATCAAACGCCCGGTGAATTCATCCACGATCACCACTTTGCCGCCCTGCACCAGGTATTCCTTGTTGCGGTGAAACAGGTGCTGCGCACGCAGCGCTTGTTCCAGGTAGCCCAGCATGCGCGCCTGCTCCAGGGTCACATCTTCCGGGCGCTCCGGGTCGCGCAGCGGCATAGCCAGGATTTCTTCCACGTGCCCCTCGCCAACTTCGGTGAGGGTGACATTGCGGTCCTTTTCGCTGATCTCGTAGTCCTCGGGGCGCATCTGGCGCACCACCTGCGCCATGCGCACATACCACTCGGCCTCATCCTGTGCCGGGCCGGAGATGATCAACGGCGTACGGGCTTCGTCGATGAGCACATTGTCTACCTCATCGATGATGGCGTAATAGTGGCCGCGCTGCACCCGTTCCTGCAGGTGCATGGTCATGTTGTCGCGCAGGTAATCAAAACCAAATTCGGCGTTGGTGCCGTAGGTGATATCCGCCGCGTAAGCCTCGACGCGATCGACCAGGCGCAGCTGGTTCTGGTCTTCGTGCGGCGACTCTTTCCCCAGATCCACCAGGAACGCCTTGCGCCCGTTTTCGGTGCGCGCAGCCATCTGCAGAACGCCCACGCTCAAACCCAGCAGGTTAAAAATAGGCGCCATCCAGCGCGCATCGCGGCGCGCCAGGTAATCGTTGACGGTGATCAGGTGCACACCCTTGCCGGTCAGGGCGTTCAGGTACAGCGGCAGGGTGGCGACCAGCGTCTTGCCCTCGCCGGTGCGCATTTCGGCGATCTTACCGCGGTGCAGGGTGATACCGCCGATAAGCTGCACATCATAATGGCGCAGCCCGAGCGTACGCTTGGATGCCTCGCGCACCGCAGCAAAAGCTTCGGGCGTCAGGTCGTCCAGGGTCTCGCCCTGCGCCAGCCGGGTGCGAAATTCGGCGGTCTTTGCGCCCAGCTCGCTATTGGAAAGCTGCTCGTAGGCATCTTCCAGGCTGTTGATGCGGTCAATGGTCTCGGTCAGGCTGTCGACTTCACGCTTATTGGGGTCGCCCCCGAAAATGCGGATAAATTTTTTTAACATAATGGGTACCTCACAAGGGGCGATTATAGCATAGCGAGGTTAGAATTATATAAATATCGCTCTCCCCCGGTTAACTGACCGAGGCTGTCCGGTCACTTCACGGGCAGCCTCGGTTGAGCGTTTATTGAGTTATCGAATTTGATTTAGTCGGCAGAAGCAGCCACTGGTAAAGCACCGCTTTTGTCGCTGTTGATTTTCTTCATCACAGCCTGGAAAGTGACCAGGGCCATCCACGCCGCCAGGGCCAGGTAGATGATGCAGGCGATGGGCAGGATCATATTGGCGCCAGCGGGGAATGCGAAGACGCCGTCTTTGATGGTGGCGGTCAGGAACATGCGGATCAGAGCCCAGGAGCTCATGATGAACATGATCACGGCGGGGATGAAGGTGACCAACCAGGCCTTCTGGTTCTTGGAGGTGTTTAGCAGCCAGACGGTCAGCCCGACCAGCGCCAGGGCAGCCAGCAGCTGGTTGGAAGCGCCAAATGTCTGCCAGAAGACCTTCCAGGCGGGCACCGGGTTGCCGGCGGCGTCTTTCAGGGTGATCAGGATCAGGAACATGGGGGAACCGCCGGTGATGACCGTGGCGAAGATGCGCCCAAACCAGCCCTTCCAGCCGGTGAGCTCCTGGATGATGTAGCGGCCCAGGCGGGTGCAGATATCCAGGGTGTCATAGACAAAAGTGGTGAATGCCATCAGACCGAAGGAAATGCCGAAAGCCGGGCTGACGCCGATCAGCTGCATGAAGGAGCCGATGCCGGATGCGTAGATGAAATTCGGCGATTTGGTCAGCAGCTCGCTGTCCTTGGTCAGGATCATCACGGTGGACAGGGCGATCATGGCGACCACGCCTTCCATCAGCATGGCGCCGTAACCGATGACCTTGGTATCGGTTTCACGCTTGATTTGCTTGGAGGTGGTGCCGGAGCCGACCAGCGAGTGGAAGCCGGAGATGGCGCCGCAAGCGATGGTGATAAACAGCATGGGGAACATCGGGAACCAGAAACCATCCCCCATCGGTTTGGTGAAGGCGGGGTAATTGACTTTGAAACCGCCGAACAGCACACCGATGGCAGCCACGATCACGGCAGCATACAGGAAGTAACCGCCCAGGTGACCGCGCGGCTGCAGCAGCATCCACACTGGGAGGATGGCAGCGATCAGGCAGTACACCATGATGATCACATTCCATATCTTTTGCGCTTCCAGGGCGGTGCCCAGCCCCAAGATGGTCTGCAAATCGAAGGGGATATACTTGCCGGCCCAGATTGCCACACCCACCAACGGCAGGAAGATCACCGTGGCCCAGGAGAGCGGCAGTTTGGTGAAGCGCAGCAGCAAGCCCATGATGATGGGCAGGGCCAGGTAGAGGATGGATGAGGTGGCGATAGCGCCGCCGCCCACCAGCTCGCCGTTGCCGATATCGATGGTGTTGACAAAGGAGGAGGTGGTGATATCGGTGAAAGCGACCACGATCATGACCAGGGTCACGAAGATGAACAGGTTGAACAGGATCCAGGCGCTCTTGGAGATGTTGCTGTGCACGGTGTCGGTGATCGAACGGCCTTTGTTGCGGATGGAAGCCACCAGCGAACCCATATCGTGCACGCCGCCGATAAAGATGGAGCCGAGCACGATCCAGATCACTGCCGGCACCCAACCGTAGGCGATGCCTGCGATAATGGGGCCGGTGATCGGGCCGGCGGCGGCGATGGCGGAGAAATGCTGGCCCAAGAGGAACTTGGGTTCAGTCGGCACAAAATCCAGCCCGTCATCCAGCTCGACAGCGGCTGGCGTACGGCTGTTATCCAGGTCGTAGACCTTTTTGGCCAGGAATGTGCCGTAGGTGCGGTAGGCGATGAAAAAAATGGCTACCGCGGCGAGGACAATTACAATGATACTCATGATGAAAGACCTCCTGACGCATGTTGCGTCTGTGTAAAGATGCTTCACACCGGCTGGAAGTGTGAATTATTTATTGTGCGCATAGAGGTACGGGTGGTGTTCTTGGTTTTGGGTTTGAAGGACATCGAAGCGTGCCGAATGTGCAGGATTGTTGTAATTTAAATTCTACTATCTGATATTTAAATGTCAAAATCCAGCCAAATCTCGCACATTATAGTCCTTAAATTAACAAATGATTAGGAAGATGTTAATCATTTGATGTGATAAATGTCACATTAAGTTGAGATTGGGGTAGGCGTTTGTGGGTGGTTGGATCTCTGTGGACCAAGGGTATTCATTTGTAAAAGCGGAAATCAAATCGCCTGCTGCAGGAACTTGCAGTATAATCTTGAACTTATGGGCTACTTA
>CAZTMX010000158.1:0-6600 GCA_964614855.1 uncultured Anaerolineaceae bacterium | reverse complement strand
AGTTTCTCATCCACAACCAGGCGGAAACCAGCCTGCTCGAGCATCTCCAATTGCACCTGGTCGACGCCAACCACCAGGTATCCCAGATCGCGGCGCACTTCCCAGGGCTCCAGCCATTGAGCCAGCTCATTGACCATGGCAGGATCATCGAAATAAGCGCGCACCACCCAGAAGGTGACCTCGGACTCACCGATTTGGTTTTGAAAATCCATCAGGTTTGCTGCAAGAGCCGGTTCAGGGTTTTGTGCTATTCTGAGAGGTCCATACCCTCCATCCAGTCGGATTAATGCACCACTGGTGATCATCACCATCCCAGCCAGGAAGACCAGAAGCAGGCGCCGCAAACGGGTTAGTTTCATGATTTGTGGTTATTGTGGTTATGCCACAGGGTAAAATCACTCAAGATGGATTTGCCGATAAATTCCCTCAGGATCGAGTTGTCGGGGATCAAATCCTGTTCCAGAGGTAGGAACCAATCCAGGAACGCCAGCAAGCGCTTTGCCTCGACATATTCCGTAGTGCCAAACGGCACCTGGCGCAACAAGGGTTCTGCCAGGGTTTTTAAGGCTGAAAGTTCATAAGACAGGGCGGAGTTAAACATGGCGTCTGCATTTTCCTGGAAGGGGAAGATGAATCTTTTCTCACCCCGCCGTACAGATTCCCAGCGTTGGATGGTTTGGGTAGCGGTATATCCCCGCTCGCGCGCGTCCCGTACAATGCGCCGGATCAGGCGTGTATCGGTGGTGCTGATGCGGTTGTGCCGGTCCAGGTTCAACTGTGTCAGGGCAGATGCATAGATGCGGAATGTCTGTTCGGCAGGCAGCCCGGCGATCAGCTCTGGATTTAAGCCATGGATCCCTTCAAGGATGATAATTTCACCAGAGTTGAGCTGGATACGTGGACCACTTTCGCTCTTACCGGTGAGGAAGTTGTATTTTGGCAGCTGCACCATCTTCCCAGCGATGAGGGCCTGCAAATCCCGTTCCAGCCGTTGAAGATCGAGTGCATGTAAAGACTCAAAATCAGGTTTTCCATCTTCGTCCAAAGGTGTCTTCTCACGATCGACAAAGAAATCATCCAGGGCCAGGGGGAAAGGCGGCAGCCCGCTTGCCAGGAGCTGGACGGAAAGGCGCTTGGAAAAAGTAGTTTTGCCCGAGGAGGACGGCCCAGCAATGACTACAATTCGGATCTGATCTTTGTGTTTTGCAATCTGCGCGGCGATTTCTGTAACGCGCAGCTCGTGCATCGCTTCGGAAACCAGGATCACTTCATCGATCTTCTGAGTCTTGATGGCATCATTTAAAGCACCCACATTCGAAATGCCCAAGCGGTCCAGCATGCTGCCGTACTGGCGGAAGGTATTCAGTAGTTTTGGATATTCCGGCATAGGCAGCAACTGGGTGGGAGATTGTCTGCGGGGGAAGCGCAAGGTAAAGCCTTCGCCGGTGGGAAGCAACTGAAACCACTTCAGATATCCGGTTGAAGGCGTCATATAGCCGTGGTGGTAATCCCAGTGTTCTTTCAGACGGTACATGGTCAGGTAGTTCTTCTGCCTGTTTGAAAGCAGCTGCACTTTTTCATCTTCACCTTGTGCCACGAAATATTCCACAGCCTGGGAGAGGGGAACCTCTTTACGTACAAAACGCAGATCTTCCTCCACCAGATCTTCCATGCGTGTCTGCAAGCGTGCCAGCTCTTCGACTGTCAGTGGGCTGCGATTGGACACCTGGCAATAATAGCCGCCAGAGGCGACAGAATGGTCGACGCGTAGCTCAGTACCGCTGAATAACTCATCGAATGCTGTCTCGAGCAGGAAAACCAGGGAGCGGCGGTAAATGCGCATACCGTCAGCCTCTCCCATGGTCACAGGCCGGACGCGCGCATCCAGGCAAATGCGGTAAGTGAGCTCTCGCAGCTCGCCATTGACAATCGCACCAACGATGGGCGGGGATTTTGCTTCAGGCAACGCATTGAGAAATTCTCCTATTTCAGCATCTCGCGGTCCGCATAAGACACGCCCGTCTGGTAAATGCACTTCCACGTTTTTACGTTGTGAGGAAGGATAGATATTGAATTCGGTTTGTTGAGCCATTCGGTATTATTCCAGGTAAGGGATTCCCACACAAGTGGTAGAGAATTGTATCATTTTTTCGCCCCCTTGTTTTGGTTGCCAGGGTGAAAACAATAGGGCTGCCCCGTTTTATCAGGACAGCCCCATACGCTTTCTTAACTATGACTGGGTAACGGATCTCAGTCGGTTTCTTTTCCCCAGTCTGCAGAAACCCCGCAGCACAAGACCAGGTCTTTAGCTGCTTTGACTTCATCCAATCGACCGACAGGTGTGTTGTGTGGAGCAGATTTCAGCAGCTCCGGTTCAGTGTGCGCTTCTTCAGCGATTTTGAGCATGACCTTGACAAATTCATCCAGGGTCTGCTTGCTCTCTGTCTCGGTTGGTTCGATCATCAAGGCTTCGTGAACGATCAAGGGGAAGTAATTTGTGGGAGGGTGCAGCCCGTAGTCCATCATACGTTTTGCGATGTCCAGGGCATGTACTTCCGGTGCATTCTCCCAAACGCCTTCCACCACAAACTCATGCATACAAACACGGTCGTATGGCAGATGGTAGGTTCCCTTGAGCTTTTCCATCAGATAGTTGGCATTCAAGACTGCCATCTCAGCCACCTTGCGCAAGCCAGTTGCACCGTGCATGCGCAGATAGGTATAGGCGCGCACCATGATACCGAAGTGACCGTGGAAGGATTTCACCCGACCGATCGATTTCGCAGGGGTGATGTAGCCGTACAAAGGAGGCATTTCATCATCGCCATCTTCGATGATATCCACGATAGGCGCTGGCAGGAAGTCCACCAGGTGCTTTGCCACACCGACCGGTCCAGAACCAGGACCACCGCCGCCGTGAGGGGTGGAGAAGGTCTTGTGCAGGTTGTAGTGCAGCACATCGATGCCCAGGTCCCCGGGGCGCACGATGCCCAGCAGGGCATTCATATTCGCGCCGTCGCCGTAAACCAGGCCGCCGGCTTCATGCACCAGGCGGGTTACTTCAAGCACGGTCTCATCAAACAGCCCCAGGGTGTTGGGGTTGGTGAGCATTAGACCGGCCAGGGTATCATCACATTCTGCTTTCAAGGCTGCCAGGTCGACATTGCCGCGTTCATCCGACGGCAATTGGACAACCTTTAGACCTGCCATCGCAGAAGTCGCCGGGTTTGTGCCGTGCGCCGAATCGGGGATCAAGATCTTGACGCGTTTGGTGTCGTTGCGAGACTGGTGATAGGCATGCATGATCAGCACGCCGGTCAACTCGCCGTGAGCGCCTGCTGCTGGCTGCAGGGTGACGCCGGCAAAACCGCCGATTTCTTTCAGCCATTCCTGCAACTCATACATCAACATCAGGTTGCCTTGTACGGTCTCGACCGGCTGCAAGGGGTGTGTGACGGCAAAACCGGGCAGCCTTGCAGTTTCTTCGTTCACCCTGGGGTTGTACTTCATGGTGCAGGAACCCAGGGGATACAGACCCGAGTCGATGCTGTAGTTCTTCTGCGAAAGGCGGTGGAAGTGGCGTACCACATCTACTTCGGAAATCTCCGGCATGGGGAGTTCTTTGCGCAGCATAGAAGCGGGAATTTCTGCCAACGGGACATCGGGCTCTGGAAAGCGCAACCCCTGTCGTCCGGGTACGGAGAGTTCATACAACATGGGTTCAGTCATTGGACACCTCCGCAAGCGCTTCAACCAGCATGTCGATTTCTTCCTTCGAATTCATTTCGGTGACGGCGACCAGCAGCACGTTGTCCATGCCGGGATAGTCGCTGCCCAGATCATAACCACCCAGGATACCGTGATCCAGCAGGTGTTCGTTGATCTCCTCCACTGGTTTGGGGCAGATCACTGCGAACTCGTTGAAAAACGGCTGCTTGGAGGCCAACTTGTATCCAGGCAGCTTGGCAATCTCGGCTGCTGCGTAGTGAGCTTTGTGATAGCACAATTCAGCCACCTGGCGCAAACCGTGTTTCCCGAGCAGGCTCATGTAAACGGTTGCAGCAAGTGCGATCAACCCCTGGTTGGAGCAGATGTTCGATGTTGCTCTTTCACGGCGGATATGCTGTTCGCGCGCGGTCAAGGTCAACACATAGGCGCGCTGACCGCGGTTATCGATAGATTCGCCGATCAAGCGTCCTGCCATTTTGCGCACCAGTTCATCGCGCGTGGAAAAGATACCCAGGTACGGCCCACCAAACGATAGGGGGATACCCAGAGATTGTCCTTCACCAGTGACGATATCTGCGCCAAATTCACCAGGTGGGGTAAGCAGACCCAGAGCAATGGGATTGACAGAAACGCACAGCAATGCGCCAACGCCGTGAACCGCTTCAGCCAGTGCCAGGTAATCCTGTACACGGCCGAAGAAATCCGGGTATTGGACAATCACCAGCGCGGTTTGCTTATCCAGCAAGGGCAAGATGTCTTCGTAGCCCTTTTGCAGATCGATCTTGCCGTCATCTCCGACAATTTCTAACGCGGGGCTGCTGTGGTAGGTGCGGATGGTCTGGCGGTATTGGGGGTGCAAAGCAGGTGAAAGGATGATTTTATTGCGTTTGTTGCGAAAATGTGCCAGGGCAAGGGTGACTGCTTCGGCGGCAGCGCTGGCGCCGTCGTAGTGCGAAGCATTGGATACATCCATCCCGGTCAAGGCGGTGATCAGGCTCTGAAACTCGAAAATCGCCTGCAACGTGCCCTGGGATACCTCGGGTTGGTAGGGAGTGTATGCGGTGAAGAACTCGCCCCGGCGGATTATGGAATCCACCACTGTTGGGGTGTAATGGTTGTAAGCTCCAGCTCCGAGAAAACTGACCAAATCTCGTACAGTCTCATTTGCAGCCGAGATTTCGCTTAGCTCGGAAAGCGCTTCCATTTCTGTCAGCGCATCTGGCAACTCAAGCTTCGGGAAGCGCTTGGATGCGGGTATCGCCTGGAAGAGATCCTCCAGGCGCTCAACACCGACATCGCGAAGCATAGCCTCCCGATCTGCATCGGTATGGGGGATAAACATGGATACTCCTGAGAGTTTAGTGGTCTTTTTCGGCCAGGTGCTTCTCGTAGCCAGCAGCGTCCATCAAGCCGTCAAGCTCGCCCGCATCGCTCAGCTCGATTTTCACCATCCACGCAGCGCCAAACGCATCGCTGTTGACAGTTTCGGGAACATCAGGAAGCGCTTCGTTGATGGCGACAACCGTACCGCTTACAGGGCTGTAAACATCTGCTGCGGCTTTGACGGATTCGAGGGTGGCAACTGCGTCACCTTTGCTGATGACATCGCCTTCTGCAACAACGATTTCTACATAGACGATATCGGACAGTGCATCCTGTGCATAATCGGTGATACCGACTTCACCAGTTTCAGCGCGGACCCATTCATCATTTGCCGTGTACTTCAGATCAGTTGGGATATTCATTGCCTTTCTCCTTTTTCGATAATAAATTTGAATTCTGGACAAAATATATGGCGCACGCAAGAAAAGCGTGCGCCTCTGTCATTAACCTGAGAGTTTCGCGGCCGGTCATCAGCCCTTGCCCCGTCGGTGTACGCAACCGGTATTAACCACCAGTTTTTCTGGTTGCCATACTTTTCAGAGGGTTCCAGAAGTAGAGTCCTTTTACCTGAGAGTTTCATCCGGTTTTTTTCCAATAACGGACTTGCCCCTTCGGTGCCCGGGTCACGAAGATACGGGTCTCTCCTCTATCCCTGTCACAATTGTATCGTCCAGTTGTCAGATTGTCTCATTTTAAGGTGTAGACAATTAAAAGTCAAGTGAACAATATCACCTTAAGCGAGATTGGAAAAGATTTCACCTGGAATGATAATCTTGACCAGAGAGCTAATTCCTTTAAACCCACCCCTGGTTCTTGATAAAATTGGTGATGACAGGAATTTCAACCTTTTCACCCTGATACGCTTTGTATGCCCAATAGAGCATAACCAGCCATAAAAATCCGCCGCATCCGAAGGTAATCGCGGCGATAAAGGGTATAAAGATGATTAATATAACGCCGACTACCAGGGATTGGATGGCGTGAAACCTGATAAAAGGCCGGTTCTTCTTATCTTCGAGCAGCAACAAGATCCCGGATGAGAGTGGTGCAAAAATGTACGCCAGCGCTGCCATTAGCTTGTCGTCAGATGTTACTTCGGGTGTGCCAAATTGATCTGTCATTGTTACCTCCTATGGAATTTTGGGTGTGGGAGCTTATGATTAGTAGTTAAAGATGCTACACTATTGTACCCTTTAATTAATCAAGAAACAATCTCGCGTGTATCCAGGATCATATGTCCGGCTTCATCAACACTGAGAGACAACTCGCGCAGCCCTTCGCTGGCAGGGCCTTTTAGCAAACTGCCGTCCAGCGCAAACCGGGAGCCGTGACACGGGCAATCATACGTTTGATCGTTAATTTCGACTGTACAACCCAGGTGCGGGCAGACCAGGCTGAGAGCAACTAACCCGGCTTTCGTAGGGACAATGACGGCTTGAGCCTGTTCGATCACAATCACAGAGCCTTGCGGAAGTTGGTCCGCTGGAC
>CAZTMX010000157.1:0-6723 GCA_964614855.1 uncultured Anaerolineaceae bacterium | reverse complement strand
TTCGAGTATCGGATGTGGACCCGTTTCCTGAACCCGGAGATTTTCCAGCAAACTGGAACATGGATTCTATCTTGAACCCCGCTCCAGCAAAAAAGCGCGGCAGCCAACCCTTACCCGATTGGCATGAATCCTTTGCAGAAGTCCGCACTTTTCCGAAAAACTGGTCTGTATAAGCATGGCGCCAAAAACACTTTTTCAAAAGATCTGGCAGCGCCATGTAGTAGCCCAAGAACCCGGCGCTCCAGCAGTGCTTTACATCGACCTGCACCTGGTGCATGAAGTGACCTCGCCGCAGGCCTTTCACGGCTTACGGCAGCGCGGGTTGAAGGTTCGCCGTCCAGACCTGACGGTAGCGACGGCGGATCACAGCACACCCACCACGGACCCCAATCTGCCCATCCTGGACCAGCAGGCCGCACGCCAGGTACAGATGCTTGAAGATAATTGCCGCGAATTTGGCATCCCGGTGTATGGTTTGGGCAACCCGAGGCGCGGGATTGTGCACATCATCGGTCCAGAAATGGGCTACACACAACCCGGGATGACCATCGTTTGCGGCGACAGCCACACAGCTACCCACGGCGCATTCGGCGCGTTGGCGTTTGGCATCGGCACCAGCGAGGTAGAGCATGTGCTGGCTACCCAGTGCTTGCTGCAGCGCCAACCAAAAACCTTCCAGGTACAGATCGATGGGCAGCTCCAACCGGGTGTCAGCGCCAAGGATATCATCCTGGCCTTGATCGCAAAGATCGGTACCGGCGGCGGCACAGGGCATGTCTTCGAGTACTGCGGTTCTGCCGTACGCGCCATGAGCATGGAAGAACGCATGACCTTGTGCAATATGTCCATCGAGGGCGGCGGGCGAGCAGGGATGGTGGCGCCTGACGACACAACCTACGAATACCTGCATGGCAAACCTTTTGCGCCGCACAGCGGGGAATGGGAAAAAGCCTTGGCTTACTGGCGCAGCCTGCCCAGCGACGAAGGGGCAGCTTTTGACCGCAGTATGACGATGGATGTTTCTAAGCTGGAACCGATGGTCACCTACGGTACCAACCCCGGTATGGGCGTCCCTGTGACGGGACGTATCCCACGCCCGGAGGATATGAGCGACCCCAGCGAGAAAGCTGCCCTGGAGAAGGCACTGAAGTACATGGATCTGCAGCCAGGGCAGCCCATCCAGGGGCAAGCGGTAAATGTTGTCTTCCTGGGAAGCTGCACCAATGGGCGCATCTCTGATTTGCGCCAGGCTGCCCGCGTGCTCAAGGGACGAAAAGTGGCGGAAAGCGTTCGCATGCTGGTTGTGCCCGGCTCAGGCAGTGTCAAACGACAGGCGGAAGCCGAGGGTTTGGATAAGATTTTCAAGGAAGCTGGCGCCGAGTGGCGCGAAGCTGGCTGCTCGATGTGCCTGGCGATGAACGGCGATATGCTGCAGCCCGGGCAATACGCTCTAAGCACCAGCAACCGTAACTTTGAGGGGCGCCAGGGTCCCGGAGGCCGCACCTTCCTGGCCAGCCCTATGACAGCCGCAGCCACTGCAGTGCGCGGCCAGATCAGCGATGTACGCCAGGTCTTGAGCGGTGGAGGGCTGAGCCATGAATAAAACAGGCAAATTCACTTCGCAAGTAGTGGCTCTGCTGGTGGACAATATCGATACCGACCAGATCATCCCGGCGCGTTTTCTGAAAGCCACAGATAAAAACGGGATGGGCGACCACCTGTTTGCCGACTGGCGCTACAACCCAGACGGCTCGCCAAAGACCGCTTTCCCTCTCAACAGCCCTTCCGCTCACGCAGCACAGGTGCTGCTGGCAGGCGATAACTTCGGCTGCGGCTCGTCGCGCGAACACGCCCCCTGGGCGCTCACCGGTTTCGGTTTTCGCGCGGTGATCTCCACCTCTTTTGCGGATATCTTCCGCAACAATGCCCTTAAAAATAACTTGCTTCCGCTGCAAGTGGACGCAGACACGCACCAGAAACTGGCTCAGATTTTGGCGTCTGATCCCAGCGCACAGGTAACGGTTGACCTGGCGAACGAGATTCTTGAACTGCCGGACGGCAGCGGGGTGAAATTTCCCATCGACCCCTTTGCACGCACTTGCCTGCTCAATGGGGTGGATGAACTGGGGTATATCCTGGGCTTTATCTCGAAAATTGAAGCATACGAACAAAAACAGCAGGCTGATCCGTTTGCGATCATTATTTCCTGAATTTGATCGGGTACTCTGAGAACCAGCGGGTTTCCTGGCGCTCAGGGAACCCGCTTCCAAGAGTACCCGGAGGGTTTTGATGGATATCCAGATATACGATACAACGCTGAGAGATGGAACACAAATGGAGGGCATGTCGCTTTCCAGTGTGGATAAAATCCGCATCGCACGCCGCCTGGATGCACTGGGCGTGGCATTTATTGAAGGCGGTTGGCCTGGGTCAAATCCAAAGGATGTGGAATTCTTTGAACGCGCCCGGGAAATCGAATGGAAAAACGCTTTGATCTGCGCCTTTGGCTCCACCTGCCGGGTCAACGGCAGCCCCGAAAACGATGCCAATATCCAGGCCTTGATCGATGCACACACCCCGGTGTGCACCGTGGTGGGCAAAACCTGGACCCTGCACGTTACGGAGGTCTTGCGCACCACATGCGAAGAAAACCTGCGTATCATCGAAGAAAGCGTGGCTTACCTGGTTTCGCAGGGCAGGCGTGTGATCTACGATGCTGAACATTTCTTCGATGGGTATAAGGCTGATCCACAGTACAGCCTGGAAACCCTGCGCGTGGCGCGGCGCGGCGGTGCAGAAACGCTGGTGCTTTGCGAAACCAACGGCGGCGCCTTACCGGGTGAAGTCAGCGCCATCGTGCAGGAAGTAAAGGCCAACCTGGACCACCCGCTTGGCATCCACTGTCACAATGACGGTGAATTGGCGGTGGCCAATACCCTGGCCGCTGTGCAGGCGGGGGCGACCCATGTCCAGGGAACCATCAACGGTTACGGGGAGCGCTGCGGGAATGCCAACCTGTGCTCAATTATCCCAAACCTGGAACTAAAGCTCGGGCTGCGGGCGCTGCCGCCAGGTCAACTGGAACGCCTGACTGAAGTCTCCCACTTTGTTTCAGAGGTGGCGAACCTCACCCCCAATGAACACCTGGCCTATGTAGGAAAATCGGCCTTTGCCCACAAAGGTGGGATCCATGTGGCCGGGATGCGCCGCTCCGCCCTCTCCTACCAGCACATCGACCCACAAGTGGTAGGCAACATTTCGCGCGTGATCGTGTCTGAGCTCTCGGGGCGCGGAAATTTAATGAGCAAAGCAGAAGAATACGGCATCAGCCTGGGTGATAACGGTCACCTGGGCAAGATTCTGGAAGACATCAAGAACCTGGAAGCTGCAGGCTTTTCCTTTGAAGCTGCCGAAGCATCCATCGCCATGATGTTCAAACGCCAACAGGAGGGATACCAACCCCCGTTTGAGATGCTCGACTTCCTGGTGAATGTTGAACACCGCCAGGGGCGCGGCATATTTGCTGAAGCCATGGTCAAAGTACAAGTGGGTGACGAGGTCCTGCATACCGCTGCTGAAGGCAATGGACCGGTCAATGCGCTTAACACCGCCCTGCGCAAAGCCTTGCTGCCGATCTACCCGCAAATCATGGATTACCACCTGACGGATTACAAGGTGCGCATCCTGGACGGAGAAAACGGCACGCGCGCTACTACCAGGGTGTTGATCGATATGCAAAAGGGCAAAAACACCTGGAGCACAGTCGGCGCCAGCCCGAATATCATCGAAGCCAGTTGGTGGGCATTGGCGGATTCACTGGAATACGGATTAACCTTATCGGAGGAGCAAGCATGAAAGCACACATCATTACATTGCCTGGCGACGGTATCGGCCCGGAAGTCACTGCCGCTGCGGTTGAGGTATTGCAGTTGGTCGCCGCCCAATTCGGGCACAACTTTACCTTTGAAGAACACCTGGTTGGCGGCTGCGCCATCGATGCCAACGGGACAGCCCTTTCCGATGAGACCCTTGCAGCCTGCAAAAGTGCCGGTGCTGTGCTCTTGGGAGCGGTTGGGGGGCCAAAATGGGATAACCCCCTGGCTGCCGTGCGCCCGGAGCAAGGCTTGCTGCGGCTGCGCAAAGAAATGGGCGTTTTTGCCAATCTTCGCCCTGTCAAAGTGCATCCTGACCTGATCGCAGCCTCGCCACTGAAGCCCGAAAAATTGCAGGGTGTGGATATGCTGGTGGTGCGCGAGCTGACTGGCGGGCTGTACTTTGGGCAGCCCAAGGGACGCCAAACTGTGGATGGCAAACTGATGGCAGTGGACACCATGGCCTATTTTGACTATGAAGTCCGGCGTGTGGTCGACCTGGCTTTCCGACTGGCTCGCGGGCGCCGGGGCAAAGTCACCTCGGTTGATAAAGCCAATGTGCTGGAGAGCTCCCGACTATGGCGCCAGGTAGCCGTGGAAGTTGGAGAGCAATACCCTGACGTAACGCTGGAGCACATGCTGGTGGATACCGCAGCCATGCGCCTGGTGACCTACCCAGCAGGTTTTGACGTACTGGTGACCGAGAATACCTTTGGGGATATCCTGACGGACGAAGCTTCGGTACTGACCGGCTCGATGGGATTGCTGCCCTCGGCATCGCTGGGGGATAGCGGTCCCGGTGTGTATGAACCCATCCACGGCTCGGCGCCGGATATCGCCGGCAAGGGCATTGCCAACCCGCTGGGCACGATCCTCAGCGCAGCCATGCTGCTGCGATACTCGCTGCAACTCGAGGACGAAGCGCGTGCGATTGAAGCATCGGTGGATAAAGTGTTAAGCGATGGCAAACGCAGTGCCGACTTGGGCGGCAAGCTCACCAGCCGAGAAATGACCGCGGCTGTATTGGATGCAGTCCAGGCACTGGGATAGACACAGGATCTAATTTGAAAACTGGCCCTGAGTAGCAACCAGGCTCAGGACAATTACCAGTTTGGATAATTTGGAGGAGATGCTTGAACGCACATCTATACGCAAACCGGGTGGATGGCGCACCCATGCCGTCAGTTGCTTTTCAAGGCGAACGGGGCGCCTATTCAGAAGCAGCTGCCCTGGCACATTTCGGCGCCGGTATCCGCACCCTCCCCTGCGAGAGCTTCGACCAGGTTTTTGAGAATGTCGAAACCGGCGCCAGCGATTTCGGCCTGGTGCCCATCGAGAATTCGCTGGCGGGCAGCATTCACCGCAACTACGACTTGCTGATGCGGCACTCGCTGCATATCGTTGGCGAAGAATACCTGCGGGTGCGCCACTGCCTGATTGCGCTGCCCGGTGTGGAATTGAAAGACATCCAGCAAGTCAGCAGCCACCCGCAGGCGCTGGCCCAGTGCGAGGGGTATTTGAAACGGCATGGTCTCCCGGGTGTAGCGGTTTACGATACCGCTGGCAGCGTTAAGCTGCTCAAGGAGAGCGGTGCGCGGGAGCAGGCTGCCATCGCTTCACGCCATGCTGCAGAAATATTTGCCATGCAGATCTTGGAAGAAGGGATCGAAGACGATAATACCAACTACACACGCTTTCTGGCCATATCCAGACAAGCGGTGGTCCCCACGGGCGATGCCAAGACATCTATCGTTTTCACTTTGAATAATATTCCCGGGGCTTTGTTCAAAGCCCTGAGCGTCTTCGCCCTGCGCGACATCGATCTGACCAAAATCGAAAGCCGCCCACAGCCAGGCACACTGTGGGAATACCTGTTCTACATCGATTTAGCCTGCGCAACCTCCGAACCCCGCGCCGCACATGCATTGGATAACCTGGGGGAATTCGCATCCATGCTGCGAGTGCTGGGGTCATATGAGAGGAAAAGGGTGTAAGGTCATCATTTTCAGAAGATAACCGAACCAGCGGGGCTGACTCAAAAGTGACAGGAGCCAGACCCATTTATTTATTTCCCAACCTGTACGGACATGCGTACGAAATTGTGGTATATTAATGATTATCTAATCTATTTTTTTCGCTGCAAAACTGGAGAAAGGAACCATTCTTTCATGAACATCGACTCCACCCTTGTTCCACCAAAAGTCATCGTTGCGCTGCACCTGCCCGCCTTTCGCCGCGGCGACCTGATCGACATGCCAAAACTCGAAGCTTACGTATTGGCAAACATGGATGTCTTTGCTCTTGGCGGCATTCCAGCTGTCATATTACAGGATGAATCCTTAAATGCGGGGCCGGCAAGACCAGAAACCATTGCATATATGTCTGCCCTTGGCAGGATGGTACATGCAGCCTATCCCCAGATAACCCTGGGGATTATCATAGAGGCACATGATCCAAACGCGGCTCTGGCTATCGCCCAGGCTTGCGGTGCCAGTTTTGTGCGCATTAAGGTTTTCACAGGCGCCATGCTCAAATCTCCCGGCATCCAAAGCGGCTGCGGCATCGATGCAGTAGATTACCGTCATATATTGCGTCGAGATGATATCCAAATTTTCGCTGATGTCCACGACCGAACAGGGCTGCCGCTCAAAGAAGTACCCATCATCCAGGCCGCAGAGTGGACAGCAAAAACCGGTGCCGATGCGTTGATCCTCACAGGCAAGAACTACCGCGAGTCGCTTGAATACCTGCAGAGCGTACGCAATTCCGGCATTAAAAAGCCCCTGTTGCTGGGTGGCGGCGCAACCGAAGAGAACGTGCGGGAAGTGCTGCAGTACGCCGACGGCGTGAT
>CAZTMX010000156.1:0-6788 GCA_964614855.1 uncultured Anaerolineaceae bacterium | reverse complement strand
GATAATCACCCAAAGCGGCGGGATTGGCATGAGTGTGCTCAACCTGATGGCCAACGAAGGTTTGCGACTGAATAAGTTTGTGTCCGTGGGCAATGTGCTGGACACCAATGCTGAAGATTTGTTGGAGTACATGATCGATGATCCTGGGACAGAAATCATTTTCATCTACCTGGAAAGCATGGGCGATGGCCGCCGCTTGATGCAGATTGCCCGCCGTTCCAAGAAACCGATTATGATTTTCAAGGCCAACATCGGTACGCTCGGGCAAAATATTGCGGCCTCGCATACGGCTTCTTTGACCAGCGATGATCGGGTGGTGGATGCAGCTTTTCGCCAGTCGGGCATATTGCGTGTGCACGATGCCACTACATTGGGCAACAATATGAAGGTACTGCGCCTGCCGCCGATGCGCGGTACGAGGTTGGCGATCATCTCCCGCTCCGGCGGGCATGCGGTCATCGCCGCCGATGCCTGCGAGCTTTCAGGGTTTGAGCTGGCGCACTTTTCCGATGATTTCCTGCGCCAAATCGAGCAGCATTTTCGCGCTTCGGTCATCCGACTGACCAACCCGCTCGACCTGGGGGATCTGTTTGATCTGAATGTGTATGCCCAAATCTTGGAGCAGACGCTGCAGGCAGAAGATGTGGATGGCGTGGTGTTTTTACAGACTGCGCTTTCAGAGCCAGAGAATATGATCTGCCGTTCGCTTTTGGACCGCATCATTGCACTGACCGAGCAGTATAAAAAACCCATTGCTTACTACCTTTCGACGACCAGCCAGGAAATCAATTATCTGAAGACAAACTACAGCTATCCGATCTTTACACAGGTTGTGGAGACCATCCGTGCACTGGAGATCAACCAGCTGTACGACCGGATGGCACAAGAACTGCAGTCGTTAGGTGATCCACCCAGGTTTGATGTGAAGAAAAACCAGGTGAGCAGCCTGGTGAAAAGCGCGCAGTCCCAGGGGCGTGATCTACTGCTTGGTGAAGCCCTGCGCGCGCTGGAGTGCTACGGTATCCAGACGGCTGCCGGTCGAGAAGCGGCAAATCTGGAAGATGCAGTAGCAGCAGCTGCTGAGATTGGGTATCCGGTGGTGATGAAAATTATCTCACAGGATATTTCTCACAAATCGGACGCCGGTGGGGTGATTTTGAACCTGGCGGATCAGAAAGCGCTGGAAAAAGCTTATGCCGGCATGATGAAAAAACTGGCCCAGGACTTTCCGCAGGCACAGCTGGATGGCGTATTAATCCAGCCCATGATCGCTGAAGGCCGAGAACTGATCCTGGGCGGCAGGCAAGACCCGCAGTTTGGCCCGGTGGTGCTGGTTGGCCTGGGTGGGATATTTGTGGAAATCCTGGATGAAGTGGCCGTACGCGTAGCGCCGATCACCGAGCGAGAAGCCTTAGAGATGATCGAGGAGCTGCGCGGTCTGAAAGTGCTTAAAGGTGCGCGCGGTGAAAAACCCTCGGATATCCAGGCGGTGGTGCAGGCGCTGCTGCGGTTGTCGCAATTGCTGGTGGATCATCCTGATATCAAGGAATTGGATATCAACCCGCTGCGGGTATTTGGAGAAGGCGAAGGCTGCCGTGCGCTGGATGGGCGCATGATTCTGGAAGAGATTGTTTAGAGGAGTCGTAAAAGAATTCACCACGGAGACACGGAGTGCACTGAGAAGGGCAAAAACAAAGTGCAATAACCACGGAGACACGGAGTGCACTGAGAAGGGCAAAAGCAAAGTGCAATAACCACGGAGACACGGAGTGCACTGAGAAGGGCAAAAACAAAGTGCAATAACCACGGAGACACGGAGAGCACTGAGAAGGGCAAAAACAAAGTGCAATAACTACGGAGACACGGAGAGCACGAAGATTTTCTCCGTGAACTCCGTGTCTCCGTGGTGGTTTTCTCTAAATTGTTTTGCGCACCAAAACTACGAGCGGTTGTGATCTAAGGCAATTCGGGGTATTGCTCTGCCGGCGCGTAAGCCAAGCCGACCAACCCCGGGCCGGTGTGGGCGCCCAAGACCGGGGCGACATCGGATTGGGGCAGCGATTGCAGTGGGAACACGTCTGCAAGCATTCTTTCCAGTGTTTGTGCGCCTTCAGGGAAGTTGGTATGGCAGATCTGGATGCGCATAGGTGTACCGGCCGGGTAATCCTTGGCGATCAGGCTGACGATACCTGAAAGGGCTTTGTTAAAGGTACGCTGCTGTGCGCGTTGGTAATATTTGCCATCGGTTTTTGAAACACCGATGATCGGTTTAATATCAAGTATGGAGGCCAGCAAGCCTTTCATGTGGCTGATGCGCCCGCCGTGGATCAGGTATTTTAAATCCGGCAGGGTATAGACAGTTTGTGTGAGCTCTTTCACTCGTTCCAGCATGGGCAGCGTGCGTGCTGCGTCCCAGCCTGCGCTGGCGGCACGCACGGCTGCTTCCACCTGCCAGCCTTCGCCGATCGACAGGGTGAAGGTGTCCTGAAAGGTAACCTTGGCTTCGGGCACCAGCGAGGCGCCTTCGCGCGCGGCGTTGATGGTGCCGCTCAGACCCGATGAAATGTGCACCGATAGAATGTCTGGGTCTTCCGCAGCCAGTTGCCGGTAGGCATCGGCAAACTCACCTGGCGACGGCAGAGAAGTGACAGGCAAATCACCGGTTTTTTCCAGCAGTTCGTAAAAATCTTTGTGGGTGATATCCACCCCGCTGCGGTAGGTAATGCCTGCCAGGGTCAGGCGTAAGGGGATGGTGACTAAAGCCCCACCCGCCAACTGTTCCTGGGTAATATCATTTCCGGAATCGGTGACTATTTTCATTTTCTGCTCCTCCCGAGAGTCTATTAGAAAAGATTAACAGGTTTCACCTTCGATAACCAGTGTCTGGTGGCATATTTTTGGGGGCTGCAATCTGGATTTTTCAAAAGAGTTACAGCCTAAAGGCATATGTCTTACGGCTAAAAAGAGTTGACTGCTGTGCTATATCTGCTCAAACCGGCGCGTGCTATAATCGCGTGCAATGGATAAACCTGTGCATACGCAAACGAATAGTCATACCAGGTTGGAGTCAGTTTTACGGCGGACGACCTCGCGGCCTTTCCGTTTCAAGTTTTCCGTACTGTATATTGGCATTGTCGGTGCGGTGGCGTTCCTCAACGGACTGGCAAATTGCCGTACCGGTTTGATATTTGACGCCACTTCGGTGATTGGGCTGCTGCTCCTGGCGCTTTTGGCTTTGGAATGGTATGAAGAAGCGCGTTTTCGCAGCTCACCGCCGCTGCGCGCTGGCCTTGTCCAACTGGTTCTGCGCATTGGGTTGATTGAGGCCATGGTAGCAATGGATTGTACCAAGACGGCTGTATTTCTATACCCCATGATCCCTTACAGCGCATATTTTTCGCTGGGCGCTCGTTCCAGCACGGCCTTGAGCCTGTTCTATGTGGCTTTTTATGCCTGGCGCACCAGCCAGGGTCAGCCAACCTGGTATATCGATCCTGCCAAATCGGGAACCTTGATGGCACTGACTTTCACCATGCTGTTTGTTCCGCTGGTGGCGCACATCATTCGTGTGGATGACAACCGCCGCCAGGAGACAGAAAAGCTGTTGGCTGACCTGGAAATTTCTCACAAGCGTTTGCAGGCTTATACCGAGCAGGTCGCCGAGCTTGCAGCTGCGGAAGAACGGGTACGGCTGGCGCGCGATATCCATGATTCGCTGGGGCACTCGCTGACGGCTGTGCATATCCAGCTTGAGAAGGCATTGGCTTACCAGGAACGCAACCCGCGTGAAGCCACCCAGGCGATCCATGATGCCAAGCAGGCAGCAGCCGACGCATTACGCGATATCCGTTTGTCGGTGGGAGCGCTGCGCAGCACGGAAGCCGGGTTTGATCTGAGGCTGGAGTTGGAAAAACTGGTGCGCAGCCAGGATACACAAGCCCTTTCGGTGGGGCTGGAGTTTAGCGGTGATGAGAGCCTGTACTCGCGCTCTGCGCGTACAGCTTTTTACCGAGTTGCCCAGGAGGGGCTGACAAACATTCATAAGCACGCCCAGGCGCGGCATGTGTTTTTGCGCGTTATCTTTGACGAAAAATCCGCCCGGCTGGTGCTGAGGGATGACGGCAAAGGGTTCAATACACAGCACTGGCAGGGTAGAGTAGATGACGATGAGAGCTTAGACGGGGGAGCAAATAATATTGATTTCGGTTATGGATTGCGCGGGATCAGCGAGCGGTTGGAGATGCTGCAAGGCCGGTTATTCATCCAGAGTGACCCGCAGCAGGGTACTGTGTTGACAGCCGAAATCCCGCGTATGCATGAGAGTGGAGCAGAAAATTTTGATGAGGTTGTGTGATGAGCGAGCAGATGATAAGCGTGTTAATAGCAGACGATCAGAGGCTGGTGCGGGAAGGGATTGCATCACTTTTGGAATTACAGGATGGCATCCAGGTAGTTGGCATGGCGACAAATGGAGAAGAAGCCCTCAACCAGGCGCTGGCGCTAAAACCCAATGTAATCTTGATGGATGTGCGTATGCCGAAGATGGACGGTATCAGCGCGGTGGTAGAGATCCGCAAGCAACTGCCCGAGTGCCAGGTGTTAATGCTGACCACTTTTGACGATGAAGAATACATCGTCAAATCGCTGACAGCAGGGGCGCGCGGCTATTTGCTCAAAGATATACCAGCGCATGACCTGGCGCAAGCTGTTCGCCTGACCTATGCGGGGATTTACCAGTTATCTCCCAGTGTGGCGGGTAAGCTGGTGGGCCAGCTGGCGGCCTACAAACCAGGTGGCGCGCCAACCGTAAGCGACGCAAAGACCAGGGTGGATTTGACCGATCGTGAACTGGAAGTACTGAAGTTGGTAGCTACCGGGGCGACAAACAGGGAGATTGCCGAAAAGCTCAGTGTGAGCGAGGGAACGGTAAAAAACCACATGTCAAATATTCTGACGCGCCTTGGACTGCGAGACAGGCTGCAGGCGGCGCTGTTTGCCAGAGAGCATGGGTTGGTGAGATGAGGATTACACATTTGTATTAATGTAAATATTACCAAATCTTTATGATTTCTTTATCAAATTCATAATTATTTTTGTTAAACTACTTTATAAAAAATTGGTTTGCAAATATATTCACAAATTGACGGTTTTTGTAATTCATTTGTCTTACAAAAAAAATAAAAGCCCCAGGTCACTAAGCTTACATTCCATGCAAGAAAGCGATCGGAGCTAAAGAACGCAACTCCCTTTAGCTAATACAGCACCTGACAATTGAATAATAGTAGAAATATTGGGAAGACTATTTGTATCCAATGCCGTATTTCACATAGGTTTCTACTTATTAGTACTCTAACTCTTGAGGAGGTGGAACAACACATTTCCATTTATCAGGTTGGTTCTTTGTTTGTATTGTGTTTCTAACCTTAACCATAGATCACGGAGGAAGAATATGAAAAACTGGAAATTCGTATCAATCATGATTTTGTTTGCGATGGTTTTCGTCTCAGCCTGCACACCGGCTGCTGCGCCTACAACCGCCCCTGCAGCACCAGCTGAACCTGCCCAAACCGAAGCTCCGGCAGCTGCACCAGCAGGTGAAGAAAATGTCGTTAAAATCGGTGGTCTTTATCCCTTGACCGGCACAGACGCGATCAATGGGCAAAATTTCAAACTGGCACATGAATTTGCTGTAAAGAAGATTAACGATGCTGGTGGTATTGCCTGTCTGAACGGTGCAAAAATTCAAATGGTTTATGGCGATACCCAATCGAAATCTGAAATCGGTAACGCTGAAACCGAGCGCCTGGTGACACAGGAGAATGTGACCGCTATTGTGGGTGCACTGCATGCTCACGTGGTCATCCCAGCTACAGAAATCACAGAACGCTATGAAGTACCTTTCATTGTAGCAAACGCAATTGCGAACGGCATCACCGGGCGTGGCCTGAAGTATACATTCATGTCCATGTCGGATATGAATAAACTCAGCAAGGCCAATACGGAATTTGCGGTTGCAATGGGTGCCAAGACCGCAGTGATTGTCACAATGAATATCGCCTTTGGTGAAGCAGCCAAAGCTGCCTGGGAGAAGACTGTACCCGAAGCCGGGCTCGAATTGGTTGACAGCCTGGTTTACCAGAATGGTGGGAAAGACTTCACCGATACTATTCTAAAGCTCAAATCCTTGGATCCAGATGTGGTCTACCTGCTGGCGAATACCAACGATGCGATCCTGTGGACACGCCAATTGCAGGAAAACGACTATTATCCCAAGATGGCTCTGATCAACATGGGCTCCGGTTTCTTGGATCCGACATATCTGTCAACAGTCGGTACGCCTGCCGCTGAAGGCACCTATGTGACCTGGGACTGGGTACCGTTCATGAAGCTTGAAGGCGCCAAGGAAACCAGCGATGCATTCCTGGCAGAAACCGGAAAGACCTTGAGCGGTCTAAACACCACCGTTTCGTCCATGTATTTGCTGGCGGACGCGCTGGAAATCGCATGCTCGACCGATCCTAAGAAATTAGGTGAGGTGCTGCGCACGACTACTTTCGAGGGTGCTGGTAAGTTGTGGGGATACCAGTGGGATAGTGTTGCATTTGATGCAGATGGCGCCTTGGCTGGATCCGCTGTGGTAGCACAGTACCAGAACGGCCAACCAATCGCTGTTTGGCCAAAAGAATATGCGATCGCAGAGCCGATTTGGCCTGCACCAAGTTGGGACGATCGTTAGTCAAACGATGAATTAGACAATACGGAGCGCTGTTATGATTTCAGCGCTCCGT
>CAZTMX010000155.1:2745-6798 GCA_964614855.1 uncultured Anaerolineaceae bacterium | reverse complement strand
CTACGACATCATCCGGTGAATATGCCAGCGCTTGCGAAAAATTTGCCAGCTGGTTGAACACCGCCCGGTGAGAGAGTGCAACTCCCTTTTGTAACCCGGTGGTGCCAGATGAATGCTGGAGCAAAACGATGTCATCTGGCGTACATTGTGCGCTTTGGAAAGAGGAAAAATCTAAGTCTTGAGGTTCAATATTTGGGTTTGTTTGGAAAGAAGAAGTGATTTCTTCTGCAACCAGGATTTTTCGCACAGAGGAGCCAGCTGCAGATTTTGAAACTTCGGGTAAGAAATCTGCATAGGTTACGATTGCCGCAGGTTGGGTGATTTTGAGCAGGGCTTCCAGAGAGGCGCGGTATTGATCGGGAAGCAGTTTTTCGGTCATAAAGGGCATGATCGAAGGTACTGCACCGTTGAGAATTGCACCAAAGAAAGAAAGGACAAGTTCCTGGCTGTGCTGCATAATCAGGATGACAACCTCTCCAGGCTGGATCCCTGCAGTCTGCAGCGCAGCATAAAAGACAGCAGATTGATTGATCAATTGCCGGTAGGAAAGCTCTTGATCAGGCTGGCGCGAGAAAAGTAACCGTAAAGCAGGTTTATCTGGAAATGTAGAATAAATAGTTGCCAGGCGATGGTGAAAGGTGTTTTGCATCATTGAAAAAACTTACAGGCAGCGCTTACTGCTGAATTCGCTGCTGGATGATTTCAGCAAGTTGCAGTAGATTGTCAAAATTGTCTGCAGTCAATTCCGTATCATCAATATGTACACCGAATTGGTCTTCAATATGCAAGGCAAGGTCTACCAGGCTGAAGGAGTCTACCAGACCAGAGCTGATCAAGGCTTCATTGTCATCAATCTGGCGCTTTGGTTGCTTAAGGACGGTTTCTGCTATAAATGTGCCAAGTCGAGCAATTATGTTTTCGCTGGTATACATGGATGGTATTCCCGTTTGTAGTTTTCTCTATTTATTTATTTCAGATATCTTTCGCCAGACAGCATCTAGCGCTTGCAGGGCTGTCAGGTTTCTTACTGGCCAGGCTTTTGACATGGCCTCGGGGTCGTCGAAAAAATTGCGCCCCCAGGTGAGATGCACGCGGTCTTCTTGCAACCCGTAGTCCGGTAGGGTTTGTACTGCCAACCAGTAATTTAGCAAGGGAACTTCATATTCCCAGGCGAGTTTTGCGATGGTGGCATTGATGCTAAAGTCACCTTCTTCATTATCTGCCTTGGTAGATAGGATGGGGATGACTCCATTTTCGATGGAATATTCCAGGATTTTTCGCATTTGTGGTTCAAATTTATCCGGGTGCCAGATATCATTCGCCCCCAGCATGATAAAGGCAACCATAGGTTTATGCACCCGGTATTCACACGCCAGGGGCGTCTCATTGGACTGGCAGGATGATCCATCTGACCAGAGTGGAGAAAAGAGAGAGGAAGCGTTAAATCCAGAGCGCGCTGCCAGGCTGGTCCGGCTAAAGGATCCCTGGAATTCCTGGATCACTCCAGAGAGCTCGGTGTATTCCCCCAGGTCGTAAAACTCGGGCCCACGGTCAAAATCACCCAAAAACCAGGCCGGTGTGGAGCCGCAATCGCCGATCTTGGAAAAAGCTTTTGGGTTGTTGCCTGCATCTAGCCCCGTTTGGTATATTTCCTGGACTTTATCGCTCACATCGGGGATGACAGGCAGTTCTTTCCAATCCTTAAGGTCTTTTTGTGTACGGATAGTTGCCGTGATTTGGGGCCTGGTAGGAACTGCAACGGGGGTGTTCGAAGTTGTAGCGAGACTTGTTGGGGGGATTATGGCATTGGATGGTGTTCCTGTGGGGATCCTCTCTTGAAGAGCTTCAGTAGGCGATAAAGTGATCTTCACAGGAGAAGGGTCTGGCGTGCTTGGGATTTGTGTGGGCTGACTGGTGGGGGCAGAGCATGCAACAAGCATGATGGTGAAGACACCTATAAGCAGAAGGAAGTGGATACGCATCAGTAAATACTCGGAGGAGAAATTGTTTTAGAATATGCAGGTCTTGCTCCCTGCAAGCACCTATTATACAGGTTTCTGGCGGTGTTTATTGATCGATTACGATTTCTTTGATCGCATCCAGCAAGATCCAGGCGTATTGCTGATTTCCTAAGGGCGTCAGGTGGACAGCGCTATTTGTGAATTCTTGGGCGGGGATAGAATTCCAGAGGTCAAGGCATTTTACTTCATTCTCAGAACAGAAGGTATGCAATAAAGTGCGGTAATTGTCATACGCCCAGCGTGGGTAGTAAAAATTATAGCGGATATTAGAGTTCTTACCCTGGCTGATAAAAATGGGCTCATTGACCAAGAGGATGGGGGTTTCACCAGCGAGCTTTATACCTGCCTGGAGGACATCAAACGCAAGCGAGGCGCTCCCCAGGTTTGGCGGTGTCAGACCATGGAATGTCACCTCATCGGTGAGGTCTTCCATTCGCGGGGTGTAGGTTGTTGGGATGTCCTGGTCGATACCAGTGGCAGCCCACATCACCCCGTAAAGCTGCAACCAGACCAGATCGGCCAGGTCTCTGCGCGCCCCGACAATTGTTCGCTGCCAGAAGGTGCGCTGGACAAGCCCCGCGTCATTGGGGTCAAGGTTCAAGTGGTGGTCTTCGATTAATTTTCTTACCTTATTGCCATTATTTTGAAGTAGGGGCGGGAAAAGCTGTTTATCCCTGGGGAAGGATTCCAGGGTTAGCGGCCAAATGATCAGGTCAGGCTGGTAATGCAGGGTTTCAGAAAGGATAAGCAGGTCCTTGGTGAGAGACATCACTGGATAGCCCAGGTTGTAGGCTTTTATTTGCCGCCCATCGGGGTGTGACAGGTTTGCCTGGTTGATGTAGGCAGGGATGGTTTGAGATGGTTCAAGCAGAAAGCCCCAGGTTTCCGAATCGCCTATAATAAGAATGCGGTATTCTCTGGGTGGGTTGGAAGCGCCAGCTAGCTCGTGGGAGGCAAACATGGCCGAAAGGGTGTACAGGTTCAGGTTGTAAGCGACTTTTGGGTTTTCTCCATAAGGCAGGCGGTATCTACCTGGGAGCAAGGTGTTATAGAAGGATATTTTTCCGAGTTGGGGGATCGGCTGAAAAATTGCGAACAAAAAATTGAAGGCAATAAACAATAGCAGCGCTTTTATCCCCACCCGCTTCACAAAATCTGGGCTTGTGCGATCTGTGCCCGGTTTTTTTCTGCTAATTGGTGAGGTCATTTACTTTCCTGCCACGAATAGTAGTAATTTTTGTAAAGTCGCGACGGCCTGTGGAAAATCGGGAAGGGTAAACCACACCCAGCCTAATGTGACATAATGAAATGTAATAAACCAGCCCAGGAATTGGCTCAGCCTGGGGTTCATGGATACTCCTGAAAAACGCCCCGGATGTGTGCGTACCCAATCCGTCCAGCGGTTGTGTAGAAACATCCCCAGACCATGCCACACACCCCAGATGGCGAAATTCCAACTTACGCCGTGCCACAAGCCAATTAACAGCATGGTGCCAAACTGGCCTAAGAAAATGATCAACCAGACAGGCAAATGCCGGGGGCTTGTTCGCAGTGCCCGTGTGAGCGGGTTGAAAAAATAGCTGCGAAACCACTGCGAAAGCGTGATATGCCAACTGTTCCAAAACGCTGTCAGGTTCTGTTTTCGATATGGCGCCTCAAAATTTTCGGGGAGTTGAATGCCCAGCAGGTGTCCCAGGCCGATGGCGATATCGGTGTAACCGGAGAAATCCAGGTAAATCCGCAGCGAAAATGCGTACAACATGAACCACATCCAAAATGAGCTTTGCACCTGGGATGCACTGACCTGGCTGAGTGAGATTACAGCCAGGCTATCCGCCAGGACAAATTTCTTAAAGGTGCCCGTAAGGAGGCGGCGTAATCCATTGCTGAAGTGCTGAGAGGAGATATATTCGTACAAACGCTCCAACGGCCGGGGATTTTGAGGCAGACCCCGATCGCTGTTTAGCTCGCTAATGAAATGTTGGAAACGGTCGATGGGACCTGCTGTGAAAGCTGGAAAGAACAGGGCATA